>DASQAW010000253.1:0-10519 GCA_035635495.1 Burkholderiales bacterium
CGCCGCGGCGAGCGCGTCCGCCATCTGCACGTACATCTCGGCGGTGAGCGCGTTCTTCTTGTCGAGCCGCGCGAGCTCGATGCGGGCGATGCGGTCTTTGGTTTCAGCCCGTACCAAGCTTGTAGTCCTTCATCTGCTGGCGCAGCGTGAGCTTGGAGAGCTTGCCGGTCGCGGTGTGCGGCAGCTCCTTCACGAACACGACGTCGTCGGGCATCCACCACTTGGCGATCTTGCCCTCGTAGAACTTCAGGAGCTCGTCGCGCGACACCTCCTGCCCCGGCTTCTTCACCGCCACGACGATCGGCCGCTCGTCCCATTTCGGATGCTTGACGCCGATCACCGCGGCCTCGGCGATCGCCGGATGCGCGACGGCGATGTTCTCGAGGTCGATCGAGCTGATCCATTCGCCGCCCGACTTGATCACGTCCTTCGAGCGGTCGGTGACCTGGATGTAGCCGTCGGGATCGATGGTGCAGACATCACCCGTGGGGAACCACTCGTCGCGCAGCGGATCGCCGCCCTCGCCCTTGAAATAGCTCTTGATGATCCACGGCCCGCGCACCTGCAGGTCGCCGAAGGCCTTGCCGTCCCACGGCAGCTCCTGGCCGTCCTCGCCGACGATGCGCAGGTCGACGCCGAACAGCGCGCGGCCCTGCTTGCATTGCAGCTTGCTGCGCTCGTCGTCGCTCCACTTCGCGTGCTTCGCCTTGAAGGTGGTCGCGGTGCCGAGGGGGCTCATCTCGGTCATGCCCCAGGCGTGGAGCACGCCGACGCCATACTCGTCCTGGAAGGTGCGCAGCATCGCCGGCGGGCAGGCCGAGCCGCCGATCACCACGCGCTTCAACGTGCTGAAGCGCAGCTTCTGCTCCTTCATGTAGTTGAGCAGCCCGAGCCAGACGGTCGGCACGCCCGCACTCATGGTGACTTCTTCCTGCTCGAACAGCTCGTGCAGGCTCTTGCCGTCCAGATGCTGGCCGGGGAAGACGAGCTTGGTCCCGCTCAGCGCGCAGGCGTACGGCAATCCCCAGGCATTGACGTGGAACATCGGCACCACGGGCAGCACCACGTCGCGCGCCGAGATATTGAGCGCGTCCGGCAGCGCGGAAGCGTACGCATGGAGCAGGGTCGAGCGGTGCGAATACAGCGCGCCTTTCGGGTTGCCGGTGGTGCCCGAGGTGTAGCAAAGGCACGCGGCGGTATGCTCGTCGAACACGGGCCATTCGTAGCGCTCGCTCTCGGGCGCGATCAGCTTCTCGTAGTCGTCGTTCATCGCCACCCAGTGCTGCACCGTCTTGACCTGCGGCCGCAGCTTCTCCACCAGCGGAGCGAACGTGGTGTCGTAGAAGACCACCTTGTCTTCCGCGTGGTTGGCGATGTAGCCGATCTGGTCGGGGAAGAGCCGCGGGTTGATGGTGTGGATCACCGCGCCGCTGCCCGCCACCGCGTAGTAGATCTCGAAGTGGCGGAAGCTGTTCCAGGCGAGCGTCGCCACCCGATCCTGCTGCTGCACGCCGAGGCGTTTCAGCGCATTGGCGAGCTTGCGGGCGCGCGCGTGCGCCTCGCGGTAGGTGTAGCGGTGAATGGCGCCGCCGTCGACCGTCTTCGAGACGATCTCGACCGCGCCGTGGTGGCGGTCCGCGTGCCGGATCAGCTGGCTGATCTGCAGCGGCATGTCCATCATCAGGCCTTGCATGCTCTCCTCCTGCTGTTCCTCTTCCAGTGCAGCGGAAATTCTAATGGCTGGACATCACATCGCCGAACAGCTCCCACTGCTTGCCGTTGAAGCGCTGGAGCTGCACCGCCTCGAGCGGCGCATAGTCCTCGGGCCCGGTGCTGATGGTGATGCCCGGAAGCAGCGTGTCGACGCGGAAGCCTTTCATGCTGGCGGCCTGCCGCATCACGTTCTCGCGCGTGAGGTCGTCGCCGCACTGCCTGAGCACCTGCGCCAGCGTCGTGCCGACGGTGTAGCCGTAGACGTTGAAGCTGTCGGCCATGTCACCGTCCGGGTAGTACTTCTTCATGAAGGCGCGCCACTGCTCCATCGCCGGGTCCTTGGCCCACCGCGCATCGGTGTTGTCCTTGAGATAGGCCGCGGTGATCAGCCCGACGGATTTCTCGAGCCCGGCGGGCGTCAGCACCGAGCCCACCGACAGCGAGACGTTGTTGAGGTAGTGCACAGGCTTCCAGCCGATGTCGTAGGCCTTGCGGATCGCCTGCGCGGCGAACTTGGGCGTCGTGATGTTGAAGAACACGTTGGCGCCGGAAGCCTGCAGCTGCACGATCTGCGAGTCGACCGTCGGATCGCTCACCTCGTAGGAGGCGCGGGCGATGATCAGCGACTTCTTGTCGCCCAGGCCGTCCTCGAGACCCTTCAGGTAGTCCTTGCCGTAATCGTCGTTCTGGTAGAGCACCGCGATCTTCGCGTCAGGCTTGGTCTGCAGGATGTGCCTCGCGTAGATGCGCCCCTCGGTCTGGTAGTTCGGCTGCCAGCCCATGGTCCACTTGAAGTTCTTCGGGTCGTTCCACTTCGTCGCGCCGGTGGCGACGTGGAGCTGCGGCACCTTCATCGTGTTCATGTACTTGTGGATCGCGGTATTCGACGGCGTGCCGAGCGTCTGGAAGAGGAGCAGCACCTGGTCCTGCTCGACGAGCTTACGCGCCATCTCGACGGTCCGCGGCGGGCTGTAGCCATCGTCGTAGGTGACGAAATTGATCCGGCGGCCGTTGATGCCGCCCTGGTCATTCACCATCTTGAAGTACGCCGCGATCGACTTGCCGATCGTGCCGTACGCAGACGCGGGGCCGCTGTACGGGTTGGTGTTGCCGATCTTGATCTCCTTGTCGCTCGCGCCCGCGTCGTATTTTTTCTGCGCCGCCGCCGGCGCCGCCAGGGCTGCGGCTATCAGGCCAACGATCAGTGCTTTCATGGTGCTCTCCTTCTTGCTGTGAGCAGGCGCACTGCGCCCGCGACGCCGGTAGGCATCAGGTAGACGAAGCCGATCATGAACGCCCCGAAGATCGCCCACGGGGCGGCCTTCGAGATCTCGTCGGCGATGTTCGGGATGAACTGGATGAAGAACGCGCCGTACAGGGCGCCCGAGATCGAGGCCAGGCCGCCCACCACGATGCCGACGAGGAACACGATGGACAGGAAGATGTTGAAGCTGTCGGGGGCGACGAACTGCACCGCGACCGCGCCGAGCGCGCCGGCGATGCCGGTATACATGGCCGAGACGCCGAAAGCGAGCGACTTGTACAGCGCGTTATGAATCCCCATGGCCTCCGCCGCGATGTGCTGGTCGCGGATCGCGATCAGCGCCCGGCCGATGCGCCCGCGCAGCAGGTTCCACGCGAGGATAAACATGACCAGCGTAATCGCCAAGGTAAAGAAGTAGAGCCACTGGTCGGGGTTGAGCGACAGACCGAAAGGTGCGGCCGGCTTCACGATCACAATACCCTGAACTCCGCCGGTCCACTTCTCCAGCAGGTGGTATTTGAGGAGCTGCGGCATTGCAACACCGAGGGCGAAGGTGGCCAGCGCCAGGTACAACCCCTCCAGCCTGAGCGCAGGTAGCCCGAACAGGAACCCCGCGACGAGGCAGACGGCCGCCGCGACTGGAATAGTCGCCCAGTAGGGCACGCCGAAGCGGTCCATCAATATCGCGGCGCAATAGGCGCCGAGCGCATAGAAGGCGCCATGCCCGAGCGAGATCTGGCCGTTGTAGCCCGTGAGGATGTTGAGGCCGAGGAGCGCGATCGCGTAGACCAGCACCAGGGTGAGCTGGAACGTGCGGTAGTTGCTGACGATGAAGGGCAGCAGGCACGCCACCACCAGCAGCAAGATGGTGACAGTCACCATTTTTCTAGACACGGGTCACCTGCACGCGGCCGAAGAAGCCGCTCGGCTTGACCAGCAGCACGCCGATGATGATCACCAGCGCGACCGAGAGCTTGAGCTCATTGCCGATGACGAAGGCGCCGAGCACGTTCTCGAGCACGCCGACCAGGAAGCCGCCGATCACCGCGCCCATCGGGTTGTCGATGCCGCCGACCAGCGCCGCGGCGAAAGCGTAGAGCAGCACGCCGCCCATCATGTTCGGATCGAGGTAGACGATCGGCGCCACCATCATGCCGGCGATCGCGCCGACCGCCGCGGCGAGCCCCCAGCCGAGCGCGAGCATCCAGCCGACGCGGATGCCGACGAGGCGGCTCGACTCGGGATTCTGCGCCGCCGCGCGCATCGCGAGGCCGAGCGGCGTGAAGCGGAAGAATGCATACAGGAGCGCGAGCACGACCAGGGTGACGAGGATCGCGCCGAACTCGTGCGACGAGAGGTAGCGGCCGAAGATCGGCTGCGACGGGAACGGGCTCGGGAAGGTCTTGATGGTGTAGCTGTAGATCCAACCGGTGATGCTGTTGAGGATCAGGAGCAGCGCGATGAACACCACCACCACGGCGAGCACCGGCGCCCGCTCGACCGGCCGGATGACGACGCGCTCGATCACCACGCCGAGCACGAACGCCAAGCCGATCGTGAGGAAGAACGCGGGCCAATACGGCACGCCGGCGTTGATCAGCGACCAGGCGATGTACGTGGTGAACATCGCCATTTCACCTTGGGCGAAGTTCACGAGGTGCGTCGCCTGGTAGATCATCACCAGCGCGAGCGCGAGGCTGGCGTAGATCCCGCCGGTCGCGAGGCCTGCCAATATCTGATGGAGCAGGGCGTCCACTAGTAGCCCAGATATGAGCGCCGCACGGCGTCGTCGCGCTTGAGCTCGGCCGCCGTGCCCGACAGCACCATGCGGCCGGTCTCGATCACGCACGCCTGGTCGGCGAGGTCGAGCGCCATCGCCGCGTTCTGCTCCACCAGCAGCATGCTGACCCGCTCCTCCTGGTTGATCGCGCGCAGGATGTGGAAAAGCTCGCGCACCACCAGCGGCGCCAGCCCGAACGACGGCTCGTCGAGCAGCATCAGCTTCGGCGCGAGCATCAGCGCGCGCGACACGGCGAGCATCTGCTGCTCGCCGCCCGAGAGCGTGCCCGCCTGCTGGTGCGAGCGCTCCTTCAGCCGCGGGAAGTAGCCGTAGACGCGCTCGAGGTCGCGCGCCACGGCCGCGCGGTCCTTGCGCACATAGGCGCCAAGGCGCAGGTTCTCCTCGGTGGTCAGGTGAAGGAACGTCCCCCGCCCATCGGGCACGTGCGCGATGCCCATCCGCGCGATGTCTTCGGTCTTCCGGTTCTGAATCGGCTCGCCGGCGAAGCGGATCGCGCCTTCGCTGCGCACCATGCCGCAGATCGCGCGCAGCGTGGTCGTCTTGCCCGCGCCGTTGGCGCCGAGGAGCGCGGTGATGGACCGCTCCTCCATCGCAAAATCGATCCCATGCAGCACGCGCGTGGCACCGTAGGCTGCGCGCACGCCGGCGAGTTCGAGGAGCGCGCTCATGAGCCCAGGTAAGCGCGCACGAGCTCGGGATGCTCGCGTACTTCGGCCGGAGTGCCTTCGGCGATGCGCTTGCCGAAGTTGAGCGCCACCACCCAGTCGGACAGCGCCATCAGCAGCTGCATGTGGTGCTCGACCACGAGAATGGTGAGGCGCAGCTGCTCGCGCAGCCGCCGGATCAGCTCGCCGATCGCGCCGACCTCCTCGTGGTTGAGCCCGCTGGCGGGTTCATCGAGCAGCAGGAGCTTCGGCTCCGCGGCGAGCGCGCGCGCCAGCTCGACCCGCTTCTGCGTGCCGAAAGGCAGCTCCGACACGCGCGTCTCGGCGAAGCGCTCGAGCCCCAGCACCGCGAGCAGCTCGCGCGCGCGAGCGCGCGAGGCGGCGTCCGAGCGGACGGCGTTGGGCAGGCGCAGCGCGTTGGCGAAGAAGCCGCCGCGCGAGCGGCAGTGGCGCCCGACCATGACGTTGTCGAGCACGCTCATGGTGCGGAACAGCGCCAGGTTCTGGAAGGTGCGGCCGATGCCGAGCCCCGCCACGCGGTGGCGCGGTACGCCGAGCAGCGACACGCCGTCGAACGCGATCTCCCCGCGATCGCACTCGTAGAGCCGCGAGATGCAGTTGAAGAGCGTCGTCTTGCCGGCGCCGTTTGGGCCGATGAGCCCCACGATGCGGCCGGGCGCGACGTCGAAGGAGACCCCGTCGAGCGCGACTATGCCGCCGAAACGCACAGCTACGTCCTGCACGCGCAGAAGCGCGTGCCCCGCGTCGGCCGCCAAGGGACCTCCTCCTTTCATTAATTTTACCGAGTTAGAATCGGACACCCTCCGAGATCCCCTCAATGAGCGAAGTCGCGTCATACACCGTCCGTGACGGCGTAGCCGTCATCACTATGAACAATCCGCCGGTGAACGGCCTGGGCAACGCGCTGCGCGCCGGCATCCTGCAGGGCCTGCAGCGGGCCGAGCAGGATCCGCAAGTGAAAGCCGCCGTCCTCATCGGCGCCGGCAAGGCCTTTTCCGGCGGGGCCGACATCCGCGAGTTCGGCAAACCAAGGGAGAAGCCCGACCTGCCGGACGTCAACGACTACCAGGACTCGATGAAGAAGCCGCTGGTCGCCGCCGTCAGCGGCTTCGCCCTCGGCGGCGGCCTCGAGCTCGCGCTCGCCTGCCACTACCGCATCGCCACGGCGAAAGCGCAGCTCGGCCTGCCCGAGGTGAAGCTCGGCATCCTGCCCGGCTCGGGCGGCACGCAGCGCCTGCCGCGCGTCATCCCCGTAGCGAAGGCGGTCGAGATGATGACCACCGGCAACCCGATCCCGTCCGAAGCCGCGCTGCAGCTCGGCCTCGTCGACGAGATCGTGCAGAACGATGACCTGCTCGACGCCGCGGTCGTCTACGCGAGCAAGCTCGTCGCGGAGCGCAAGCCGCTCAAGCGGATCCGCGACCTGAAGGCCCATACCGACGTCGACTTCAAGAAGATCCGCGAGGAGGTCGCCAAGGCCTCGCGTGGTTATCCCGCGCCGCTCGAGATCGTCGCCTGCGTCGAGGCCGCGGTGAACAAGCCTTTCGACGAAGGCCGCAAGGTCGAGCGCGAGCGCTTCGCGCACCTCGTCGACACCAGCGAGTCGAAGGCGCTGCGCCACGCCTTCTTTGCCGAGCGCCAGACCTCGAAGATTCCCGACGTGCCCGAAGACACGCCGACGCGCGCGGTGAAGAGGGCGGCGGTCATCGGCGCCGGCACCATGGGCGGCGGCATCGCGATGAGCTTCGTCAACGCCGGCATCCCGGTAACCATCACCGACAGCACGCAGGAAGCACTGGATAGGGGTATCCAGAAAATAAGAGACAACTATGCGGCCACCGTGGCCAAGGGGCGCCTCAAGCAGGAGGAGATGGACAAGCGCATGGCGCTGCTCAAGCCCAGCACGGATCTGAACCAGGCGCGCGACGCCGACATCGTGGTGGAAGCGGTGTTCGAGCGCATGGACGTCAAGCAGGACCTGTTTCGCAAACTGGATGCGATCGCCAAGCCGGGCGCCATCCTGGCGACCAATACCTCGACGCTCGACGTCGACAAGATCGCGGACGCCACCAGGCGTCCGCAGGACGTGATCGGCACGCACTTCTTCTCGCCGGCCAACGTCATGCGGCTGCTGGAAGTGGTGCGCGGCGCGAAGACCGGCAAGGACGTGCTGGCGACGACCATGAAGCTGGGCAAGCAGATCAAGAAATTGCCGGTGGTCTCCGGCGTCTGCGACGGCTTCATCGGCAACCGCATGCTCGAGAAGTACGTGCAGCAGAGCCTGTTCCTCCTGGACGAGGGCGCGAGCCCGCAGCAGATCGACGGCGCGCTGGCGAAGTTCGGCATGGCGATGGGCCCGTTCACCATGTACGACATGGCGGGCAACGACATCGGCTGGGAGATCCGCAAGCGCCGCGCCAAGGAGCGCCCGGACTTCGTCTACGGCAAGTTCGCCGACCGCATCGCCGAGAAGGGCTGGTTCGGGCAGAAGGCCGGACGCGGCTGGTACCGCTACGAGCCCGGCAACAGGAAGCCGATCCCGGACGCCGAGGTGGACCAGATGCTGGCGGCGTACCGGAAAGAGATGGGCTACAAGGCGCGGCAGATCAGCGACGACGAGATCATCGAGCGCTGCATGTACGCGCTGGCCAACGAAGGCGCGCACATCCTCGAGGAAGGCATCGCGCTGCGCGCCTCCGACATCGACATGGTGTACCTCACCGGCTACGGCTTCCCGCCCTATCGCGGCGGGCCGATGTTCTATGCCGACACCGTGGGGCTGGACAAGGTGCTGGCCGCGATCGAGGGGTTCCAGAAGGGCTACCAGGGCGCGCAGTGGAAGCCCGCGCCGCTGCTGGTGCGGCTGGCGAAGGAAGGCAAGCGGTTCAACAGCTAGAAGGAGGAGTGATGACCGAAGCAGTCATTGTTTCCACCGCGCGCACGCCGCTCTGCAAGAGCTGGAAGGGCGCGCTGAACAACACGCACGGCGCGAAGATGGGCGGGCATGTCGTGCACGCGGCGCTCGAGCGCGCCAAGGTCGACGCCGACGAGGTGGAGGACGTGATCATCGGCTGCGCCAACCCCGAGGGTGCCACGGGCTGGAACATCGCGCGCCAGATCGCGATCCGCGCCGGCTGCCCGCAGAGCGTGCCCGGCATGACGGTCAACCGCTTCTGCTCCTCGGGCCTGCAGACCATCGCGCTCGCCGCGCAGCGCGTGCTCGCGGGCGAGGGCGAGGTCTTCGTCGCGGGCGGCGTCGAGTCGATCTCGCTGGTGCAGAACGAGATGAACAAGCACCACTTCCAGGACGAATGGCTGCACCGGCACCACTCGGAGATCTACTGGCCGATGCTGCAGACCGCCGAGTACGTGGCGCGCAAGTACGAGATCACGCGCGAGGACCAGGACCGCTTCGGCGTGCAGAGCCAGCAGCGCGCGGCGAAGGCGCGCGCCGAGGGCAGGTTCAAGGACGAGATCGCGCCGATCACCGTCAAGCAGAAGGTGGTCGACAAGAACACCAGCCAGGAGTCTCTGCGCGAGACCATCGCCAGCGAGGACGAGGGCATCCGCCCCGACACCACCTACGAGGGCGTGTCGCAGATCAAGCCGGCGATCGAGGGCGGCTGCATCTCCGCCGGCAACGCCAGCCAGTTCTCCGACGGCGCGAGCGCCGCGGTGGTGATGAGCGACAAGGAAGCCGCTCGTCGCAATCTAAAACCGCTGGGCGTATTCCGCGGCTTCGCGGTGGCGGGCTGCGACCCGCGCGAGATGGGGGTCGGACCGGTATTCGCCGTGCCGAAGCTCCTCGAGCAGACCGGGAAGAAGATCGCCGACATCGATCTCTGGGAGCTGAACGAGGCCTTCGCCGTGCAGGTGATCTACTGCCGCGACCGCATCGGCATCCCAAACGAGCGCCTGAACGTCAACGGCGGCGCCATCGCGCTGGGCCACCCCTACGGCATGTCGGGCGCGCGCCTCGTCGGCCACGCGCTGATCGAGGGCCGCCGGCGCAAGGCAAGACACGTAGTCGTCACGATGTGCATCGGCGGCGGCATGGGTGCCGCCGGGCTGTTCGAAGTCGTGTAAGCCAACCGAGGGAGGGGAACATGAAACGCGTAACCGCACTTGCACTCGCGTCATTCGTGTCATTCACCGCTGCCAGCGGCGCCGCGCTCGCGCAATCGGCGAAATCGCTCGTCGGCGCCTGGACGCTGGTCGACGTCGGCGACACCTACGGCAAGAACCCAAAGGGCTCGCTGATCTTCGATGCGAGCGGGCGCTATGCGCTCACCATCATCCGCTCCGATCTGCCGAAGTTCGCCGCCAACAGCCGCGTCAAGGGCACCGCGGACGAGAACAAGGCGGTGGTCGGCGGCAGCATCTCGCACTTCGGCCGCTATGAGGTGAAGGACAAGAACCTGATCCTGAAGATCGAGGGCAGCACCTTCCCGAACTGGAACGGCACCAGCCAGGAGCGGCCGCTCACGGTCGCCAAGGACGAGCTGCGGTACAAGGTCGCCGTGCCCTCGGCAGGCGCGGGCACTGGCAGCAACGAGGTGGTGTGGAAACGCGCCAAGTAAGGCTCGCAGACGTCGGCAAGCAGACCGCCCTGGCCTTTGCGCTGGCGGTCTCCGCTGCCGGCGTACACGCGCAGGCCTTTCCATCGAAGACCATGCGCATCATCGTGCCCTACGCCGCGGGCGGCGCCAACGACATCATGGCGCGGTATCTCTGCGAGCGCTTCCCGCACGCCTTCGGCCAGCCCTGCATCGTGGAGAACAAGACCGGCGCGGGCGGCATGATCGGCATCGATGCCGCGGCGAAGGCCGAGCCCGACGGGCACACGCTGGTGATGGTGCCGAACAACGTCGCCATCATCCCGCTGGTCTACTCCAAGGTGCTCTACGACACGCCGAAGGACCTGGCGCCGATCGCGCTGGTCGCCGGCACGCCGATCATGGTCGGCGCGCACCCGGACTTCCCGGCGAAGAGCTTCAAGGAAATGGTGGCGTACGCCAAGGCGAACAGCGGAAGCGTGAACTTCACCAGCTGCGG
>DASQAW010000254.1:0-6061 GCA_035635495.1 Burkholderiales bacterium
GGGATCCCGCTGGTGGTCGACAACACCGTGCCGTCGCCCTTTCTCTGCCGGCCGATGCAATGGGGCGCCGACATCGTGGTGCATTCGGCGACCAAGTACATCGGCGGGCACGGCACCACCATGGGCGGGGTGATCGTCGAGTCCGGCAAGTTCAACTGGGGCAACGGCAAGTTTCCCGAGTTCACCTCGCCTTCGCCGGGCTACCACGGCGTCATCTTCCACGAGACCTTCGGCGACTTCGGCTACACGATGAAGGCGCGCATGGAGATCATGCGCACCTTCGGCCCGGCGCTCTCGCCGATGAACGCCTGGCTCCTCCTGCAGGGGCTCGAGTCGCTGCACGTGCGCATGGAGCGCCACTGCGAGAACGCGCTCGGCGTCGCAAAGTTCCTCCGCGAGCATCCGCGGGTGGCGTGGGTGAACTATCCGGGCCTGCCTGACAACAAATATCACGCGCTGGCGAAGAAATACCTACCCAAGGGGGCGTCCGGCCTGCTCAACTTCGGCGTCAAGGGAGGAGCAAAGGCTGGTGAGCGCTTCATCGAAGCCGCGCAGTTCATGAGCCACGTCGCCAACATCGGCGATGCGAAGACGCTGGTGATCCATCCGGCGTCCACCACGCACCGGCAGATGGAGGAGGCCGACCTGATCAAGGCAGGCGTCACGCCCGACATGGTGCGGATGTCGGTGGGCATCGAGACGCTCGACGACATCCTCTGGGACATCGACCAGGCACTCACCGCTTCGGGCGCATGATCAGCTACCAGATCATCGAGCACGGCAAGCCGCTGCAGAAGGTGCTGACGGAGACGCCCGCGCCGAAAGGCAGCGAAGTGCTGGTGCGCATCACCCGCGCCGGCGTGTGCCACTCCGATCTGCACATCTGGGAAGGTTATTTCGACCTCGGCGGCGGCAAGCGCTTCTACGTGAAGGAGCGCGGCTGCGTGCCGCCCTTCACCCTCGGCCACGAGCCGCTGGGCGTCGTGGAAGCAGTTGGACCACGCGCCAAGGGGGTCAAGATCGGCCAGAAGCGTCTGGTCTATCCATGGATCGGCTGCGGCAAGTGCGCGGTGTGCAAGGCCGGGCAGGAGAACTACTGCGTTTCGGGCACGCGCTTCCTCGGCGTGAACCGCCCCGGCGCGTACGCCACGCATGTGCTCGTCCCCGACGCGAAATACCTCATCGACGTGAGCGGCATCGATGACGGCTTCGCCGCCACCCTGGCCTGCTCCGCGCTCACGGCGTACAGCGCGGCGGCGAAGCTGCCGCCGATGGGCGCGAAGGACGAAGTGGCGGTGCTCGGCTGCGGCGGCCTCGGCCTGGTCGGCATCTCCGTGCTGCGCGAGAAGGGCGTGAAGAGCATCGTCGCGTGCGACGTCGACGAGGCGAAGCTCGCTGCCGCGGCCAGGCTCGGGGCACGGCGCACGGTCAACACGAGGGAGGCGGAGGCGCCCCGGAAACTGCAAGGCATCGCCGGAGCGCTCGACTTCGTCGGCGCGGCGGCGACCGCCACGCTCGGCATCGGCGCGCTGCGCAAGGGCGGGCGCTACGTGATCTGCGGCCTCTACGGCGGTGAGCTGGTGCATCCGCTGCCGCCGATCGCGCAGAGGGCGATCGGCATCATCGGCTCGTACGTCGGCAACCTGCAGGAGCTGCGCGAAGTGGTGGCGCTCGCCAGGAGGAAAAAGCTGAAACCGCTCCCGGTCGAGACGCGGCCCGCGGGCGAGGCCAATGCGGCGCTCGAAGACCTGAAGGCCGGGCGGGTGCTCGGCCGCGTGGTGCTCGATTTCGAGGCGGTCGAAGGATGAGCGGGCCCGATCGCACATCGAGGATCGCTCGCGCGCTGCGCGAGATCGACGCGCGCCAGCCGAGATTCGTCTGGCCGGCGCCGCCTTACTTCGAGTACGACGGGGAGCCGCCGCCGCAAGGCGAGCCCTGCCTCCTCACGTTCACCGACGGCGGCAAGGCCGCCGGCCTCCTGCAGAACTTCGTGCCGGACCACGAGGTGCTGAAATTCCAGGCCGAAAACGGCAAGAACGCCCAGACCGTCGCGTTCTCGAGCCTGGTCACCCTGCAGCTGCTCGACGCCGTGCGGCTCGAGGTGCATACGCTGCCGGGCGCGAGCGGGCTGCACACGCCCTCCGAGCGCCAGCCGTTTTCCGTGACGCTCGCCGATGGCAGCCTGCTCGAAGGCGAGACCATGGGGCACGTGGAAGCGCTCTGCGGCCTGTTCCTCTTCGTGCCGCAGCCTGGCGCCGGCGTCGTGCGCTGGTTCGTGCCGGGGCACGCCGTGCGCGAGCGCCGCCTCGGCAAGCCGCTCGGCGAGATGCTGATCGACGAGCAGGCGGCCTCGCCCGAGACCATCACGCAGGCGCTCGAGCGCCAGAAGCTCCTCCGCGCGCGCCGCTTCGGCGAGTACCTGACGGCGAACCAGATCGTGTCGCACGAGCAGCTCGCGGCGGCGCTCAAGGCGCAGGAGGCGCAGCCGTCGCAGAAGCTCGGCGAGACGCTGGTCGAGCTCGGCTATCTCACCAAGCCCGAGCTCGCGGAAGCGCTGACCGTCGAGGCGCGCAACCGCACGGTGCCGCTCGGCCGGATCCTCGCCGACATGGGCGTGGTCGACATCGAGGTGGTGCACAACGTGCTCGCCAAGCAGCTCGGCATCCCGGTGGTCGACCTCGGCAAGATGCGCCCGAGCGCCGAGGCGCTGAAGCGCATTCCCGCCGCCCTCGCGAACCGCTACCAGGTGCTGCCGCTCGCCGAAGCCGATGGCGGCCTGGTCGTCGCGGTCGACGACCCGACCAACATGGAGCGCATGGAGGAAGTGCGCTTCCTCGCTGGCAGCAAGCTGATCGCGGTGGTGGCAACCGCGCGCGAGATCCGCCAGGCGCTCGAGCTCGCCTATGGACCGCCGGTCGAGGACACCGCCACGCGCCGCGTGCTCGAGAATGTCGACATCGGCGAGCTGAGGCAGCGCCTCACCACCGAAGGCGGCGCCGAAGAGGCCGCCGAGCAGCAGGCGCCGGCGAGCGACAGCACGCTGGTCAGGCTCGTCAACAAGATGATCGTCGACGCGGTCGAGCAGAAGGCCTCCGACATCCACATCGAGGTCAACCCGGCCGGCAAGAACGTGCGCGTGCGCTTCCGCAAGGACGGCCTGCTGGTCAACTACCTCGAGATCCCGGCGCGCTTTCGCAGCGCGATGATCTCGCGGCTGAAGATCATGAGCCAGCTCGACATCTCGGAGCGCCGGAAGCCCCAGGACGGAAAGATCGACTTCAAGCGCGTCGGGCCGCTCGAGGTGGAGCTGCGCATCGCCACCATCCCGACGGCGAACGGCCTCGAGGACGTGGTGATGCGCGTGCTCGCCGCCGCGACGCCCAAGCCGATCGACGAGCTCGGCTTCGACGCCGAGTCGCTCGCCGCCATCAAGGGCATGATGTCGCGGCCGCACGGCCTGTTCCTGGTCTGCGGCCCGACCGGCTCGGGCAAGACCACGACGCTGCACTCGCTGCTCGGCTTCCTCAACACCCCCGACATCAAGATCTGGACCGCCGAGGATCCGATCGAGATCACGCAAGCCGGGCTGCGCCAGGTGCAGATGAACCCGAAGATCGGCTGGACCTTCGCCACCGCGATGCGCAGCTTCATGCGCGCCGACCCGGACGTCATCATGGTGGGCGAGATGCGCGACGCCGAGACCACCAAGATCGGCATCGAGGCCTCGCTCACCGGGCACCTCGTGCTCTCGACGCTGCACACCAACAGCGCCGCGGAGAGCGTGGTGCGGCTGCTCGACCTCGGCATGGATCCCTTCAACTTCGCCGACGCGCTGCTCGGCGTGCTGGCGCAGCGCCTGGTGCGCAAGCTCTGCCTGCACTGCCGCGCGAAGCACGAGCCGAGCGTGCGCGAGATGGAGGCGCTCGCCACCGAATACTGCGAAGGCACGCGGCTCGAGCCGGAGAAAGCGCTGCGCAAATGGCGCCACGACAAGGTCACCCTCTACCAGGCCAAGGGCTGCAAGGAGTGCGACCGCACCGGCTACAAAGGAAGGCTCGCCGTCTATGAGCTGATGGTCGCCGACCCCGCCGTGAAGCGCCTGATCCAGACGCGCTCGCCGATCGCCGAGATCGCGGCCGCCGCCGCCGCGCACGGCATGCGCACGCTCAAGCAGGACGGCATGGATAAAGTCATGAAGGGCCACACGGACATGCAGCAGGTACGCGCCGTATGAATTTCCACAATCCCTACGCATGGCCGCGCAAGCCGCTACTCGCGGCGAACGCCGTCGCCACTTCGCAGCCGCTCGCCGCGCAGGCCGGGCTGCAGATGCTGGCCGAAGGTGGCAGCGCAGTGGACGCGATCCTGGCGAGCGCCATCACGCTGACGCTGGTGGAGCCGGTCTCGAACGGCATCGGCTCCGACGCCTACGCCATCGTCTGGGACGGGAAACAGCTCCACGGCTTGAACGCCTCGGGCCGCTCGCCCGCCGCATGGACGGCGGATTATTTCCGCGGGCAGAAGGCGATGCCCGTGCGCGGCTGGAACTCGGTCAGCGTGCCCGGCTGCGTCTCCGCGTGGGCCGAGCTGCACGCGAAGTGGGGCCGCCTGCCGTTCGAGCGGCTCTTCGAGCGCGCGATCCGCTATGGGCGCGAGGGCTTCCTCGTCTCGCCGACGATCGCGGGGCAGTGGGCGAAGCAGGTGCCGGAGCTGAAGGACCAGCCGGGGTTCGCCAACGCCTTCCTGCCGGACGGTAGCCCTCCCAAGCCTGGGCAGCGCTTCAAATTCCCAAAACACGCCGACGCGCTCGAACAGATTGCGCACACGCGCGGCGAGGCGTTCTACCGCGGCACGCTGGCCGACAAGATCGAGGCGCACGCCAGCCAGCATGGCGGCGCGATGAGAGCCTCCGACCTGGCCGCGCACAGGTCGGACTGGGTGAAGCCGCTCGAGATGAACTACCGCGGCTACACGCTGCACGAGATCCCGCCCAACGGGCAGGGCATCGTCGCGCTGATGGCGCTCGGCATGCTCGAGCACTTCGACCTGCGCTCGCATCCGGTCGACGGGCCGGACAGCGTGCACCTGCAGATCGAGGCGATCAAGCTCGCCTTCGCCGACGCCTGGCGCTACGTCGCCGACCTCGACTACATGGTGGAGGCCAAGCCCGCGGGGCTGCTCGAGCGCGGGTACCTCGAGTCGCGCGCGCGGCTGATCGATCCCAAGCGCGCGCAGGAATTCGGCCCGGGCACGCCGCCCCGGGGCGGCACGGTGTACCTCACCGCCGCCGATGCCTCCGGCATGATGGTGTCGTTCATCCAGTCGAACTACATGGGCTTCGGCTCGGGCGTGGTCGTGGACGGCATCTCGCTGCAGAACCGCGCCGCCACCTTCGTCCTGCAGCCCGGGCACCCGAACTGCGTCGGCCCGAGGAAGCGTCCCTACCAGACCATCATCCCGGGCTTCGTCACGCGCGACGGCAAGCCGCTGATGAGCTTCGGCGTGATGGGCGGCACGATGCAGCCCCAGGGCCACACCCAGGTCATGGTGCGCATCGCCGACTACGGGCAGAGCCCGCAGGCCGCCTGCGACGGCCCGCGCTTCCGCTTCGTGCAGGGCATGGATGTGAGCGTCGAGGACGACGGCTTCGCGCCGGCGACGCTCGCCGAGCTGCAGCGCCGCGGCCACCGCATCGTCACCATCGACGACTACAACCAGTTCGGCAGCGCGCAGCTCATCTGGAAGCTCGACGGCGGCTACTTCGTCGCCAGCGACCCGCGCCGCGACGGCCAAGCAGTCGGTTTCTAGAATGTGGACGTTCTAAGTCCTCACCCTGCTAATGGCCGCTACGCATGCGGTCCGAGTAGTCGCCGCTCGTTACTCGCGCGCGATTCATGGCGTGTCTCATTCATGGACATTCCTCCCATGGTCGGAACAGCTTGTTCGACTTTTTGAAGGTAACGTACTGAAGCGAGAAGAAGATGACACGATTACCGACGGGGTTCTCAGCGTGCTCAAAGCACAAACTGTCAACTAATTTGTCAACCAATACACGTTAGAC
>DASQAW010000255.1:0-13276 GCA_035635495.1 Burkholderiales bacterium
TACGCGGACGACGCGTGCGCCGTGTCGGGCACCGGCATCGGCGAGGCATTTATCCGCGGCGTGCTGGCCCACGACGTCGCGGCGCGCATGCGCTATCTCGGCGAGCCGCTGGCGAAGGCAGCGCGCGCCGCGATGAAAAAGCTTGCAGCTTTGAAAGCCGACGGCGGCCTTATCGCCGTGGATCGGCGCGGTAACATCGTCATGCCCTTCAACAGCGGGGGCATGTACCGCGCCGCCATCGATCGCAAGGGCCAACGCATCATCGGAATCTACTGACATGTACGAGTCGCGCGCCGAGGCCGTCCTCCCCCGCGCGCGATTCGTCGCCCGCCTTGCGCGCCACGCGGCGTTCGCCGCGGCCGTGGTGATCGCGTCGATCGTCATCGGCATGGTGGGCTACGTCTACTTCGAGAGCCTGACCTGGCTCGACGCCTTCGTCGACACCACGATGCTGCTCGGCGGCATGGGGCCGGTGCACGCGCCGCAAACCACGGGCGGCAAACTGTTCGCCGGCCTGTATGCTCTGTATTCCGGCTTGGTGTTTCTCGTCTGCGTGGGCGCGGTGCTTGCGCCCGTGCTGCACCGGGCACTGCACAAGTTCCACTGGACGAAGGAGACTGCCCGATGAGCCAAATGCACTCCAGTCCCGACCGCGTCGTGTGGTTCGATCTGCCGGTGGCCGATCTCGAGCGGGCGAGCAGGTTCTACAGCGCGGTGCTGGGCCTCAAGGTGTCGCAGGAGAAGGCCGGCAACTTCCAGTTCGCGGTGCTCGAGCACGGCCCGGACGGGAACGGCGGCTGCTTGGTCCCGAACGGAAAGGAAGTCAGCCCGGTGGGAATCCTCGTCTACATGAACGTCGACGGCCGCATCCGCGACGCGCTGCGCCAGGCGGAGAAGCACGGCGGCAAGGTGCTGAAGGCGATCGAGGGGATCGGGCCGCACGGCTTCCGCGCCATCGTGCTCGACAGCGAAGGCAACCGCATCGCGCTGCACTCCACCACCGACAGCTAGGAAGCCGCCATGAAGGCCATCATCGCCGCACTCCTTGCGTTGCCGCTCGCCGCGCACGCCGCCGAGTACATGGAGAAGACGCCGTTCCAGCTCTCCCGCGCCTTCTCGCCCGGCGTGATCACCGAGGGCGGCAAGATCGTCTGGGTCGCCGGCCAGACCGCCACGCGCGACAACCAGAACAACGACATCGCAAACAATTTCGAGGCGCAGGTGAAGCAGGTGTTCTCGCAGATCGACGCGATCATGAAGCGCGCCGGTGGCAGCCTCGCCAACGTCGTCAGCATGACGGTGTTCATCAAGGAATCGCGCTACGGCGACCGCTTCGTCGAGATGCGCAAGGACATGTTCCAGAACGGCCACTATCCCGGCAGCGCGCTCGTCACCGTGACCAACTTCGCGCGGCCCGGCATCGAGATCGAGATCCAGGCGGTGGGCGTGATCGGCGACCGCTGCTCGAGCGAGAACCCGTGCTCGGCGGAAGGGATGGCGAAGAAGCGCTGATGAAGCCCGCCCTGCTGCTCGCCGTGGTGGTCCTCGCCGGCTGCGTCACGCCCGACGTCGTTTCCCAGGAGACCGTGCGCGACCTCGCGCCCACCGGAGCGCTGCGCGCCGCGATCAACTTCGGCAATCCGGTGCTGGCGCAGAAGAGCGCGAGCGGCGAAGCGGGCGGCGTGTCGGTCGACCTCGCGCGAGAGCTCGCCCGGCGCCTGGGCGTGCCGGTGGAGCTGCGCGCCTACGACGCGGCCGGCAAGGTGTTCGCCGACGCGAAGACCGGCGCCTGGGACATCGCCTTCATCGCGCGCGACCCGCAGCGCGCGAACGAGGTCGAGTTCACCGCGCCGTACGTGATCATCGAGGGCACCTACCTCGTGCCCGAGGCCTCGCCGCTGCGCACGGTGCAGGACGTCGACCGCGACGGCCTGCGCGTGGCGGTCGGCCGCGGCAGCGTTTACGACCTCTACCTCACGCGCACGCTCAAGCACGCGCAGCTCGTGCGCGCGCCCACCTCGCCCGAGGCGCCCGAGCTCTTCCTGCGCGACAAGCTCGACGCCGCCGCCGGCATCCGCCAGCAACTCGTCCAGGCGGCGCGCCAGCATCCCGGCCTGCGGGTGATGCCGGATCGCTTCATGGTGATCGAGCAGGCGATGGCCGTGCCGCGCGGCCGGCCGCTCGCCGCGCGCTACCTGCGCGAGTTCGTCGACGAGATGAAGGCCTCGGGCTTCGTCGCCGCGTCGCTGCAGAAGAGCGGCCAGAGCGAGGCCGCCGTGGCACCATAGGCATGACGTTCCATGAAGGCGGCTGCCTCTGCGGCGCCGTGCGCTATCGCACCGAGGGTACGCCGCTGCGCACGACTGCGTGTCATTGCACGATGTGCCAGAGACGCACCGGCAGCGCCTTCGGCGTCGGCGCGTACTTCAAGGCCGAGCAGGTGCAGCTGCTGTGCGGCGAGCTCAGCACCCACGAGCACCGCTCGGACGAGAGCCATCGCTGGCTGCGCTTCGAGTTCTGCCCGAAGTGCGGCACGCAGGTGTTCTGGACGATCGAGGCGCTGCCCGGCGTGCGCGCAGTCGGCCTCGGCACCTTCGACGAGCCGAAATGGCTCAAGCCCAACCGCTTCGCCTGGTACCGATCCGCGCATTCCTGGGTCAAGCCGCCCGAGGGCGTCGAGGTGGTCGAGAAAAGCTCGCTGCCGCCGCCGAAATGACTTTTCACTCCACCTTGACGTTCGCGGCCTTCACCACCTTCTGCCAGCGCCCGAGATCCTCGCGTACCTGCTCGAAGAACTCGCGCGGCGCGTTGCCGACCGGCTCGATGCCGAGCGTCGCGTAGCGCTCGCGCACGAACGGCGTCTTCAGCGCGGCGGCGAGCTCGCGCTGCAGCTTCTCCACCACCGCCTGCGGCGTCTTCGCCGGCGCGAAGATACCGACCCAGGACGAGACGTCGAAGCCCGCAAGGCCGCTCTCCTGGAAGGTCGGCACCTCGGGGAGCGCGCCCGAGCGCCGCGCTCCCGGCACGCCGAGGCCCACCAGCCGGTTGGTGCGCACGTATTGCTGCGCGGTGGCGATGGCGGTGAAGACGAGCGGGATCTGCCCGCCGACCACGTCGGTGATCGCCTGTCCGCCGCCCTTGTAAGGAACGTGCTCGAGCTGCGCACCCGTGCGCTGCTTGAGGAGCTCGCCGGCCAGATGCGGCGTGCCGCCGGTCCCCGAGGTGCCGTAGGAGAACGGCTTCGCCTTCGCCTGCTCGATGAGCTCGCCCAGGTTCCGCACGCCGGCGCCCGGATGCGCGACCAGGATCAGCGTCGCGTCGCCGAGCTTCGTCACCGGCGCGAAGTCGCGCAGCGTGTCGAACGGGATGGCTGCGAACACGTGCGGGTTGATCACCATCGTGCCGTCGAAGCCGAGGAGCAGCGTGTAGCCGTCGGGCTCGGCTTGGGCCACCGCCTGGGTGCCGATGTTGCCACTCGCGCCGGGGCGGTTCTCGACCACCACCTGCTGGCCGAGGCGCGCCGCGAGCGGCTCGGCCACCACGCGCGCGCTGTTGTCGGCGACGCCGCCCGGCGTGAAGGGCACGATGATGCGCACCGGCTTCGCCGGCCAGTCCTGCGCCGGCGCCGCGCTGATTAGAATCAGCCACAGAAAAGGGGTCAGAGCAATTTTCATGAAACAAATCCCATGCGTAGTAGTTTCCGGAAAATTGCTCTGACCCCTTTTCGCCTCGCTTGAGAGTCGAGCTCCGTTATGCGCCGCTGCCCCTGATCGGCGCGATCGCCGTGCATTACTGGTTCGTGGTGACCGACGACGCCGGCGCCTGCCATCGCTGGGAAGTATGGCAGACGAAGAACGCCGGCGGCACGAGCTACGGCCATGTGCATTGCGATCTGAAGGCGCCCGACGCGGGCGTGGGTGGCGGGCCATCGCGCGTCGCGGCCGTCTGGACCGGCGACGAGGCGAAGCGCATCGCCGCGGTGCTCGCCAGGCCCGACATTTATCCGCAGCGCCAGCGCTACCGCTACTGGCCGGGGCCGAACAGCAACAGCTTCGTCGCCTGGGTGCTCGACCGCGCCGGCATCCGCTACGCTTTGCACTGGAGGGGCATCGGAAGGAAATGGAAGAAATGAGGGCTCCCCTGACCATTCGCGATGCGAAGCCGGCGGATGCGCGCGCCATCGCCGAGCTCCACGTCGCCGCGTGGCGCGCCGCCTATAGCGGCCTGATGCCGGACGATTACCTCGCGGCGCTCAGCATCGAGCAGCGCTACGACAGGTGGTCGAAGGCGCTGTCGCGGCCGGGGCCCGCCAAACTTGCCGTCGCGCAGCTCGGCGAGGAAATCGCCGGCTTTTGCTCCTTCGGCCCGACGCGCGACGAGGCACCCGGCGATATCGCCGAGATCTATTCGCTCAACGTCCATCCCGAGCGCTGGCGCCAAGGCGCGGGCCGGCTCCTCTGCGAGCATGCGTTCCGCGAAGCCGCCGCACGCGAGCACACCGCGATGACCTTGTGGGTGCTCAAAGGCAACGACGGCGCGCGGCGCTTCTACGAGCGCCTGGGGTATGCTCACGACGGCACTGAAAAAATAGACACTCAGACGATCGGCAGTCCGCTATACGACGTGCGCTACAGAAAGGCCATCGCGTGAAAGCGCTGTTTCTCGCCTGCGCGCTCCTGATCGGCAACGCGGACGCCCAGGATGTCTATCCGTCGAAACCGCTCAAGCTGATCCTGCCCTTCCCGCCCGGAGGCGGCACGGACATCCTCGGACGGCTCCTGGCCGAGCGGCTCGCGGCGAACCTCGGCCAGCCGGTGGTGACCGAGAACCGCGGCGGCGCGGGCGGCAACGTTGGCGCGGAAGCCGCCGCGCGCTCGGCGCCGGATGGTTACACGATCGTGCTGGTCGCTCCGTCGCTGGCCATCAGTCCCACGCTGTATTCGAAGCTGAACTACGACCCGCTGAAGGACTTCGCGCCCATCGCGCTCGTGGCTTCGGTGCCGAACGTGATGATCACGCACCCCTCGGTGCCGGCAGCCAACCTGCAGGAGTTCATCGCGCTCGCGAAATCGAAGCCCGGCGGCATGAACTTCGGCTCGGGCGGCAGCGGCACCTCGAACCATCTCGCCGGCGAGCTCCTCAATCTCACCGCCGGCATCAAGCTCGTCCACGTGCCTTACAAGGGCGTGAACCTCGCGATGAACGGCGTGCTCGCCGGCGAGGTGCAGCTCGCGTTCATCGGCATCCCGGTGCCGGCGCCGCACATCAAGGCCGGGAGGCTGCGTGCGCTGGCGGTGCTCGCGCGCGAGCGCTCGCCGATCCTGCCCGAGGTGCCGACGGCCGAGGAGGCGGGCCTGGGCAATTTCGACGTCACCACCTGGTACGGCATCCTCGCGCCCGCCGGCACGCCGCGGCCGATCGTCACGCGGCTCAACGCCGAGTTCGTGAAGATCATGCGCAATCCCGAGATGAAGGAGCGGCTCGCGACGATGGCCACCGACCCGCTCACCAGCACGCCGGAAGAGCTCGGCGCCTACATCCAGGCGGAGATCGCCAAGTGGGGCGACGTCATCCGCAAGGCCGGCCTGAGGGCCGACTGATGGCGCGCAGACCGCGCATCCTCGCCGCGGTGCGCCCGCAGGGCGGCGTCGCGGTGCGGCGCGCGCTGGGCGAGTACGCCGAGGTGCTGCCGGTCTACGAGTACGACGAGGCCGTCGCGGGGCTGCGCAAGGGCGGCATCGATCTCGTGCTCTGCGGCGTGTTCTTCGACGAGACGCGCGCCTTCGATCTCCTGCGTTTCATGCGCCAGGAATTCGCCGCGCTGCCCTTCGTCGCCTGCCGCATCGGCGACCGCGCGGTCCCGCCGGTGATGGCCGAAGCGATGGGCATCGCCGCGAAGAGCATGGGCGCCGTGACCTTCATCGACATGCCGCTCCTGCACGCCGACAGCGCGACCGATACGGATTTCCGCAGCCAGGTGCTGCGGCACATTCGCTAGCTACTGTTCCATCGCGCTCGGCGCGAACAGCTCCTCCAGCTTCACGCGCCGCGGCGTCAGGCCCTGCTCCTGCGAGTACTGGGCGGCGGTTTCCAGCACGAGTCGGTTCGCCCGCACACCGTGCTTGACGAGCTGGACACCGAGCGCAGCGGGCGGGACCAGGCCGGTGTCGACGTGGTAGCGCGCGTGCTCGAGGCGCTCGCGCTCGGCGATCTCGTTCGCGCGCTCGAACGCCTTGAGCACGTTCAGCACCACCCACGGATGGCGCTCGGCCAGCTCGCGCTTGATCACCATGCCGTGGTTGATCGGCAGCAGGCCGGTCTTCCTGTAGTAGCGCACGCCCTCGGCGAGCGGATCCGGAAACAGCGGCTTGATGTCCGGATGGCTGGCGAGGTCGGCAGTGCTGCGGTCGACCAGGTTCGTGCGTTTGATGTAATGCACCGTCGCATCGATCTCGCCGGAGACCATCATCGACCCGAGGTTCTTCTCGGCGGGCACCTGCCTGATGGTGACGCCGGGCGGCGGCTCGAAGCCCACCGCGCCGCGGTGGCTGTGGCTCGGCACGCGCTCCATCCACCATTCCATGTCGCGCGCCCGCACGCCGAACTCGTGCTCCAACGCCCCACGTGTCCATAGCGCCGCCGTTTGCTGGTATTCCGGCACACCGACGCGCTTGCTTTTCAAGTCGCCGGGTTTCTCGATGCCCGCGCCGCGGCGCACCAGCATCTCGGTGTGGAAGAGCTTGCGCGTGGTGAACACCGGGATGCCGACCCAGCGTTCGTCGCCCTGCGCCACCGCCATCATCAGCGTCGACATCGACATCTCGGCCAGGTCGAAGTCGCCGAACTTGAGCTGGCGCCAGAAGAGCTCCGAGGCGAACACGTCGCTCGCCAGGAGATCGATGCCGTCGGCCTTGACGCGGCCGTCGAAGATCGGCCAGGTGCGCGGGTTGGCCATCAGGCCGATGCTGAGCTGCAGGTTCATTTCCAAACCTCGTGCGCGGTTTCGACCACGAGGCGCATCTTCGCCTCCTGCTGCTCGAACGTGAGGCCGCTGCCCGCGCGGTGGCTGGCGAACCCGCACTGCGGGCTGAGGCTCAGGTTCTCCGCCGCCACGTAGCGGCTCGCCGCGTCGATCTTGCGCTTCAGCTCGTCCTTCGATTCCAGCGCCGCGACCTTGGTCGACACCGCGCCGATCACCACGCGCTTCCCCTTCGGAATGTAGCGCAGCGGCTCGAAGCCTCCGGCGCGCTCGCTGTCGAATTCCAGAAAAAATACATCGACCGCGAGCTGCCCGAAGGATTTCTCCGCGATGCGCTCGTAGCCGCCGGCGGCGATCCACTTGCCGTAGGCGTTGCCGCGGCACATGTGCACGCCGATCGTCATGCCCGGCGGCCGCTCGCGCACGATGCGGTTGATCAATCCTATATAGAGATCGATCAGCCGCTCCGGATCATCGCCCCGCGCCTTGACCGCGTCGCGCAGGCGCTGGTCGCAGAGGAGCGTCTGCGCCACCTCGTCGAACTGGAGATAGCGGCCGCCCGCGGCGTGCAGCGCCTTCATCTCCTGGACGTAGATGTCCACGACATCGTTGAAGAACGGGTCCAGGTCCGGATAGACGTCCGGATCGACGCAGCGCTTCCCGCGCGGGTAGTGCAGGTACGAGGGCGCCGGCATCGTCGCCTTCACCGTGCGCCTGGTGTGCTGCATGGTGAACGCCGCCTCGTCGGCGACGATCGGCCGCACGCGCCGGATCCGCGTCACCGCCACGGGCGCCGAGCCGATCTTCATCACGTTGCCCGCCTCGTCGCGCTGCAGGTCGACGTTGCCGAAGGCCTCGGCCTGCGCGAAGCCGGCGACTTTCGACACGAAGCCGAGCCGCCAGGATTCGCGCCGGAACTCGCCGTCGGTCACCACCTCGAGGCCGAGCGCCTCCTGCCACCGCACGAGCTTGACGATCTGCGCGTCGACGTCGCCGCCTTCCAGCACCTCGCGCGGGCGCAGGAAGCTGCCGATGTGCTCGGCGCGGAACGGCGGCTTGTGCATCGCGCCATAGTACGATTAATGGTGATCCGGTTCATGAAGAGCGAGTGGGCGCTGCCGATCGCCCTCCTGACGAGCGCGCTCTTTCTCGCGTTCGGTCGGGCATGGCTCGCCGATCTCTCCAATCCGGGCTGGTTCGCCTTCGTCTCATTGTGGCTCTTCGGGACGATCCTCGTCGCCAGCTTCGCGGCGCTGCGGCACGCGGAGAGCATCGCCGCCAAGCTGGGCGAGCCCCTCGGAACGCTGGTGCTGACCCTGGCTATCACCGGCCTCGAAGTGATGTTGATAGCTGCGGTGATGTACGGCGGCAAGGGGAATGCCACGCTGGCGCGCGATGCGATGTTCGCCGTGGTGATGATCGTGATGAACGGGATGGTCGGCCTGTCGCTGGTTCTCGGCGGGCTGCGCCATCGCGAGCAGACTTACAACCTGCAGGGCGCGAACGCGTTCCTCGCCGTGATCGTGCCGATGGCGGTGCTGGGCCTCGTGCTGCCGAGCTTCACCGTCACCGCGCCGGGCCCCGTGTTCTCACCGCTGCAGGCCACCTTCTTCATCGTCATGTCGGTGGTCCTCTACGGCGTGTTCCTCGCCATCCAGAACCTCCGCCACCGCGAGTACTTCATCGATCAGGCTTCCGATGCCGCGGCATCGGCGATCCACGCGCAGGCACACGGGCTGCCGGCGCATGCGGCGCTGCTGCTGGCGTACCTCGTGGCGGTGCTCCTGCTCGCCCACCAGATTGCGGTGCCCATCAATCACGGCATTCACGTCCTGCACGCACCCACCGCGCTCGGCGGCTTCCTCGTCTCCGTGCTGGTGATGGCGCCGGAGTCGCTCGGTGCGGCACGCGCCGCCCTGGCCAACCAGCTGCAGCGCTCCGTCAACCTGCTGCTCGGCTCGGTGCTGGCGAGCATCAGCCTGACGATCCCCGCGGTGCTGGCGATCGGCTTCATCACCGAGCAGACCATCGTGCTCGGGCTGGACGCCGTGGATACCACGCTCCTGGTGCTGACGCTCGCGGTCAGCACGCTCACCTTCGCCAGCGCGCGCACCAACGTGCTCCTCGGCGCCGTGCATCTGGCGCTGTTCCTCGCCTACCTGATGCTGATCTTCGAGAAGTGAATCAGTCGATGATCGAGTCGGCGCGCACCAGCAGCTGGTCGGGGACCTCCAGGCCGAGCGCCTTGGCCGTGCGGCGATTGATCACCAGCTCCGCCTTCGTCAGCTGCTCGAACGGCAGCTCGCCCGGCTTGGCGCCCTTCAGGATCTTGTCGACCAGCCGCGCCGCGCCGCGGTAGTGCTCGCGGAAATTGGGCCCGTAGCTCATGAAGCCGCCGGCCTCCGGGTACTCGCGGCCCGAATAGCTCGAGATCATCTGGTAGCGGATGCAGAACGCGGCGATCTCGCGGAAATGCTGCACATAGAACGACTCGCCGAGGATCATCAGCGCCTCCGGCTTGTGCTGCTCGATGTCCGCGAACGCGGCGTCGAGCTCGACGGAGGCGCCCACCCTCACCACCTGCATGCGCAGGCCGTTCTCGTAGGCCGCGTCGGCCACGGTCCTTTCGATCGCGGCGTGCTCGCGATTGCGCGGATTGCTGAGGACGGCGAGCCGCGTGATCCCCGGCAGCGCGACCTTCATCAGCGGGACTTGCCGCGGAAAGACCTCCATCAGCGCCGCGGAAAATCCGGTGAAGTTCCTGCCGGGTCGCGCGGGACTGTCGGCGATGCCCTGGCGCACGGGGTCCGCCGAGATGGCGACCACCACCGGCATCTTGACGCCGAGCTTCTGCAGCGCCTGCAGCGAGATGCCGCCGGAGACCACGACGACCTCGGGCTTGGCGCTCAGCAGGTCCTTGGCGCGCTCGAGCACCAGCGCGGAGTCCTCCGAATAACGCTCGATCAGGATGAAGTCCTTGCCCCCGGAATAGCCGAGCTCCTGCATCCCCTGCATGAACGCCTGGTAGCGGCCGGTATCGCGCGAGGACCTGCGCGAGCCGCCGTAGAAGAAACCGACGCGCCGTGGGCTGCCGGCCTGCTGCGCGTGAGCCGGGAGCGCCGCGACCGCACCCAGCGCGATCAGCTTGAGAAGCGTCCTGCGCCGCATGGGGTTTAGTGTCGCATGACCAGGAGCGCGACTGGAAATTGCGCAAGCAACTCTGACAGTCGCCTTGCGCCACCGCTGTGCCGGGCGCCGGTCAGCACGTCCTCGAACTCGCCTTGCGGCAGCGGCAGCCTTGCCTCGCCCCAGAAATCGCAGATCGGCGCAGCCGCGCCAGGGTCCAGTCTCCGTGCGAAAAGTCGCGGCGCGACGGCGACGACGCGGCCGCCGAGGGAAAACGCGATGACTTGCTCCTCATAGCCGGCGTCGGCATGCAGCGGCTTGTATTCGCCGCCATGGAACAGCTCGGGGTGTGCCTTGCGCGCGATGAGACCCTGGCGAATGACGTGCAGCTTGGCGCGGCCGTCCGCCAGATTGGCGAGCAGCTCGGCCACATCCGGCGGGCGCCTGGCCAGCTGGTCGAGCAGCTTCGTTCTGACGCGGAAGTCCACTGGCCGCCGGTTGTCCGGGTCGACCAGGCTGAAGTCCCACAGCTCGGTGCCCTGGTAGTAGTCGGGGACGCCGGGCGAGGCGACTTTGACGAGCGCTTGCGAGAGTGAAACGAGGAGGCCGAGGTGCACGAGGCGCGGCAGCGCATCGCTCAGCTCCTTCTGGAAGAGCGGGCTGGCGAGCGCGCCGGTGACGAAGCGTTCGAGCGCCGCTTCGTACTCCGTGTCGGGGTTGATCCAGCTCGTGTGCTGCTTGGCCTCGCGCGCGGATTTCAGCATGTACGCCTTCAGGCGCTCGACCTCGGCGGGCCAGACCGCGATCAGCGCCTGGTAGAAGTGGTACTCGTCGGCGCGCGACGGGGAGTCTTCGGTCCGATGACTTCGATTGATCATGCTCCAGCGCCGCAGCCACAGCCGCCAGCTCGGCGCCAGCTCGGAGAGCACCGCGAGCCGCGCGCGCGCGTCCTCCGAGCGCTTGGTGTCGTGCGTCGAGCTGCCGAGCATGGTCATCGGCCAGCGGCGCGCGCGGTCCTCGCTGGCCGCGTGGAAAGCCTTCAGCGAAAGGCCGAAATGCGCGGGATGTCCGCCCACCTCGTTCAGCGCGATGAAGCGGTTGTAGCGGAAGAACGCCGTGTCCTCGACGCCCTTCGCCACCACCGGCGCGGTGAACTGCTGGAAGCGCATGGCGAAGCGCAGCATCTCCCGGCGCCGCGGGCCTTCGGGGGGCGCGGCGTCCAGGGTGAGCACGCCGTGGACGAAGTCGAACACGCCCGGATCGGCGATGCGGCTCGCGCGCCGGGCGGCGCGCACCGCCCAGTCGATCCACTTGCGGTCGGCATCCGACACGCCGCGCGGGCCGACGTAGGTGCGGTATACCGGAAAGCGCGCCGCGATCTCCGCCAGCGCCTTGCGCAGGCCGCTGGCGGTGAAGTCGCGCGTGAAGCGGTTGCCGGCGGCGATGCGGGCGAGCCAGTTCGACAGCATGAAGAGCTCGGCCGCAAGCGTGGTGGCCATGATCAGGTGGCGGCTCATGATCGAGATCTCCTCGAACGTGGCGCGCTCGCGCGTGAAGCGCTGATAGACGCGGTCGAAGCGCGCCTCGGCGTCCTTGTCGATGAAGACCCCGGTCAGCACGTTGACGAAGCGATAGCCGGTGGTGCCGTGGATCGGCCAGTCCTCGCGCAGCGGCTCGTAATCGGCGAGGATCTTCTCGACCACGATCCACGGGCGCGCGAACGTCTCGTTCAGCTGCTCGAGGTATCCCTTGGGGTCGGCCAGTCCATCGGGATGGTCGATGCGCAGCCCGTCGATGGCGCCGCCGCGCGCGAGGCGGCGGATCAGGCCGTGCGTCGCCTCGAACACGCCGCGGTCCTCGATGCGGATGCCGGCCAGGTCCGTGATCTCGAAGAACCGCCGGTAGTTGATCTCATCCGATGCCACGCGCCAGTACGCGAGCCGGTAATGCTGCCGCTCGAGCAGCTGATGCAGCGCGATCGGATCCGTGATCGGCTTCAGCCCTCGCGTGGTCTTGGGATTGAGCGGGAAGCGGTGGTCGAAGTAGCGCACGCTCCAGCGTCCGTCCTTCTTCTCCAGCTTGAGCTCGCCGTCCTCCAGCACTTCGCCGTAGTGCTTGCCCAGCACGGGCAGGAGCAGTTTGCCGCGGCTCCAGTCGATGTCGAAGAAGCGCGCGTACGGCGACGCGCGACCGTGCTCGAGCACGTCGAGCCACCAGGCGTTGTCGGCGTGCAGCACGCCCATGTGGTTCGGCACGAGGTCGGGGACCAGACCCATGCCGTGCGCGCGCAACGTTGCTATCAATAGGTTCAATTCTTTTTCGGTGCCGATCTCGGGATTGACCGCGTTGTGGTCGATGATGTCGTAGCCGTGCGTGCTGCCGGGGCGCGCTTTCAGGAACGGTGACGAGTACAGATGGCTGACGCCGAGGCGGGCGAGATAGGGAACCAGCTTGATCGCGTCGACGAAGCGGAACTTGGCGTGGAACTGGAAGCGGTAGGTCGCGTCGGGAACGCGCTGCGGCCGGCCGCGCCCCGCATGTGCCATGAGGCTGCGCTCCGCCATGACTTCGGTCGTTGCGGCCACCCGGGGGTCCGAGGACCAGCTTTCCAAAAGCAAAGGCAGCTTGCGCCGCCAGTTCGGATGCTCGTCGACCGTGCCCGGCAGGTTGGCCTGCTCGAGGACCTCGAGCATGTCCTCGGGCTGCACCAGCGCGATCTTGCACGGCGTGCGCGCGATATAGGCGTGCGCCGAGCGCGCGGTGCGGTCGAGGCCTTCGCGCTCGAGTGCACGCGCGAGCTTGGCGATGTCTTCGCGGCGCATCTCGCGCTCTTTCTTCGCGTCCACCGTCAGGCCGAGGCGCTCGCGCAGGTCGAGGTCGTGCTCGGCCCAGTAGCCGCGCCAGGTCGGCAGGTCGTGCGTGCTGACGCACACCAGCGCGTCGCGCGGAAAGGCGGCCGGAGGCGCGATCTCGCCCTCGGGCGTCTTCTCGAAGAACAGCGGCCGATAGGACAGCACGCCGGCCGCGTTGAGCTTCGCGCGCAGCTCGGCCGGCACCGTGCCGAGGTCCTCGCCCACCACCAGGCACTTGCGCGCGCGGCTCTCCGCTGCGAGCACCGCGAGCAGCTCCTCGAGCGGGTAGTGCACGTAGCCGCCCTTCTCCGGCTTCGCG
>DASQAW010000256.1:0-8798 GCA_035635495.1 Burkholderiales bacterium
CTCGTCCTGCGGCGCAACCCGCTGAAGATGGGCTGGCCGGGCCTCGTGTCGGGCGCGCTGTGGAGCGTGATGTTCACTGCCTTCATGATCTCGCTCACGCTGACGAGCACCGCCAACGCGCTCGTGGTGATGAGCGTGAGCCCGCTGCTCACCACGCTGCTTGCCCGTGCCTTCCTCAGGGACCCCGTGCCCGCCGGCACCTGGATCGCCGCCGGCGCCGCGGCGCTCGGCATCGCCTGGATGTTCGGCTCCGACCTGAGCGCCCACACCGCGCGCGACCTCACGGGCATGCTGGTCGCGCTCGTCATTCCGATCGCCGCCGCGATCAACGTCATCACCCTGCGCTCGGTCGCCGCCGAGCTCGATCTCAGGGGCGCGGTGATGCTCGGCGGCGCGATCTCGTGCCTCATCGCCCTGCCGTTTGCGCTGCCGCTTCAGGCGACGCCGAAGGACATCGCCCTCCTCGCCTTCCTCGGCATCTTCCAGCTCGGCCTTCCTTGCGTGCTGCTGGTCATGGCGAGCCGGGTGCTCCTCGCGCCCGAGATCGCACTGATCGGCTTATTGGAGGTGGTGCTCGGCCCGCTCTGGGCCTGGCTAGGTGCGGGAGAGGTACCCGCTGGGGCGACGCTTGTCGGCGGCAGTGTCGTGCTGGCCGCGCTGGCCCTCAACCAAATCGTGGCGCGACGCTATTCTGCCTTGACGGTCGAGCAGCCGGCGGTCTTGTCGATCAGCGCCTCACCCAGGCCGAAGTAGCGCCGCGCGTCGCCGGCGGGATGGGACACCCGCACGCAATCGCCGAGCGAAAAGTCCTCGCGGCTGGCGACCGACAATTCCACGTCTTCGCTGACCTTGACCCGGTACACCGGATATCCCTTACGCGTGCCGAGGAGCTCGACCGCCAGGGCTCCCGCCGCGCCGTACATGCCCATCACGTTTCGCTGCGCTTCGCTGCTCGTGTTGTAAGTCGGCATGGCGCCCACGCGCACGACGGTGCCCATCTGGCTGGTCTGCGGCGGCGTCTGCTGCCAAAGCGTGGGCGCGCTTCCGGTGGTGCACCCACCGAGCAATGAGAAAGCGCACATAACAATCTGCAGCCTCATGGCACCTCCCGGTTCGTAGGGTCCGGAAAGCGTAGCCGCCGCCGCCGACCGCATCTACCGCTGATCGATTCAGGAGCAACCGGATCTATCGTTCAACCGGCAACGGCTAGCACGAAGTCGAGGAAGACCCGCTGCTCAGTATTGAAGCGGGGTGCTTATGACCACTCGGTCGTGCATTTGGCCCCCCGACGTTTCCGGTCCCCGCTTCGCCGTTTGTCCTGTATACTTCCGTTCCAGCTTCTGTTACGCGTACATCCGGTTAGCGTCTCAGTCCGTTTAAGCGGCCCATCCTGGACCGCTCAATAACAAGCTAATACGCATCTGCCTGAACCGGTCGAAGGCTCCCGCCTTCTCACAGGCCGAGTGCAGGAGAATTTTCATTAGTACCTTTGATTCACTCGGGCTCAAGCCCGAGCTGCTCCGCGCAGTCGCGGAACAGGGCTACACCACGCCCACCCCCATCCAGGCGCAAGCCATTCCCGTAGTTCTCGCCGGCAAGGACCTCCTGGGCGCCGCCCAGACCGGCACCGGCAAGACCGCCGGCTTCACCCTCCCGCTGCTTCAGATCCTCAGCGCCAAGGCCAACGCGAGCCATTCGCCCGCGCGCCATCCGATTCGCGCGCTGGTGATCACGCCGACGCGCGAACTGTGCGCGCAGGTCGAGGACAGCGTTCGCACCTACGGCAAGTACATCAACCTCAAGTCGATCACCGTCTACGGCGGCGTCGGCATCAACCCGCAGATCGACGCGCTGCGTCGCGGGGTGGACATCCTGGTGGCGACGCCGGGGCGGCTGCTCGACCACGTGCAGCAGAAGACGGTCGACCTGCGCCAGGTGGAGATCCTCGTTCTGGACGAAGGCGATCGCATGCTCGACATGGGCTTCATCCACGACATCCGCAAAATTCTCGCTCTGCTGCCAGCGAAGCGGCAGAACCTGCTCTTCTCAGCGACGTTCCCGGAGGAGATCCGCAAGCTCGCGGCTTCGTTCATGCACCAACCGGTTACGGTCGAGGTCGCGCGGCGCAATACGCCGGCCGAGCTCGTGTCCCAGGTCGCGCATCCGGTGGATGGAAACAGGAAGCGTGAGCTGCTCGCGCACCTCGTGAAGACGAACGACTGGAAGCAGGTGCTCGTATTCTGCCGCACCAAGCACGGCGCCAATCGGCTGGCGCAGCAGCTCACGCGCGACGGCGTGCATGCCGACGCGATCCATGGCAACAAGAGCCAGAACGCGCGCGAGCGCGCGCTGGACGAGTTCAAGGCCGGCAAGGTGCGCGTGCTGGTGGCGACCGACATCGCCGCACGTGGCCTCGACATCGAGGCGCTGCCGCACGTCGTCAATTACGACATGCCCCACGTCGCCGAGGACTACGTGCACCGCATCGGCCGCACCGGTCGCGCCGGCGTCGAGGGCGAGGCGGTGTCGTTCGTGAGCGCCGAGGAGCGTCCGCTGATGGCGGCGATCGAGCGCCTCATTAACCGCAAGGTGGAGAACCGTGCCGTCGAGGGCTTCCATCCCGGGAGCGCTGCGCCGCGCGCCGCGCAAGAGCAACAGCCGTCACGATCCAACGGGCAGCGCCATCATCAGCGCGATGGCCAGCGTCGAGGTAACGGTCAGGGTCGCGGTAACGGTCAGGGCCGGGGCAATGGGCAGGGCCGGGGCACCGGCCAGGGCCAGGGCGCAGGCAATCGCCATGGTCGCGGCAACGGTCAGCCGCCGCGCGACGGGCAACGTCGCCCGGAGCGCGCGCCGGCGCCGAGCGCGTCGGCACGCGAGGACCAGTTGCGCGAGGCCCGCGCCCGCATGGCGGCGGAAGGCGAGAAGCTGCCGCCGCGCAGCCATCGCGCTCCGGCGCGCAGCTCGCGTGATCAGGCCTGGGATCCGCGCCGCTCCGAGCCGCGCGAGCCGGCCTACGTGCAGCAGGCGAAGCCCGATCCGTCGCGTCCGGCGCCGGTCATCCACCGAAAGCGCAGCTTCGGCACGATGGTGGGCTCGCTGCTCGGACGCAAGCGTCGGACCGAGGAGGAGTGACAACGGCACGCGCCTTGCACGGGTAGCGGTACTACCCACAGGAGGCGTGCACATGAGAAGGCGAGCGACGGACACCTACAGAAAGGCTTACAACACGGCCCGTGAATATCCGGGAACCATTGCCGCGGTGATCGTCGGGCTCGGCATCACCGGCTTCCTGCTGTGGGCCGTGCGGCGCTCCGGCGGCTGGCGCAACCTGCAGGCCGATGCGGCGAACCGCATGCGCGAGGGCTACGACTACGCCCGCGATGGCTACGAGCGCATCAAGGGGCTGCGGCAGGAGACGTTGTCGGAGTAAACGCCTCGAGCATCGTGCTCGAGAGGAAGGCATAGGCCGCCTGCCAGGCGGCCTTCACCTCCGGCTTGAAGACGTCGATCAGTGCGTGCTCGAGCGCGAAGAGCAGCGCGTCCTCGACCGTGCGGAAGTGCTCGCGCTTCACCCCGTAGGCGACGTGGCGCCTGCCGAGGTTGCGCAGCGCCACGCTGATCCTTTCCGGCCTGCCGATGTTCGCCGCCGCAACGCTCAGCATCGCGGTGAGGTTGCGCCCCTGCTCCACCATGTCGTCCTTGAACAGCTTGCGCAGCTCGGGATCCACCGCGAATAGCCGGCCGTAGAAGAGCTCGGCAAACGTATCGCCGACCGGCAACACGGCGCGCCAGGTCGTCTGGACGATGTGCGCTTGCTCCGGCGTCATCCTCTTCCCTCGTTAGACCGGCAGCGCCGACGCCGCCCCCAGAGAAAAGGCGGCGCCGACGCCATCCGGGATTCGCAAGTCGCATACCACGCGATTTCCCGCCAAATCAGTGTCCTCGGCGCGGTTTTGGCACCACGCGAGGGCACGGCGACGCACCCATGCACCTTAAAATTACGCCATGCGCGAACCCCAGCCAAGAACGATCTACCTGAAGGACTACACCCCGCCGCCGTTCCGCGTCGACGACGTGGAGCTGGACGTGGACATCCGCGACGACCACGCGGTGGTGAAGGCGAAGCTGGCGATCCGCCGCAACGGCGGCAGCGGGCCGCTGGTGCTCGACGGCGCCGAGATCGAGCTGATCTCCGTCTCGGTGGACGGCAGCAAGCCGCGCCACGAAGTCACGCCGGAGCGGCTGACCGTCTACGACGTGCCCGAGCGCTTCACGCTGGAAACCGTGAGCCGCATCGTGCCGCAGAAGAACACCGAGCTCGAAGGCCTCTACGCGACCAAGAACGGCTTCGTCACCCAGTGCGAGGCCGAGGGGTTCCGGCGCATCACCTGGTTCATCGACCGGCCGGACGTGATGGCCACTTACACCACGACCATCCACGCGGACAAGAAGCGCTACCCCGTGCTCCTGTCCAACGGCAACCTGGCCGGCTCGGGCGACGAGCCGAATGGGAAGCATTGGGCCAGCTTCCATGACCCGTTCCCGAAGCCCTCCTACCTCTTCGCCATGGTCGCGGCCGAGCTCGAGCACCTATCCGACATGGTCACCACGCGCTCGGGCAAACCAAAGCGCCTCTATGTCTACGTCGAGCCGGGCAAGCTCGACCAGGCGTCCTGGGCGATGGACTGCCTCAAGCGCGCGGTGCGCTGGGACGAGACGCGCTTCGGCCTGGAGCTCGACCTCGACGAGTACCGCATCGTCGCCGTCGGCGACTTCAACTCCGGCGCGATGGAGAACAAGGGTCTCAACATCTTCAACACCAAGTACGTGCTGGCGCGCGCCGACACGGCGACCGACGTCGACTACCTGAACATCGACCGCGTCGTGGCGCACGAGTACTTCCACAACTGGACCGGCAACCGCGTGACTTGCCGCGACTGGTTCCAGCTCTCGCTGAAGGAAGGCCTCACCGTCTTTCGCGACCAGGAGTACGGCGCCGACCTCTATTCGCGCGCGATGACGCGCATCCAGGAGGTGCGCAACCTGCGGGCGGCGCAGTTCCCCGAGGACGCCGGGCCGATGAAGCACCCGGTGCGGCCGCAGTCGTACATGGAGATCCGCAACTTCTACACCATGACGGTGTACGAGAAAGGCGCCGAAGTCGTGCGCATGCAGCACACGCTGCTCGGCGAGGAGAAGTTCCAGGCCGGCATGCAGCTCTACTTCAAGCGCCACGACGGCCAGGCGGTGACCTGCGACGACTTCGTGCAGGCCATGCAAGATGCCTCAGGCGTGGATCTCAGCCAGTTCAGGCGCTGGTACGACGTGGCGGGCACGCCCGTGCTCGACTGCAAGGGCGACTATTTGAACGGCACCTTCACGCTCACCGTGAAGCAGTCGATGAACCCGCCGTTCCATGTCCCGCTGGCGGTGAAGATCGGCGACACGGAACAGCTGCTCGACGTGCGCAAGACCGAGGAGCGGTTCATTTTCCCCGGCCTGAAAGCGCGCCCGGTTGCCTCGCTCCTGCGCCGCTTCTCGGCGCCGGTGATCCTCAACTATCCCTACGGCGAAGCCGATCTCCTCCATCTGCTCGCGCGCGACGACGACCCGTTCAACCGCTGGGAAGCGGGGCAGCGGCTGGCGGCCTCGACCATCCTGGAGCGGCGCGGCCAGCCCTCGCCTGCCTTCATCGATGCCATGGGCAGCATGCTGCGCGAGAAGGACCAGATCTTCGCCGCCGAGGTGCTGGCGCTGCCCTCGGAGAGCTTCCTCGCCGAGCAGATGGAAGTGGTGGATCCCGATGCACTGCATGCGGCGCGCAACAACCTGCGCCTCGCCCTCGCCAGGGCGCTGAAGGAGCAGTTCCTGGCCGCTTATCGCCGGCTCGAGAACAAGGGGCGCTATATCCCGGACGCCGCGTCGTTCGGCCGACGCTCGCTGCGCAACACCTGCCTCGGCTACCTCGCCGAGCTCGGCATGTCGTCGCTGGCGTACCAGCAGTTCCAGGCCGCGGACAACATGACCGATTCGATGGCGGCGCTGATGTGGCTCGCGCAGCTCGACTGCCCCGAGCGCGACAAGGCGCTCGAGACCTTCTATGCGCGCTGGAAGGACGAGCCGCTGGTCGTGGACAAGTGGCTCGCGGTGCAGGCGGGCTCGCGCCTCTCCGACACGCTGCCGCGCGTGCGGCGGCTGCTTTCGCACCCCGCGTTCGACCTGAAAGTGCCGAACAAGGTCTACGCGCTGGTCCGCACGTTCATCGGCAACCACGTGCGCTTCCACGCCGCCGACGGCGGCGGCTACGCGTTCCTGGCCGACGAGATCATCGCGCTCAACGCGCTGAACCCGCAGGTCGCGGCGCGCATGGCGCGCGGCTTCGATCGCTGGCGGAAGTTCGATCAGCGGCGGCAGGCGCAGGCGCGCGCGCAGCTCGAGCGCATCCGCGAGACCGAGGGCCTTTCCAAAGACGTCGCGGAAATCGTCACCAAAGCGCTGGCCGCATAGAGAGTCGGGAGGCAGCGACAAGCCTTTGCGGAAATCGTCACGAAAGCGCGGCGCTGACGCAGTGCAGCAGTAATTTGTCCTTGAGGTGAGGGGACAAGCTGAGCAAGGTAGCGGGTTGTGAGCTCGCCCGACATCACCCAGCGCCTCGCCGCAACCGGGCAGCTGCTGGTCCGCTCCGGCATCGAGATCGGCCGGATCCTGGATTCGATGCTCGAGGACCACAGCACCCTGACGGCGAGGCTGCGATCCGAGGTGATGTTCCTCTCGCAGCTCCTTTACGTCGAGCCGGTAAAGGGATACATGCTGCTCTCGTACAGCGACCATAAGCCGGCGAATGCCGCGGCGCTGGCGGAGCCCAAGCTCACCCTGCGCTGCAACCACCGCGGCGCCCAGTTCGCCTTTTCCGGCTCCACCCCAAAGGCGGTCGTGCACTCGGGCAAGCCGTGCATCCAGTGCGAGCTGCCGACCATCATGCTGGCGATGCAGCAGCGGCGCGTCGCTACCCGCGTCACGGTGCCGGCGCAGGCGCCAGTGAGCTGCGAAGTGCGGATGGGCGTGCTCACCTTCGACGCCAAGGTCGTCGACGTCAGCCTGGACGGCATCGGCACGCTGGTCTCAGACCCCACCATCCCCCTTTGCGCCGGCACGCGGCTCGAGCATGCGCGCATCCGGCATCCCCAGCACACGCCGATCGAAGTCGATCTCGAAATCCGTTACGTCACCCAAATCAAGCTGCCGACCGGCGAGCGCGCCAGCCGCATCGGCTGCAAGATCGTCAGCTCGGCGGCCAACCTGGAAGAGCTGATCCGGCTCTTCATCATCGACCTGCAATAGCCTAGCCGCTGCTCCTGCCGTATCGCTCGCGCAGCTTCGCTTTCCAGAACTTGCCGGTCGAGGTACGCGGGATTTCCGCGACGAAGTCGTAGCGGTCGGGGAGCTGCCACTTGGCGAAGCTCTTTGACAGCAGCGCGTCAAGCTCGGCGGGCGAGGCTTCCTTGCCCGCCTTGAGCACCACGCAGGCGAGCGGCCGCTCGCCCCATTTCTCGTGCGCGATGGCGATCACCGCGGCTTCCGCCACCGCCGGGTGCGCCATGATCGCGTTCTCGAGGTCGACCGAGCTGATCCATTCGCCACCGGACTTGATCAGGTCCTTGGTGCGGTCGGTGATGCGGACGTAGCCGTGCGGATCGACGCTGCCGACGTCGCCGGTGCGCAGCCAGCCGTCGCTGAACCGGCTGGGATCGTCCACCCCGTGGTAGCGGCCGGTGATGAAGGGGCCGCGCACCTGGATCTCGCCGACCTGCTTTCCGTCCCAGCGCGCGATGCCGTTGTCTCCGACGACGCGCAATTCCACGAGCGGCACCGGCACGCCTGCGGTGGCGTTGCGCCGGACGCGCTCGTCCTCGGTGGCGTCGCCGAACTCGGGCTTCTGGTACGCGATCGTGCATACCGGCGAGGTCTCGGTCATGCCCCAGCCCTGATCCACGCGCACGCCGTGGCGCGCGTAGGCGCGGATGAGCGACTCGGGTACTGCCGCGCCGCCGACCAGCGTGCGCAGGTTGGGCGGAAAACGCCAGCGCCCGGGCTCGGCCTCGTAGGTCTGGATCATGCCAAGCCAGATCGTCGGCACGCCGAGCGCGAGCGTCGGCGGCTCGGCCTGCATCAGGTCGAGCAGGTCCGCTGGATGCAGATGCGGGCCGGGAAAGACGAGCTTCGCGCCGAGCATCACCGCGCCGTAGGGAATGCCCCAGCAGTTGGCGTGGAACATCGGCGTGACCGCGAGCACGCGGTCGCGCCCCGAGAGCCCCCAGTAGTCCGGCAGACCGGCCACCAGCGAGTGCAGCACGGTGGAGCGGTGCGAATAGACGACGCCCTTCGGCCGTCCGGTCGTGCCACTCGTGTAGCACATCGCGATCGGGTCATCTTCGGCGTGCGGGACGTACGCGAAGTCGCCGCCGGCTGCTAGCAGGGCCTCGTAGTCGTCGAACTCGGGCGGCACCGTGCTGCCCCCGAACGGAAAGACGATCACGCGCTCGAAACGGTGCAGCGGCGCAAACTGCCGGTAGAGCGGCAGCAGCACATCGTCGACGATGAGAAAGCGATCCTCGGCATGCCCTGCGATCCAGCCGATGTCGTCGGGCGCAAGGCGCAGGTTGAGCGTATGCATGACGCCGCCGGCGGCCGGGATGCCGAAGTAGCACTCGAGGTGCGCATGGTGGTTCCAGCACAGCGTGGCCACGCGCTCGCCTTTCTTCAGGCCCAGACGGAGGAGCCCTGCGGCCAGAGCG
>DASQAW010000257.1:0-6456 GCA_035635495.1 Burkholderiales bacterium
CCCATGACGCGCTCGTTGCTGCCGACCACTTCACCGGCGGCATCCATGCCGGCGGGTTTCTCGGTGCCGGGCTTGATCAGGCCGTGCCCGCGGATCAGCTCACCGCGGTTCAGGCTCGCGGCGCGCACGCGCACCAGGAGCTGAGCGGGACCGGGCTCGGGGCGTGACTTTTCGCGCAGTTCGAGCGCCATGCCGTCGGCCTCGGCGCGCAGGACGTAGGCTTTCATGGGCGGCATTATGCCCACGACCCGTGTCACATCGCGCCGCTATAGTCGGAATCCCCAACAACACGGAGTCAACGATGAAACGACTGCTTGGGATTCTGATCGTGGCGTGCGGCCTGATCGCGCCGGCTGCGCAGGCCGAAATGATCGGCACCGACCAGGTGGTTCAGTCGGAGCGCCAGCGGGTGAGGGCGGCGCTCGAGCGGCCCGAGATGGTGCAGGCGCTGAAGAAAGTGGGCGTGGACGCCAAGGACGCAGCCGCGCGGGTCGACGCGATGAACGACTCGGAGGTGGCTCAGATTGCCGGGATGGTGGACCTGCTGCCGGCCGGCGGCGCGTTCACCAACGACCAGCTGCTCATCATCCTGCTGATCGTCCTGATCCTGATTATTGCGCTCTAAGCGGCGAGCTCTACCGCCTCGTTGCGCTCGTTGGTGGTCGCGAGCTTGACGGGGCGGCGCCACACGCGGTGCACGTAGTCGAGCACGCGCTTCGCGCGCGTGACGTCGAGGCCGCGCCCGTCGCTCGCGTGGTCGTGCGCCAGCGTGAGCGTGCCGTCGTGCTTCAATTCTCTGGCGGCGACGCGCGGCGAGCCGAAGTTGAACTTCGGCCCGAGGATCGCCTCGCGGATGGCGTTGATGTCCTTCGACGCGACGCGGATCTCGTCGCCGGGCCGGGTCTCATAGACGAAAAGCCCGGCCTCCTTGGCGAGTCCCTCGTCGAGCCAGTTGCGGATGAAGCCGAAGTCGTCCTCGTCGCGCCGCACCTCGCGCGCGCGCTCGATGCCGTGCTTCTCGACGATGCGCTCCCAGATCGTGAAGCCGAGGTGGTAGGGATTGATGGCGAGCGCGGTCTGCTGTCCGCTGGCGAACGGGCGCACGACGTCCGAGTGCGCCTTGATGGCCGATAGGTAGAGCGGCTGCGGCAGGAAGTCCGCCTCGCGCAAGAGGCGCGCGTGCCAGTAGGACGCCCAGCCTTCGTTCATGATCTGGCAGGCGAACACCGGGTAGAAGTAGAACGACTCGGTGCGCACCATGAGGAAGATGTCGCGCTCCCACTGCTCGAGCTCGGGCGCGTAGTTGGCGATGAACCAGAGGAGGTCGTACTCGGGGTGCGGCGGCACCGGCGCCCGGACTTGTCCGGACTTCTGCGCGACGGGCTCCTCGGTGCCGGGCAATTGCTTGAAGCGGCTCTGGAACGCGGTGTCGACCGGCTGCGCCTTCTGCGCGACGAATTCCGGGTAGCGCGCGCGATGCAGCTCGCCGCCGACGTCGATGTGCGCCTCGAGCGCGAGCGCCGCGTCGAGCACCGACTCGACGCGCTCGACGCCGTGCGCCTCGATCGCGAGCTGGATGCGGTGCGCGTGCGCCGCGGCGGTCTCGACGATGTTGCCGCCGGCCATGGCATGGAAGCGCGCAAAGAGCTGGTTGTTCTTGCTGAAATCGGCGTGGCCGAGGACGTGCGCGGTGACCAGCGCGTTCTCGGCGACCGAGTTGCCGTCCATCAGGAAGGCGCGGCAGGGGTCGCCGGGGAACATCACCTCGAAGATCTTCGAGTGCCCCATGCTCTGGCGCACGAGCTGGTGGATGTAGCGCACGCCGAAGGACCAGTGCGGCATCCGCACCGGCAGGCCGTAGACCGCGATTTCGGTCATCAGCGACGCCGGCGCCATCTCGAAGTCGACCGGGTAGTAATCCATCCCCAGCCGCCGGGCGAGCGCGTCGATGCCCTCGGCGTATCCCTCGAGCTCGGTCATTCCTTGCTCTGCTCGGTGAAGAACTCGCGGATCGCGTTCCATACGTCGTCCTGCGAGGCGAGGTGGCTGGTGCCCACCGCGAGCCCCGATCCCTTCAGCTCGGCGAAGATCTCGGCGAGCTGCGTGTCGCGCGGCCGGAAGGTGGCGACGCCGCCGGTCTCGCAGTAGCCGCTGTAGTTGACCAGCTCCGCGATCTGGGCGAGCGTGGTGCGCGCCTCGTCGCGGTCCTCGGCGGCGTTCTCGCCGTCGGAGGCGTAGAAGAAGTAGACGTTGTAGCGGGCCGGGTCGTAGCGCTTCTCCATCACTTCGAGCGCCAGCCGCGCGACGCTGGAGGTCACCGTGCCGCCGCTCGAAGAGGCCTGGAAGAACTGGCTCTCGTCGAACTCCCAGGCCTGCGCGGCGTGGGCCAGGAACACCGTCTCGACCTTGGCGTACTGGCGGCGGATGCCCTGCAGCGCGAAGAAGAAGAACTGCTTCGCCAGGCGCCGCTGCGCCTCGTCCATGCTGCCCGAGACGTCGAGCGCGAAGATCACCGCGGCGCTGGTGGCGGGCGAGGGCCTGCGCACGAGCTGGCGGAAGCGCAGGTCGTCGTTGACCAGCGAAATAGGCTCTTCGTTCACCGGGGCGGCACCGTTTCCCTGAATGGCGTGGCGCTTCACCGCCTCCTTCATGGTGCGGCGCCGGTCGAGGCGCGAGCGCGCGCCGCGCTTGTCCCAGCCTTCGCGGACGTACTCGGCCTGGTCGATCGTCGCCGTGCGCTTGGGCTTGAGCTCGGGAAGCTTGAGCTCTTCCCACAGCCAGTCGACGATCTCGTCGAGCTTCAGCTCGACGACGAAGCGGATCTCGCCGTCGCCGGTGCCGCCGGCCTGGCCCTGCTCGCCGCCTTCCTCGCGGCCGGGCTGGAGCACGTCGCCCGGCTCGCCGCGGCCCTGGCCCGCGCCCTGCTGCACCTGGCTTTCAGCCAGCCGCAGCCGCGCGTGCTCGAGGAACTTGACCGGCACCGCCACCGTGCGGCTGCCGCTGCCGGTCATCAGGTCCGAGTTCGAGAGCAGCTCGGGCAGCGTGTCCTTGACCGCGTCGCGGACCTTTTCGTTATGCCGCAGCCAATCCCTTGCCCCCCTCGAGAAGAGGTCGTACCACGGAGTTTCGGCTGCGATGCGAATGGTCACGTCATTCCTGGGCGAGCAGCGTGGTCACGTAGTTGAGCGCTTCGCGCGCGCTGTGCGGGTCGTAGCCGTACTCGTCGACCAGGCGTTTCTCCACCACCGAGATCTTCTGGCGGGTCTCGTCGTCCGGGCGGGCAGCCGAGCTCACCAGGCGCAGCACGTCGCGCCGGCTCTCGAAGAGGTACTGCTCGACCGCGTCGTGCAGGGGCGCGTGCGAGTCGAGCGTGAACTTCTCGCCGCGCTTGTAGGCACCCATCGCCTTGCGCACCACTTCCTGGCGGAACGAGAGCTTGCCCGACTCGGAGATGCGGATCTTCTCCTCCACCGAGCGCAGGAAGCGCTCGTCGGGCTTGCGCTCCTCGCTGGTGATCGGGTCGCGCAGGGTGCGGTTGTCGAGCGTCGCTTCGACCTCGTCGAGGTACTTGTCGAGCAGCTGCTGCGCTTCCTGCTCGAAGGAGACGAACAAGGCCTTGTGGACGTCTTCCTTGACCCAGCGGTTGTAGAAGTCCTTGCGCACCGCGACCAGGAAGTCGACCCACTTCCTCTTCTTCTTGCCGTCGATCCGTACGTCGGACTCGATCGCATCCTTGAGCGCGATCAGCACATCCATCGTCGTCAGGCTCTTCGCCTGCGACTGGATGATGGCGTTGGACAGCGCGTTGATGACGAAGCGCGGCGAGACGCCGGCGAGGCCTTCGTCGGGGTTCTTCGCCTTCATCTTGGCCGCATCGCCGGGCGCCACGCCTTCGACGTCCTCGCCGGCAAAGAGGCGTACCTTCTTCACGTTGTCGGCGTCGCGCTCCTCGGTCTCGCCGAGGCGCGAGAGCACCGCGAACACCGAGGCGACGTGCAGCGCATGCGGATCGAGGTGCACCTCGCGGAACGCCTGCGTCGAGGAGCACAGCTTGCGGTAGATGCGGGCTTCCTCCTTGTAGTCGAGCGTGTACGGCACCTGGATGATGACCATCCGGTCGAGCAGCGCCTCGTTCTCGGGCTCCTGCAGGAACTTGCGGAACTCGGCGAAGTTGGTGTGCGCGACGATCGTCTCGTCCATGTGGATCAGCGGGAAGCGCGACACCTTGACGTTCTTCTCCTGCGTCAGCGTGAGCAGCAGGTAGAGGAACTCGCGCTTCACCTTCAGGATCTCGATCATCTCGAGAAGCCCGCGGCTCGCGGCGAACACCGCGCCCGACCAGGACCACGCGCGCGGGTCGCCCTCATCGCCGAACGCGGAGACCTTGGAGAGGTCGACCGAGCCGACCAGATCGGCGATGTCCGCCGTCGTCGGATCGTGCGGCGCGTACGTGCCGACGCCCATGCGCGCGGCTTCGGAGACGAACAGCCGCTCGACCGGCATCTGCATGAAGTCGCCGTTGAACTCCTGCTGCAGGCGGCTCACGCAGTAGGGGCAGAGCTCGCCGGTGATTTCGACGCCGTAGGTCTGGCGGAACTGCGGGCGCAGCGTGTGCGGGATCAGATGCAGCGGCGACTCGTGCACCGGGCAGCCGTGGATGCCGTAGAGCGCGCCGGCTTCGGTCTGGCTGTACGCTTCCAGCCCGCGCTTCAGCAGGATCACCATGCTCGACTTGCCGCCCGACGGCGGCCCCAGCAGCAGCAGCAGCCGTCTGCCCACTTCGGAGCCGGCGCTCGCCGCCTTGAAGTAGTCGAGCACGCGGGCAATGGTGTCGTCGATGCCGAAGAGCTCGTCCTCGAACAGCTGACAGCGGAACTTGCCGCTGCCGGCGGAGAAGCCCTCATCGAAGCCGTTGGCGCGCAGCATGTCCCAGGTGTATTGATGGCTCGAGCGCACGATGCCCTTGGGATCGGCGCGGAATACGCCTTCGAGAAATTCCGACAGCGTTCCGCTCCAGCGCGCGGCGCGGTGATCCTTGGTGAATTCGACCAGCGACTTGAGAAAATCCGAATGCCGCTCGGTCGACGACGTTTTCGTGGTCTCTGTGTTAACCATCATCACTCCTTCGTCAGGGCAAGATTCGACCCTATGCCTAAGGCCCTACGCCCGTGTGTCAGGCTGCGTCATTTGTATTGCATACCCCTTCTTTCCCGAACGCGCCGGACGGCGCACAGTTGACCCGGAGCGGTCCTCTATCACGGCTGTGGCGACCTGGTGACAACAATTCCCTGACACCGGGGTAGACTGCAGGCTCGAACCCTCGCCGGGGCTCCCCGGTCCAAGGGACAACATGCTCAAAGAAATACACGGGGTCGCCGACGACCCGCCGGCTCGCCGGCGGTGGTTCCACGACGACTTTTTCGACCTCTTCGTCTGGCAGGCGGCAGGCGAGGTGACATTGTTCCAGCTCTGCTACGGGGTGGATTCGAGCGACCGCGCGCTGGTCTGGGACAAGGCCCGGGGCTTCTTCCACGACGGGCCGCCCGCCCCTGACGACGTGGTGGTCCGCTTCGACGATGCGGCGACTGCGCTTCCCGAGGACATCCGCGGCGAGATCCGCCAGAAGATCCACGAATTCGCCGGCCGGCGCCTGGCGGTGACCTCGCGCCGGCGCCAGTTCCGGCGCGCGGCCTGGCAGCGCTAGGATCTTTTCGTAGGGAAGTTTTTCTTCCGCGGATCGGGCGATCCGCAATTTCCTGCAGGTGCTGCTCTTCGCGGCTCTAGGAGTGGTCGCGATTATTTCCTTCTTAACAGCGTTGCACCCATGTTGCTCCAGCTTTCGCCAGAAGTCTACTCGTCTACACGAGTAGACAATCGGCGACAATTAGTTCCTCATCCTCGGGGAGGGGAAAAACATGAAGCCGGAACTAATGCTGCTCGTGTGGGCGGTGCTGCTGACCTTGGTCCACATGTTAATTGCCGTCAGCGGCGCCACGTTGCAGGTCGGCCTGCCGGCGCTCGCCGGCAACCGCGAGGGACTCGTGCCGTGCACCGGCTGGGCCGGCCGCGCGGCTCGCGCGCACCACAACATGCTCGAGAACCTGGTGCTGTTCGCGTCGCTGGTGCTCGTCGCGTCGCTCGCCGGCAAAACCAACGCGACGACGCTGCTCGGCGCGCAGCTCTTCTTCTGGGCGCGCGTCGCCTACGCGGTCGTGTACATCGGCGGCATCCCGTGGCTGCGCACGGCAGCGTGGCTCGTCTCCGTCATCGGCCTCGCGCTCATCTTTTCACAGCTTGTGTAGCGGCGCCGATCGCGATCGGCCGGATCGCCGATCCGGCGGCACCTCTTTCGCGCAGCGGCAAAATCATGGTGCAAGAAAGCCACACGCGGTCGCGCGCCATCTCGTCCAGCTTCGCGTTCTCGACGTGGTGGATGCCGGCCTGCGTCAGCATGTG
>DASQAW010000258.1:0-2773 GCA_035635495.1 Burkholderiales bacterium
TGCAGCCGCTCGGCATCTTTCGCGGCTTCGCGGTCGCCGGCTGCGACCCGAAGGAAATGGGGATCGGCCCGGTGCTCGCGGTGCCCAAGCTGCTCGAGCAGACCGGCAAGCGAGTCGGCGACATCGACCTGTGGGAGCTGAACGAGGCCTTCGCGGTGCAGGTGCTCTACTGCCGCGACCGCATCGGCATCCCCGACGAGCGGCTCAACGTCAACGGCGGGGCGATCGCGCTCGGCCACCCCTACGGCATGAGCGGCGCGCGGCTCACCGGGCACGCGCTCATCGAAGGCCGGCGCCGCAAGGCGAAGTTCGTCGTCGTTACGATGTGCATCGGCGGCGGCATGGGCGCCGCCGGCCTGTTCGAAGTGGCCTGAGAGCTACCTCAACGCCTTCAGCTTGAACGCCGGCACGGCCTGCTGAAAGCCGCGCAGCGTGAGCGGGCCGACAGGCTCGGTGGCGGCGACGGTGACGACCGCGCGCTCGGTCGGCGCGTCGAGAATGATCTCGCCGGCGCCCGCCTCGCCGCAGAGCCGCGCCGCGAGGTTCGGCACGTTGCCGATCGCCGCGTACTCCCAGCGCTGCTCGAAGCCGATCACCCCGAGCGTCGCCTCGCCCTGCGCGATGCCGATGCCCAGGCCGACGTCATGGCCCAGCTTCGCCCAGGCGCGGGCGATCGGGCCGAAAGCGCGCTGCAGCGCGATCGCCATGCGCACCGCGCGCTCGGCGGGGCGGTCCACGGTGAACGGGTCGTTGAAGATGATCATCATGCCGTCGCCGGCAAAATGCTCGAGCGTGCCGCCGAACTCCTCGATGGTCGCGCCGAGCGTCGCGTGGTAGGTGCGCAGCAGCTCTAGTACTTCGTCGGGGTCGGCGCGGTCGGTGAAGGCGGTAAAGCCGCGCAGGTCGAGGAACACCGCGGTGATGTCGCGCCGGTGCGGCTTGAGGATCTCCTCGCCGCCGGCGACGATCGCTTCGGCCACCTGCCGCGAGAAGAAGCGCTTCAGCCGGGAGAGCCGCTCGAGCTGCGAGACCTGGTCGCGCACGCGCCCCTCCAGCTCCATGTTCCAGCTCACCACCTCGTCCTGCAGGCGCTTCACGCGCAGCAGCGACTTCACGCGCGCGAACAGCTCGTCCCAGTTGACCGGCTTGGACAGGAAATCGTCGGCGCCCGCCTCCAGGCCGTTGATGCGCTCGGCCTGCGGCTCGAGCGAGGTGACGAGCACGATCGGCAGCAGGGCGGTGAGCGGATCGGAGCGCACCCGGCGGCACAGCTCGTAGCCGTCCATCCCCGGCATCAGGATGTCCGACACCACCAGATCGGGCCGCTCGGCGCGCACCTGGCGCAGCGCCGTCTCGCCGTCGAAGGCGGTAAGCACCTCGTAGCCGCGCCCCTGCAGCACGCCGGCCATCATCTCCGCGATGGCGCGCTGATCGTCGACCACCAGGATGCGGCCGGTCATTGCGGGAACACGATCACGCCGCGCGCGTTCTTGCCCGACTCGAGGTCGGCGAAGGCCTGCGCCGCCTCGTCGATCGAATAGCGCCGGGTGATGAGCTCGTCGAGCTTCAGCTGCCCGCCCAGGTAAAGGCCCAGCATGCGCGGGAAGTCGACGCGCGGCACGCAGGACCCGAAGTAGCTGCCGGTCAGCGTCTTTTCCTCGAACGGCAGCGTCATGGTGCGCACCGCGGTCGAGTCGCCGGGCTTCGCCACGCCGACCACCACCGCCACGCCGCCGCGGCAAATGGCGCGGTACGCGGCCGCGGCGAGCTCGCCGTTGCCGACGCACTCGAAGGCATAGTCGGGCCCGCCTCCGGTGAGCTTCTTCAGCGCCTTGGCGAGGTCCTCGCCCGGCTTCGCGAGCAGCGTCGCGGTCGCCCCGAACTTCTTGGCGAGCAACAGTTTCGCCTCCATGGCGTCGACGGCGATGATACGAGCTGCGCCTGCTATGCGGGCGCCCTGGATGACATTCAAGCCGACGCCGCCGCAGCCGAGCACTGCGACCGTGGACCCGGGCGTGACTTTGGCGGTATTGATCACGGCGCCGACCCCGGTCGTCACCGCGCAGCCCACCAGCGCCGCGCGGTCGAGCGGGATCTTCGGATCGATCCTGACGAGATTGTCGCCGTGGACCGTGGCGTACTCCGCCATGACGCCGCAGCCCGAGAAGACGTTGAGCGGAGCGCCCCGGGCGTCACGAGTGCGCAGCGTGCCGTCGGGCAGCGTGGTGATCGCCTTGCCCTGCTCGAGGCACAGCACCGGGCGGCCGGCCGAGCAGAAGCGGCACTTGCCGCACATGTAGATGAACGAGGAGACGACGTGATCGCCGAGCGCGAATCCGTCCACGCCCTCGCCCACCTCGACCACTTCTCCGGCGGCCTCGTGGCCGAGGATCAGCGGCGGCGGCATCGGGATCGTGCCGTTGGTCGCCGAAAGATCGGAGTGGCAGACGCCGCATGCGCCGAGCTTGACGGTGACTTCGCCGCGCCGCGGCGGCTCGACCGTGACCTCCTCGACCACCACCGGCTTATTCAGCTCCCTGAACACCACTGCTTTCGCTTTTCGTGGCATCGCGCGGAGTATATATCGGACACTCGGCTAAAATGTCGCGGTTCACGAGGAGAATCGGATGCTCGTCCGCGACAAGCTGTTCATCGGCGGCCGCTGGGTCGCTCCTTCCGGCGGTGAAATGATCGACGTGCACAACGCCGGCACCGGCGAGGTGATGGGCCGCGTGCCGGCCGGCAACGCGAAGGACGTCGACGCCGCCGTCGC
>DASQAW010000259.1:0-22874 GCA_035635495.1 Burkholderiales bacterium
TGGTTTTCCGCCGTCGCTGATGGCCGAGCGCTTTGACGCCATCGTCATCGGCGTGGGGCAGGCGGCGCCCGCGCTCTGCGCGCGCCTCGACAGGGAAGGCCTGAAGACCGCGGTCATCGAGCGCAAGCTCCTCGGCGGCACCTGCGTCAACACGGGCTGCATCCCGACCAAGACGCTGATCGCCAGCGCGCGTGCGGCGCACCTCGCGAGACGCGGGCCGGACTACGGTTTTGCGCGCAGCGCCGCGCGCGTCGACATGGCAGCCGTCAAGCGGCGCAAGGACCGCGTGGTGCGCCAGTCGATCGAAGGGCTGAAGAAGTGGATCGACGGCATGAAGCACGTGACGCTGACGCTCGGCCATGGCCGGTTCATCTCCAGCCGCCGCGTCGCCGTGAACGGCCGCGAGCTCGAGGCCGAGCGCATCTTCATCAACGTCGGCGCGCGCGCCGCGGTGCCCGATCTGCCCGGTATCAAGGACGTGCCGTTCTTCACCAACAGCGGCATCATGAAGGTGGGCTTCCTGCCGCGGCACCTGGTGATCGTCGGCGGCAGCTACATCGGTCTTGAATTCGCGCAGATGTACCGGCGCTTCGGCTCGCAGGTGACGGTGGTGGAGCGCATGCCGAAGCTCCTGCCGCGCGAGGACGACGACGTGGCGGCCGAGATCGCCGCCGTGCTCAAGCGCGAGGGCATCAGGATCCGCACCGACGCCGAATGCATGGCGCTCGAAAAGAAGGGCAAGCAGATCGTCGTCAGCTTGCACTGCAAGAGCGGCAAGCCGCTCGCGGAGGGTAGCCACGCGCTGCTCGCCGTCGGCCGCACGCCCAACACGGACGATCTCGGCCTGCGCGAGGCCGGCATCGAGACCGACGAGCGCGGTTACATCAAGGTCGACGATGAATGCCGCACGAGCGTGAACGGCGTCTGGGCACTCGGCGAATGCAACGGCCGCGGCGCCTTCACTCACACCGCCTACAACGACTTCGAAATCGTCGCCGCCAACCTCTTCGACAACGACCAGCGGCGCATCTCCGACCGTATCCAGGCGTATGCGCTGTTCATCGACCCGCCGCTCGGCCGCGCCGGGATGACGGAAGCCGAGGCGCGCAAGAGTGGCAAGCGCGTGCTGATGGGCAAAATGCCCATGAGCCGCGTCAGCCGCGCGCGCGAGGCGGGCGAGACGCAGGGCTTCATGAAGGTGCTGGTCGACGCCGACTCGAAGGAGCTGCTCGGCGCCACGATCCTCGGCATGAGCGGCGACGAGGTGGTGCATTCGCTGCTCGACATGATGTACGCCAGGCGGCCCTACACCACCATCCAGCGCGCGATGCACATCCACCCGACGGTGTCGGAGCTGGTGCCGACGCTGCTCGGCAACGTTAAGCCGCTCTAGTCCTTCAACAGGAGCTGGATCAGCCCCGCGGTGCTGTCCCAGCGCTTGCCGCCGCGCGCTTCGAGCCGCGAGTAGAACTGGTCGACCAGCGCCGCGACGGGAAGCGCGGCGCCGCTCTTGCGCGCCTGATCGAGACAGATGCTCATATCCTTGCGCATCCACTCGGTGGCGAAGCCGAAGCCCTCGGCTTTCAACTCGTCCATCTGCTTCCAGCGGTTCTCCATCTGCCAGGAGTGCGCGGCGCCTTTCGAGAGGACCGAGATGACCTTCTCGACGTCCAGCTTGTTGCGCTTGGCGAAGGCGATCGCTTCGGCCAGGCCCTCGGCGATGCCGACGATGCAGATCTGGTTCACCATCTTCGTGAGCTGCCCGGCGCCGGGTCCGCCGATCAGCGCGCACATCTTGGCGTAGCTGTCCATCACCGGCTTCGCCTTGTCGAAGTCGGCCTGCTCGCCGCCGCACATGATGCCGAGCTGGCCGTTTACCGCGCCGGCCTGGCCGCCGGACACGGGGGCGTCGACGAAGCCGATGCCCTTCTCCTTGGCCTTGCCATGGACCTCGCGCGCGACCGTCGCCGAGGCGGTGGTGTGGTCGACGAGGATCGCGCCGCGCTTCATGCCGGCGAGGACGCCGTTGTCCCCGTAGACGACCGAGCGCACGTCGTCGTCGTTGCCGACGCACATCATCACGAAATCGCAGTCCTTTGCCGCCTCGCGCGGGGTTGCGGCATGCTTGCCGGCGTACTCCTTGGCCCACTGCTGCGCCTTCGCGGCGGTGCGGTTATAGACGGTGACGTCGTGGCCGCCTTTCTTCACCAGGTGCCCCGCCATCGGGTAGCCCATGACGCCCAGGCCGAGGAACGCGACTTTCGCCATTGGTTTGTCTCCTAAAGGATTTTTCGCAGTTGACAGACGCCGGTCAACGGTTTCACAATCATGGACGTTTATACAGTATCCGGTGTGGGCCCAGCGTCCCTATCCATAGGGCGCCTGCCGTTAGATGCCGACAACCTAAAACAAGAGGTACATCGAATGGATGACAACAAGTCTAAGGCATTAGCCGCGGCGCTTTCGCAGATCGAGAAGCAGTTCGGCAAGGGCTCGATCATGAAGATGGACGACGCGGCCATCAAGGACATCGAGGTGGTGTCCACCGGTTCGCTCGGCCTGGATCTAGCGCTCGGCGTGGGAGGTTTGCCGCGCGGCAGGGTGGTCGAGATCTACGGCCCCGAGTCCTCGGGCAAAACCACGCTCACGCTGCAGGTCATCGCGGAGATGCAGAAGGTCGGCGGCACCGCCGCCTTCATCGACGCGGAGAACGCGCTCGACATTTCCTACGCCGCCAAGCTGGGTGTCAAGACCGAAGACTTGCTCATTTCACAGCCCGACACCGGCGAGCAGGCGCTCGAGATCGCCGACATGCTGGTGCGTTCGGGTGCCGTCGACGTGATCGTTATCGACTCGGTCGCGGCGCTCACGCCCAAGGCCGAGATCGAAGGGGAAATGGGCGAGCCCCAGATGGGCCTGCAGGCGCGGCTCATGAGCCAGGCGCTGAGGAAACTCACCGGAAATATCAAGCGCACGAATACCCTGGTGATCTTCATCAACCAGATCCGGATGAAGATCGGCGTCATGTTCGGCAACCCCGAGACCACCACCGGCGGCAACGCGCTCAAGTTCTACGCCTCGGTGCGCATGGACATTCGCCGCATCGGCTCGATCAAGAAGGGCGACGAGGTGACGGGCTCCGAGACCCGCGTCAAGGTGGTGAAGAACAAGGTGGCGCCGCCCTTCAAGCAGGCCGAGTTCGACATCATGTACGGCGAGGGCATCTCCCGCGAAGGCGAAGTGCTGGAGATCGGCGTCAACCTCCAGGTGCTGGAGAAGTCGGGCGCCTGGTACATCTACAACAGCGACCGCCTCGGCCAGGGCAAGGACAACGCGCGCGATTTCCTGAAAGAAAATCCGCAGCTCGCTCGCGAGATCGAGGCCAAGATCCGCGAGAAAGCGGGCGTAATGGGCGGCGTGCCGCGCGCCGCCAAAGTCGAGGAGCCGGCGGCGGACAAGAAGGTGGAGCACCTGCCTACTCGCAAGCGTGGATAGCCAAGGGGCTTCCGCATGGATACCTGGCACTGCAAAACGCTTGGGGATGGCGTTGCCGCCTTCGCTCCGTCGCGGCGGATCCAAGAAATGTTCTTGCCGATATTCGCTGCTTGCGGGCAACCGTCCGACATGGCCGTCTTTACGCGCCACGATCCCGAAGCTAACCAGTTGACAGCGTACTTTTCGCCGCGCGCGTTGAAGCTGGCGACATTTTTTGGCGCCGAGCCTTGCGAAAAACCGCCAAGCGACGGGATTGGCCTTCTTGTCGGGGACTCCCGTTGCTGGGGGATTTTCTTCCCGGAAAGGAAGCGTCGAGCAGCCTAGGCTATCAGCGGTCGCGGGGCTGCGGACCACAAGTGAAACCTCGGCCGGATTCTGCGGTAGCGCTCAAGGTTCGCGCACTCAGATATCTAATGAGACGTGAGCACTCGCGGGCGGAGCTTGCCCGCAAGCTCGCGCCGTATGCCGAATCGCCGCAAGCACTGGAAGCGGTGCTCGACGACCTTGCGAAACGCAGGCAGCTCTCGGACGAGCGCTACGCCGAGACGCGCACGCACTGGCTCTCGCGCAAGTACGGCGCAGCGAAGATCCGCCAAGATCTGAAGGCGCACGGCGTCGCCGAATCCGTGATCGAGCGCGTCTCATCAGAAGGTGACCTTGAGAAAGCGAAGGCCATCCTCGCGCGCAAATACCGCCACCCGGCGACGACGCGCGAAGAAAAAGCGAAGCGCGCGCGCTTCCTGCAGAGTCGCGGATTTTCGTTCGAGGTCGTGCAAAGGCTGCTGCGAATGGAGGACTGACCGCTAGAAGCTGGCGGCGAGCCCGACCGCCCAGCCGGTCACATTGTTGCCGGCCTTGTAGCGCAGCACGAGGCGCATGCGCGTGACATAGGCGTCGTAACGGCTCGTATCGAGCTCCAGCCCGGCGCCGAACGAGTTCACGTAGTCGAAACCGAGCGCGCCCTCGAGGTTGCCGAGAAACCGCGTGTGCGCGTACTCGAGCACGTAGCGCACGGGCCGCTCGAGCGCGACCCAGCCGGTCGGCGCGCGATAGCGCGACCAGAACGAGGCGCTCTGCGCGGTGGCGTGGCCCTGCACGGCGCTGGAGCTCTGGACACTCTGGAGATGGATATTGGTGTAGCGCAGCTCGGCGTCGACCTCGCTCTCGGGGCCATAGCGTTCATAGTCGAGCATGACGGAGCCGCCGAGCCCGGCCGCATTGAGCCGCCCCCGCCTCAGGAATTCCACCGTCCGACTTCCGGCCGGCGGCACCACGGCAGCGCTCGCTTCGCCTTCCACGCGGCCGAGCGAAGCGTTGAGGATCGGCCGGATGACGAGGTTGCGCGCAAGCGGGAAATCCCAGCCGATACCGCCCGACCCGAGCACGCTGTCCCACTTGACCGAAATGCTTTGCGGGACGCCGCCCTCGTTCGTGGCGAATGTAGGGTCGTAGCGTCCGTACGCCAAAGTGCCTTCGAGGTACAGCGCGCGCCCGCTGAGCGTCCCGCCTGCGCTGATCGAGGTCTGGCGGAAGTAGGGGTTCCCGGCGTTCTGGTCGCTGATGGAGAGCGAGCCGGTCGTGACGTCCGGCGTCAGGGCGAATCCCATCAGCGTCAGCACGGCGTTGGCGCGCTTCTGCAGGTCCGCGTCGCTCACCGTCTGCGCGAGCGCCGGCATCGCGCACAACGTGCACGCCAACGCGCAGATCGCAGGCCCGCCGAGCATGATCCAATTATCCCGTCGTTTATTTTGCTGCGCGCTGTACACCACGCAGCGTTGCCGCGCGTTCATCCCGATGCAGGTTTTACTGCGGGGAGGAGGTGAACGAAATGGAACAGGCACAAGCATTGGCCGTCGTGCGCTCGCTCGCGAACGGCGTCGATCCGGAGACCGGGGAAGTGTTCCCGGCGGAGAGCGCCTACCAGCGGCCGCTCGTGGTGCGCGCGCTGTACGAGGCCGCGTCCGCGCTCGAGCGGATGGAGCGCTTCGAGCGGCGCAAGGCGCAGATGCCGCCGAAGACCGGCGAGCCCTGGACGGAAGACGAGGACCGCAAGCTCCTCGCCGCCTTCGACGCCGGGCGCGCGTTGCAGGAGCTGGCGGCGGCGCACGAGCGCACGATGGGAGCGGTGCGCGCACGACTCTTGAAGTACGGCCGCATCAACGCATAGCGGGGCATTTCCGGGGCGTCCGCGGCGCTCCGGGTTTTTTGCCGCACTGCAGTAGAATGGTCCCAATGAAGTCCAGCGAGATCCGCTCGAGCTTCCTCGAGTTTTTCCGCTCGAAGGGCCACACCATCGTGCCCTCGAGCTCGCTCGTGCCCGCCAACGACCCGACGCTGCTCTTCGTCAACTCGGGCATGGTCCAGTTCAAGGACGTCTTCCTCGGCAAGGACCCGCGGCCGTACAAGCGGGCCACCACCGCGCAGCGCAGCCTGCGCGCGGGCGGCAAGCACAACGACCTCGAGAACGTCGGCTACACCGCGCGGCACCACACGTTCTTCGAGATGCTCGGCAACTTTTCCTTCGGCGATTACTTCAAGAAGGACGCGATCGCTTTCGCGTGGGAGCTGCTCACCAAGGTCTACAAGCTGCCGGCCGATCGCCTGTGGGCGACGGTGTACCAGACCGACGACGAGGCGTACGACTTGTGGACGAAGATGATCGGCCTGCCGAAGGAGCGCGTGGTGCGCATCGGCGACAAGCCGGGCGGCGCCAAATTCCAGTCCGACAACTTCTGGCAGATGGCCGACAGCGGTCCCTGCGGTCCGTGCAGCGAGATCTTCTACGACCACGGGGCCGGCATTGCCGGCGGCCCGCCGGGCTCGCCGGATGCGGAAGGCGACCGCTACATCGAGATCTGGAATCTGGTGTTCATGCAGTACAACCGCGACGAGCAGGGCAGCATGAATCCGCTGCCCAAGCCCTCCGTCGACACCGGCATGGGGCTCGAGCGCATCGCCGCCGTGCTGCAGGGCAAGCACTCGAACTACGAGATCGACCTCTTCCAGGACCTGATCAAGGCCGCCGCGCGGGAGACGCATGCGCGCGAGCTGAAGAATCCGTCGCTCAACGTCATCGCGGACCATATCCGCGCGTGCAGCTTCCTCATCGTCGACGGCGTGATTCCGGGCAATGAAGGCCGCGGCTACGTGCTGCGCCGGATCATCCGCCGCGCGATCCGCCACGGTTACAAGCTCGGCCAGAAGGAGCCGTTCTTCTACCGCCTGGTGCCGGACCTCGACCGGGTAATGGGCGATGCGTATCCCGAGCTGCGTCGCGAGAAGGAGCGGGTCGCCGACGTGCTGCAGCAGGAGGAGAAGCGCTTTGCCGAGACGCTCGAGAACGGCATGGCGGTGCTCGAGTCGGCGCTCGCCTCCGGCGAGAAGCTGCTGGACGGCGAGACCGTCTTCCGCCTGTATGACACGTTCGGTTTCCCCGTCGATCTCACCGCCGACATCTGCCGCGAGCGCGGCGTGATGATCGACATGGCGGGGTTCGAGGCGGCGATGGAGCAGCAGCGCGAGCGCGCGCGCTCCCGCTCGAAGTTCGCTGCCGAGGCGGCGCTCGAGTACTCCGGCGGCAAGACCGTGTTCCATGGCTACGAGAAGCTCTCGCACCCGGGGAAGGTCGTGGCGCTCTACCGCGAGGGCGCCCAGGTGCAGAGCCTGAAGAGCGGCGAGTCCGGCACCGTGGTGCTCGACGAGACGTCGTTCTACGCCGAGTCGGGCGGCCAGGTGGGCGACCGCGGCGAGATCGTCGGCTCGGCCGGTACCTTCGCCGTCGAGGACACGCAGAAGATCCAGGCCGACGTCTTCGGCCACCACGGCACCATGAAGACCGGCGCGCTGAAGGTCGGCGACCGCGTGGAGGCGCGCGTCGACGCCGTGCTGCGCGAGCGCACGATGCGCAACCACTCGGTCACCCACCTCATGCATAAGGCGCTGCGCGAGGTGCTCGGGCCGCACGTGCAGCAGAAGGGCTCGCTGGTCGACGCCGACAAGACGCGCTTCGATTTCTCGCACAACAAGCCGCTCACCGACGAGGAGATCCGCAAGGTCGAGATGCGGGTCAACGCCGAGATCCTGCAGAACACGCCGACGCGCGCGCAGGTGATGCCGTTCGAGCAGGCAAAGGGCTCGGGCGCGATGATGCTGTTCGGCGAGAAGTACGGCGACGAGGTGCGAGTGCTCGACATCGGCTCGTCGCGCGAGTTCTGCGGCGGCACGCACGTCGCCCGCACCGGCGACATCGGCGTCTTCAAGATCACCTCCGAAGGCGGCGTCGCCGCCGGCATCCGCCGCGTCGAGGCCACCACCGGCCTGACCGCGCTGGCGACGATGAATGCGCAGCTGCAGGAATTCCGCGAGGTGGCGCGGCAGCTGCGCGCGCAGCCGGGGCCGGGCATGGCCGAGAAGGCAGTGGTCTCGCTCCTGGAGGAGAAAAAGGCGCTGGAGAAAGAGCTCTCGCGCATGCGCTCGAAGCTCCTGAGCGGGCAGGGCACGGACCTGAGCTCGCAGGCGGTCGAGGTAAAGGCCAAAAACGGGCAGGTGATGCGCGTGCTTGCCGTCACGCTGGACGATGCGGATCCCAGGACCATGCGCGAGACGGTCGACCGGCTGAAGGACAAGCTGAAATCCGCGGCGATCGTGCTCGGCGCGGTGAACGACGGCAAGGTGTCGCTGATCGCCGGCGTGACGCCGGATCTCACGGCCCGGGTCAAGGCCGGCGAGCTGGTGAACTACGTGGCGCAGCAGGTCGGCGGCAAGGGCGGCGGCCGGCCCGACATGGCGCAGGCCGGCGGCACCAACCCCGCCGGGCTGCCCGGCGCGCTGCAATCGGTGAAATCGTGGGTGGAGCAACGCGTATGAGGAAGCTTCTTGCGGCGCTGGCGCTCGCGCTGCCGGTGGCCGGCAATGCGCATCACGGCTGGAGCGAGTACGACAGCGCGAACACGCTCAAGCTGACCGGCAAGATCGTGGAATCGGGCTACGAGCACCCGCACGGCCACGTGCGGCTCGAGACGCCTGCCAAGACCTGGAACGTGGTGCTCGCGCCGCCCTCGCGCATGGAGCGCCGCGGCCTGGAGAAAGGCATGCTCAAGCCGGGCGCGAGTGCGAGCGTCGAGGGCTATGCCAACCGCAACAAGCCCGAAGAGATGCGCGCCGAGCGCATCACCTTGGAAGGCAAGACCTTCGAGTTGAGATGACGCCGCTTGGCGCGCTGGAAGCCTCGGCCCTCGGCCAGGCGATGCGCCAGTGGCTGTGGCTCTACCCGGCGGTCGAAATTGCCCACTTGTTGGGCATTGCGCTGCTGTTCGGCTCCATCGCGGTGCTCGATCTGCGGCTGCTCGGCCTCTGGCAGCGTGTCCCGGTGAAGCCGCTCGCGGCGCAGGTGCTGCCGTGGAGCGCGGCGAGCTTCCTGCTCATCGTGCCGAGCGGCCTGATGATGTTCGTCGCCCATGCGAGCGACTTCATCGCGAGCCCGGTGTTCGTGCTCAAGATGTGCCTCATCATGGCCGCCGGAGTCAATGCGGTTGCGTTTCACGCCATCACGTTCCGGACCGTGGACGTCTGGGATTCGGAGCAGATGCGCCGGCTGCCGCCGCCGCCCTCGGCGCGCCTCGCCGGCGCGTTGTCGCTGGCGATCTGGATCAGCGTGATCGCCTGCGGGCGGCTGCTTGCGTACTTCTAGAAACCGATCTTTTGCCGGCGGCTGCGCCCAGGCTGCACGTCGTCGGGACGCACTTCGCTGCGGCCGTCGAGCTTGGCGTTGCCAAAAGCGCCCTGGAGGGCGCGGCGCATCTCGCGCGGCGGCAGGCCGGCGAGCTTCTCGAGGGTGGAGGCGCCCGGCGCCTCGGGGAACTGGCGTCCCCAGTCGTGCGCGTTGCGCACTTCGCTGTAGATCGTCTTGGCGATGCGCATCGAGCCGGCCTCATCGGGCGCCTCGATCTCGTACACCGTCAGGCGGTTCACCAGCGGCTCCGGGATGCGTGAAGTGTCGTTGGCGGTGGCGAGCCAAACGGCGCCCGAGGCGTCGATCGGCAGCTCGACGAATTCGTCGACGAAGCGCGTCGCGGTCTGGACTTCGAGGAGCTCGTACAGCGCGCCGAGCGGATCGTACTGGCCATCGGAGCTGGCCTTGTCGAGCTCGTCCACCACGATCACCGGGTTGGCGTACTCGCCGTTGAGGAAGGTGTCGAACACCTTGCCCGGCTTCGCGTTCTTCCACTGCGACGACGCGCCGGAGAGTACCCACCCCGCGGTCAGCGAGCTCATCGGCACGAAGCCAAACCCGGTGCCCAGCAGTTGTGCCAGTTTCCGCGCGAAGTGCGTCTTGCCGATGCCCGGCTCGCCGAGCAGCAGCATCGGCGGCAGCTCGATCGAATCATTCGAATCGACGCACAGCGCGAGGTGCTTGCGGATGTCCTCGAGCACCTGGGTGAAGTTCGGCAGCTCCTGGAAGAGGCCCTCCATCTCGGGCAGCGCCGAGGGCTTGACGGTGAAGCGCTGGCCGCCCAGGCGCAGCATCTTCTCGTAGACGGCGCGCAGCGCCTCGTTGGCGGAAGGCGATAGCTCCTGCAGGGCTTTTTCTACGGCCGGGACTTCGTAAACGTCCTTGAACCCGGCGATCGGAATCGTCACTGTTGCCGACATTGGTCACCTCTCATTGGCTGCTTATTAGGCGGTGTACCTACTCCGAGTGAAAAAAGTAGCATGGCCCCATAGTCCAAGCAAACACTACGCCTAGCAGTGGACGTCGCCGAGTGCCAATCGGTTACAGTTAGTCGCATGCCTACTATAACGCGCGAGCACTTCCAAAGTTTCGGCGCCGGACATCTGCCCGGACACCTCGGTGTGGAAATCATCACGGTGAGCGCCGCGCTGGTCGAAAGTCGCATGAGCGTGCAAAAGAGCGTGATGGCGCCGAACGGCTACCTGCACGCGGCATCGGTGGTGGCGCTGGCCGACACGAGCTGCGGCTACGGCTGCGTGGCCGCGCTGCCGCAGGGCGCGAGCGGCTTCACCACCATCGAGCTCAAGGCCAACTTCCTCGGCACGACGCGCGAAGGCGCGATTCTCTGCCGCGCCACGCCGCTACACCTCGGCCGCACCACGCAGGTCTGGGATGCGGTAGTCAGCGTTGAAGGAAGCGCGGCGCGGATCGCGTTCTTCCGCTGCACGCAGATGGTCCTGTGGCCCAAGTAGACAGCCGCGCCGTGGGCATGCTTCAATGCGGTCCATGAGCCGCTGGTTCTTTGGCTTTTTCTTTTACCTCCACTGCCGCCTGGCGGACTGGACCGACTAAGCTCACCTTAACGAATCCAACCAAAACCGCCAGCGCCAAAAGCCTGGCGGTTTTGTTTTTGGGAGGCCAAAAATGACCCCGCCCCTCGACAGCTACTCCCCGCTACCGGCCGACAAGACCTCGCTCACCGACGACGAGCGCATCGAGGATGTCGTCCCGCTGCCGCCGCCGGAGCACCTGATCCGCTTCTTCCCGATCCAGGGCACGGCGGTCGAGGCGCAGATCACCGAGACGCGCCGCCAGGTGCGCCAGATCCTGCAGGGGCGCTCCGAGCGGCTGCTGGTGGTGATGGGACCGTGCTCGATCCACGACCCGGCCGCAGCAATCGCGTACGCGCAGAGGCTGGCGGAAGAGAGACAGCGCCACGCGGGCGAGCTGGAGCTCCTGATGCGCGTGTACTTCGAGAAGCCGCGCACCACGGTCGGCTGGAAGGGGCTGATCAACGATCCCTATCTCAACGGCAGCTTCCGCATCAACGAGGGGCTGCGCATCGCGCGCGACCTGCTGGTGCGCATCAACCAGGCGGGCGTGCCGGCGGGCTGCGAGTTCCTCGACGTGATCTCGCCGCAGTACATCGGCGACCTCGTCTCCTGGGGCGCGATCGGCGCGCGCACGACCGAAAGCCAGGTGCACCGCGAGCTCGCCTCGGGGCTCTCGGCCGCGGTCGGCTTCAAGAACGGCACCGACGGCAACGTCAAGATCGCGGTCGACGCGCTGCTGGCGGCGCGCCAGAAGCACCACTTCCTCTCCGTGCACAAGAGCGGCCAGGTGGCGATCGTCGAGACGCGCGGCAACGAGGACTGCCACATCATCCTGCGCGGCGGGCGCGAGCCGAACTACGACGCGGCGAGCGTGCAGGCGGCCTGCGCCGAGCTCGCGCGCGCAGGTCTGCCCGAGCGCCTGATGATCGACTGCTCGCACGCCAACGCGGCGAAGCAGTACAAGCGCCAGATCGACGTGGCGCGCGACATCGCCGCGCAGCTCGCCCGCGGCGAGCGGCGCATCGTCGGGGTGATGGTCGAATCGCACCTGGTGGAAGGGCGCCAGGAGCTGGAGGGCGGCAAACCGCTGGTCTTCGGACAGAGCATTACAGATCCTTGCCTTGGCTGGGACGATTCGACAAAGGTTCTCGCCGCCCTGGCCGAGGCGGTCAAGCGCAGGCGCTCCGCTTTGGCATAATCAGCCGAGCCCATGGCACAGCGCCTGCAGCAGCTCGCGCACCTCGAGTACCTCGGCGACGCGGCCAAGTTCGCCGGCCAGATCCAGGCGCTCATCCCGAAGTGCACGCTGCTCGAGCACTTCTCGCTCTCCGAGGTGAGCACGCTCGCGCACTTCATGGACGTGTACCGCGCCGAGCCCGCCATGGAGATCATCCGCGAAGGCGACGGCGGCGATTTCATGCTGATGCTGATCGAAGGCAGGGTCGAGGTGCTGAAGCGCGACCGCTGGAACACGCCGCAGCTCCTCGCCACGGTCGATGCCGGGCGCACGCTCGGCGAGATGTCGATGATCGACGGCGAGGCGCGCTTCGCCACCTGCGTGGCGGCCGAGCGGACGCTCATCGCCGTGCTCGACCGCGAGAGCCTCGCGCGGATCATCGTCGAGCAGCCCCTCCTCGGCGCCAAGATCCTGATGGAGCTGGTGCTGATGCTGTCGCAGCGCCTCCGTGCGACGAGCGCGCGCCTCCTCGGCCTGCTGGACGAGCAGCAGGCCGGCGGTGCGCCGCCGCCGCACCTGCTCTGATGCATGCGACGCTCCCTCTGCTGCGGCAATACGGCTTCCCGGCCTTGCGCCGCAAGCGGCTGGAGACGCTGCAGGTCAACGTCGGCTACCGCTGCAACCAGAGTTGCGTGCACTGCCACGTCAACGCCGGCCCGGCGCGCACCGAGATGATGCCGCCGGAGGTGATCGAGGACGTGGTCGCCTTCCTGCCTCGCGTCGCGACGCTCGACATCACGGGCGGCGCCCCGGAGCTGCATCCGCAGTTCCGCAGTCTCGTGTCGCGCGCGCGGCGGCTGGGCAAGCAGGTCATCGACCGCTGCAACCTCACCATCCTGCAGGAGCCCGGGCAGGGTGATCTGGCCGAGTTCCTGGCGCGCGAGCGGGTCGAGATCATCGCCTCGCTGCCTTGCTACACGCTCGAGCTGGTCGATCGCCAGCGCGGGGCGGGGGTCTACGAGCGCAGCATCGCGGCGCTGCGCGAGCTGAACCGGCTCGGCTACGGCGACCGGCTCGCGCTGAACCTGGTCTACAACCCGCAGGGTCCCTCGCTGCCGCCGGCCCAGGACAAGCTCGAGGCGGACTACAAGCGCGAGCTCGGCGAGCGCCACGGTGTGCGCTTCAACCGCCTCTACACGCTCGCCAACATGCCGATCCAGCGCTTCGGCTCGACGCTGGTGTCGAAGGGAACCTTCAACCAGTACATGGCGCTGCTGCACACCTCCCACCGCGACGAGAACCTCGACAGCGTGATGTGCCGCTCGCTGATTTCCGTCGACTGGCAGGGATTCGTATACGACTGCGACTTCAACCAGATGCTCGGCGTGCCGCTCGGCGGCCGTCGCGTCAGGCTCGCCGAGCTCGCCGCGCGCGAGCTCGAGGGCGCGAGCATCGCCGTGCGCGACCATTGCTTTGGCTGCACCGCGGGGCAGGGCTCCTCCTGCGGCGGCGCCTTGCATGCCTAGCGCCGGCGCCCGGCGCCTCCTCGTCCTTCTCCTCATCGTGGCAGCGCTGGCCGCGTTCTTCGCGGCCGGGGCGGAGCGCTATTTCACCTTCGAGAACATCAGGGCGCAGCAGGCGGCGATCGACGCCTACCATCACGCGCATCCCTGGCGCACCGCCATCGGCTACTTCGCGCTGTACGTCGCGCTGACGGGCCTCTCGCTCGCCGGCGCGGCCACCGTGCTGACGCTCGCCGCCGGCGCGATCTTCGGCCTCGTGTGGGGCACGGTGCTCGTCTCCTTCGCCGCGAGCATCGGCGCGACGATCGCCTTCCTCGCCTCGCGCCTCGTCCTGCGTGACTGGGTGCAGAGCCGCTTCGGCCGCCCGCTCGAGGCGATCAACCGCGGCGTGGCGCGCGAAGGCGGCTTCTACCTCTTCACGCTGCGCCTCATCCCGGCGGTACCGTACTTCGCCATCAACCTGGCGATGGGCCTGACGCCGATGCGCACGTGGACGTTCTACTGGGTGAGCCAGCTCGGCATGCTCGCCGGGACCATCGTCTACGTGAACGCCGGCACGCAGCTCGCGCGCATCGAGTCGCCGCGCGGCATCGTCTCCTGGCAGCTCCTCGGCGCGCTCGTCCTGCTCGGCCTCTTCCCGCTCGCCGCGAAGAAGCTCGTCGACGCCGTGAAGGCACGGCGCGTCTATGCGCGCTGGCCGCGCCCGGCGCGCTTCGACCGCAACCTCGTGGTGATCGGCGCCGGCTCGGCGGGCCTGGTCAGCGCCTACATCGCCGCCGCGGTGCGCGCCAAGGTCACGCTGATCGAGAAGCAGCGCATGGGCGGCGACTGCCTGAACACCGGCTGCGTGCCCTCGAAGGCGCTGATCAAGTCGGCGCGCGTGCTTCACCAGACGCGCCGCGCGACCGAATACGGCCTGCGCACGCCGGCGGTCGTGTTCGACTTCGCCGAGGTGATGGAGCGCGTGCAGCGCGTGATCCGCGAGGTCGAGCCGCACGACTCGGTCGAGCGCTACACCGCGCTCGGCGTCGAATGCATCCGGGGCGAGGCGCGCATCACCTCGCCGTGGAGCGTGCAGATCGACGGGCAGCGCACGCTCACCACGCGCGCGATCGTCATCGCCGCCGGCGCCCGCCCCATCGTGCCGCCGCTCCCCGGCCTCGAGCGGGCGAAGGTGTATACCTCCGACACGGTCTGGGCGCTGCGCGAGCTGCCGCGGCGGCTCCTGGTGCTCGGCGGCGGGCCGATCGGCTGCGAGCTCGCGCAGGCGTTTGCCCGCTTCGGCTCGCGGGTGACGCAAGTCGAGATGCTGCCGCGGCTGCTCATGCGCGAGGATCCGGAGGTGGCGGAGCTGGTCCGCGCCCAGTTCGCCGCCGAGGGCATCGACGTGCGCACCGGCCACCGCGCGCTGCGCGTCGACCCCGGTCCGGTACTCGTCTGCGAGCACGCCGGCGGCGAGGCGCGCTTCGAGTTCGACACGCTGCTCCTCGCCCTTGGCCGCGTGCCCAATACCGCCGGCTACGGGCTCGAGGAGCTCGGCATCCCGGTGACGCCGGCGCGCACCGTGGAGACCAACGAATATCTGCAGACGCTGTATCCGAACATCTACGCCTGCGGCGACGTGGCCGGCCCCTACCAGTTCACGCACACCGCCTCGCACCAGGCCTGGTATGCCGCCGTCAACGCGCTCTTTTCTCCGTTCAAACGCTTCCGCGCCGACTATTCGGTGATTCCCTGGGCCACCTTCACGGAGCCCGAGGTGGCGCGCGTCGGGCTGAATGAGACGGAAGCGAAGGAGCGCGGCATCGCCTGCGAGGCCACGACCTTCAGCCTCGAGGAGCTCGATCGCGCCATCGCCGACGGCGCGACGCAGGGCATGGTGAAAGTGCTCACCGTGCCGGGCAAGGACCGCATCCTCGGCGCCACCATCGTCGGCGAGCACGCGGGCGACCTGATCATCGAGTACGTCACCGCGATGAAGCACGGCATCGGCCTCAACAAGATCCTCGGCACGATCCACATCTATCCAACGCTCGCCGAGGCGAACAAGTACGCCGCCGGCGCCTGGAAGCGCGCGCATGCGCCGCAAGGCGTGCTGCGCAAGCTCGAGCGGTTCCACGCATGGATGCGCGGCTAGCGGTCATCGTCCCGACGCTGAACGAAGCGGCGGGCATCCGCGCCGCGCTCGACGCGCTCGCGCCCCTGCGCCGCCGCGGCCACGAGGTGATCGTGGTCGACGGCGGCAGCACCGATGCGACCATCGAGCTCGCTGCACCACTCTGCGACACGGTGCTCAGCGCCCCGCGCGGGCGCTCGCTGCAGATGAATGCCGGCGCCCGCGCGGCGCATGCCGACGCGCTCGTTTTCCTGCACGCCGATTCGCGGCTGCCGCCGGAGGCCGATGGGCTGATCCTCAAATCCCTGCAAAGCCACGTCTGGGGCCGCTTCGACGTCGAGATCCAGGGCCGCCATCCGCTGCTGAAAGTCGTCGCCTGCGCCATGAACCTGCGTTCGCGGCTCACGGGCATCGCCACCGGCGACCAGGCGATCTTCGTGCGCCGCGCCGCCTTTCCCGGGTTCCCGGAGATCGCGGTGATGGAAGACATCGCGTTCAGCCGGCTGATGAAACGCGCCGGGCGCCCCGCATGCCTGGGCGAGCGCGCGACAACCTCGGGGCGACGCTGGGAGACGCGCGGCGTAGTGCGCACCATTTTTCTCATGTGGCGCCTGCGCCTGCTGTATGCGCTTGGCGTCGCGCCGCAGCGCCTTGCGCGCGACTACGCCGATCCGCGCTGACAGCGTCGTCATCGTCTTCGCGCGTGCGCCGCTCGCCGGGCAGGTGAAGACGCGCCTCGCGCCGCGCATCGGCGCCGAGCGCGCCGCTCGCTTGCACATGCAGCTCATCTTGACGGCGGTACGCACGGCCAAGGATGCGCGCTGTGGTCCGGTCGAGCTGCATATGACGCGGCGCCATGCGCTGTTTCCACGCGCCAAGCTGCAGAAGGGACGCGACCTCGGCGAGCGCATGCACCACGCGTTGCGCGGTGCGCTGCGCCGGCATCGCAGCGCCATTCTGATCGGCAGCGATTGCCCGTCCCTGAAGCCGGCCGACCTGCGGCGCGCGGTGCGCTCGCTGCAGGGCGGGGCGGACGTCGTGCTGGCGCCCGCCGACGACGGCGGCTACGCACTGGTGGGCGCGAGCCGAATGGCGCCGCAGGTCTTCAGCGGCGTGCGCTGGGGTAGCGCCGAGGTGCTCGCACAGACTGTCGCGAACCTGACGCGCGCGCGACTCGAGTTTCGGCTGCTGCGGACGGTGTGGGACGTCGACCGGCCCGAGGACCTCGAGCGCCTTAGAGCGCGCCGCTTTTCCTTAGCCGCTCCGCAAGGCGCTCGGCGATGACGCGGTAGCCGCGTGCGTTCGGATGGATCGGGTCGGACTTGAGGTTCGCATCCTTCAGCACTTCGGTGATCACGCCGTCCTCGTACGGCACGCCGAGGTCCTTGGCGACCGTGGCGTAGAACGCCGGCGGCGAGGGCAGCAGGCCCGGCTCGGGCGTGCCGATGAGGAGCACGCTCACGCCGCGGCTCTTGGCGAGCTGCACCATGGCGCGCACGTTGCGCTCGGCCTGCGCGTTACCCAGGCGGCGCAGGAAATCGTTGCCGCCGATGCAGAGCAGCAAGAGCTGCGGCGCGTATTCGTCGAGCGCGGACGGCAGCCGCTCCAGGGCTTGCGCGGTGACCTCGCCGGGGACGCCGGCGCGCACCACGCGGCGGCCGATAAGGGTCTGGAGCTGCGCCGGGTAGCTCTCGGCGTCGTCCGCCCCGGTGCCGAAGGTCAGGCTGTCGCCGAAGGCGAGGACCACCGCGTTGGTCGGCAGGCGCTCCAGCTTGGGGCGCTGGCCGCATGCCGCGGCCACGAGCACGAGCGCGACGATGAGCAGACGTGACGCCGACACGGCGGCAGAATGCTACACTTCGCCCGCCTCTGGAGGAGGTCCACCAATGAAGATAAAGAGCCCCAAGGATTTCTGGGCCGGCCTGATGTTCATGGGCTTCGGCGTGTTCTTCCTGGTCTGGGCGGTCCTCCACTATCAGATGGGAACCGCGGTACGCATGGGCCCGGCTTATTTTCCGACGATGCTCGGCGGCCTGATGGCCGTGCTCGGCCTGATCGTCTTCCTGGGTTCGTTCGCCATCGAAGGACCGCCGGTCCCGGAGTTCAGCTATCGCCCGCTCATCCTGATCAGCGTGGGCTGCGTGCTCTACGGCTACCTGATGAAGCCGCTTGGCCTGGTCGGCGCCACCGCGGCGCTGGTCTACGTGAGCGCGCTCGGCGGCCACGAGTTCAACTGGAAGGAAGTCACCGTCCTCTACATCATCCTCATGGCGTTCTCGTGGCTGGTATTCGTGAAGGGATTGACGCTGCCCTTCCCGGTGTGGCCCGAAGCGTTCAGCTGAGCGGGGGCAGCGATGGACCCAGGCATCCTGAGCAACCTCTGGATCGGCTTCCAGGTCGCAGTCAGTCCATGGAACCTCTTCTACTGCCTGGTGGGCGTGCTGCTCGGAACGCTGATCGGCGTGCTGCCCGGCATCGGCCCGGTGGCGACCATCGCGATGCTGCTGCCGATCACCTTCAACCTCAACCCGATCGCGGCGCTGATCATGCTCGCCGGCATCTACTACGGCGCGCAGTACGGCGGCTCGACCACCGCGATCCTCGTCAACATCCCGGGCGAGTCCTCATCGGTGGTGACCTGTCTCGACGGGTATCAGATGGCGCGCCAGGGGCGTGCCGGGCCGGCGCTCGCCATCGCCGCGCTCGGTTCGTTCTTCGCCGGCTGCGTCGCGACGCTGATCATCGCGGTGGCGGCGCCGCCGCTCGCCGAGGTGGCGCTCAAGTTCGGCCCCGCCGAGTATTTCTCGCTGATGGTGTTCGGGCTGGTCGCGGCGACGGTGCTCGCGCACGGTTCGCTCATCAAGGCGGTGGCGATGGTGGTGTTCGGCTTGCTGCTCGGCATCATCGGCACCGACGTCAATTCGGGCGTGCTGCGCTTTACCTTCGGCGTCCCCGAGCTGTCCGACGGCATCGGCTTCGTGCAAGTGGCGATGGGGATGTTCGGCACCGCCGAGATCATCAGCAACCTCGAGCTCAAGGACAAGCGCGAGATCTTCACGAGCAAGGTGACGCACCTCTATCCGACCAAGCAGGACCTGAAGGACGCCTGGGCGTCGGTGCTGCGCGGCACGGCGCTCGGCTCGATGCTCGGCATCCTTCCCGGCGGCGGCGCGCTGCTCGCGTCCTTCGGCGCCTACACCCTGGAGAAGAAGGTCTCGAAGCACCCCGAGCGTTTCGGCAAGGGCGCGATCGAAGGCGTGGCCGGGCCCGAGTCGGCGAACAACGCCGGCGCGCAGACTTCCTTCATCCCGATGCTCACGCTCGGCATCCCGAGCAACGCGGTGATGGCGCTCATGATCGGCGCGCTGATGATCCAGGGTATCGCGCCCGGGCCGCAGGTGATGAACGAGAAGCCGCAGCTCTTCTGGGGCCTGATCGCGTCGATGTGGGTCGGCAACCTGATGCTGGTGGTGCTGAACCTGCCGCTGATCGGCATGTGGGTGAAGCTCCTGACCGTGCCCTACCGCTACCTCTATCCGTCGATCCTGGTGTTCATGGCGATCGGCGTCTTCAGCCTGTCGAACAACGCCTTCGACGTGCTGATCATGGCGCTCTTCGGCGTGCTGGGCTACATCTGCGTCAAGCTCGAATGCGAGCCGGCGCCGATGATCCTCGGCTTCATCCTCGGCCCGCTGATGGAGGAGAACCTCAGGCGCGCGATGCTGCTTTCGCGCGGCGATCCGAGCACCTTCGTCACCAAGCCGATCAGCGCCGGCTTCATCATCGCCTCGGTGATCCTGCTGGTGATCGTCGCCCTGCCGGCGATCCGCAAGAAGCGCGAAGAGGTGTTCGTCGAAGAAGCGTAGCGCCCTGCTTCTCCTCGCGGCGGCCAGCGCTACTGCAGACTAAAGAGCAGCCACGGTCTGCACCTCGACCACGAACTGCTCCTGGACGAGGCGATCGATGATCAGCAGGGTGTTGGGCGGATAGGCGCCGCTGGGAAACAGGCGCGGGAACTCGCGCAGCCGCCAGGCCATGAACTTCGGGATGTCCTGCGAGTGCACGAGGTAGGTGGTGAACTGCACCACGTTGCCCCAGCCGGCGCCCGCGGATTTCAGCGCCTCGCCGATCTGCGCGAAGACCCCGCTGCACTGGGCGTCGAAGCCCTCGCCCGGGGCGAGCATGCCGGCGATGAATAGATACTCGCCCGCCCGCACACGCGTGACGTGCGAGTACTGGCCGAGCGGCTTGCCCAGCGCATCTACGTTGTAGATCTTCATCTCAGCCATCTTGGTCCCTGGGCGGTTTTGGCTTGTTGCGCGCCGCGAGCTGCGCCTTGACGGTGGCCAGGAGCTCGGCGCGGCGGATCGGCTTCAGATGGTAAGCGCTGGCCCCGGCCGCCATGCAGCGATCGACAGTTTGCTGCTCGCTGACCACCGACACGATGATTACCGGCGTGCTCGCGTTCGGCGAGGCGGCGCGGATCGCGGCCAGCACGCCGAGGCCGCCGATGCCGGGCATCAAGAGATCGAGCAGGATCACGTCGTAGGCGTAGTTGCCGGCGAGCCGGAGCGCCTGCTCGCAGGTGCCCGCGAGCTGCGCCTCGACGTTCAGGTCCTTGGCGAGGAACTGCGCGAGCAGCACGCGCGTCGACTCCTCGTCGTCGACGATCAGCACGCGGTGGCGCGGCTTCAGCGCGGCTTCTTGCGCTCGTGGCGCCACTGCACGTCCGTGCGTCCGGCGTGCCGGTTGAGGCGGCGGCCGGCGATGAAAAGGAGATCCGAGAGCCGGTTCAGGTACCGCCGGGCGGGCTCCCCTACCTTTTCCTTTTCACCGAGCGCGACCACGGCTCGCTCGGCGCGCCGGCAGATCGTGCGCGCGAGGTGCGCGGCGGCGGCGGCGCGCGTGCCGCCCGGCAGGATGAATTCCTTGAGCGGCGGCAGCTTCGCGTTCCAGGCCTCGATGGTCGCTTCGAGCCGCGCCACCTGCGCGTCGGCGAGGAGAGCGTGTCCCGGGATGCTGATCTCGCCGCCGAGGTCGAAGAGGTCGTGCTGCACGTCGCTTAACGCCTCGCTCACGTCCTTGGGAGGGTCCTCGGCGAGAACCAGGCCGATGGCGCTGTTCAGCTCGTCCAGGTCGCCGAGCGCGCGCACCCGCGGGCTGTCCTTCGACACGCGCGAGCCGTCGCCCAGGCCGGTGTCGCCGCGATCGCCGGTACGCGTCGTGATCTTCGACAGGCGATGCGCCATGCGCGCGATTATAGGATTTCTTTTTTCTTCACTTTGCTCTGCACGCTGCCGCGTGCCAGCGTCGTGAACAGGAGCTCGCCCTGCCGGGTTCTGGACGCGTCGCGCAGCACCTCGCCGGCGGCATTGCGCGTGATGCTGTAGCCGCGCGCGAGCACCGCGGTCGGATCGAGGCCGGCGAGCGAGGCCTGCAGCCGGCCGAGCTCCGCGGTGCAGCGGTGCACGCGGTGGCCGAGCGCGAAGGCGAGCCGCGTGCGCAGCTGCGCCAGGGTCTGCTGCGCGTTGCGCAAGCGCTGCGCCGGATGCACGAGGCGCCTGGCGCAGCCGTCGAGCGTCTGCATGGCGTACTGCAGGCGCCGGCGCATCTCGCGCGAGAGATGGCGCACCCAGTCGGCGACCCGCGCGGCGACCTCGGCGCGCGACGGCGTGGCGAGCTCGGCCGCCGCGGTCGGCGTCGGCGCGCGACGGTCGGCGGCGAAGTCGGCGATGGTGAAGTCGCTCTCGTGGCCGACGCCGACGAGCACCGGGATGCGCGAGGCGCGGATGGCGCGCGCTACGCTCTCCTCGTTGAAGGGCCACAGGTCCTCGATCGAGCCCCCGCCGCGCACGAGCAGCAGCAGGTCGCACTCGGCGCGCGCGCTCGCGGTCTTGAGCGCGGCGGCGATGCGGTAGCCCGCGCCTTCGCCTTGCACCGGCGCGGGGTAGACGATCACTGCTACGGCGCTATTGCGCCGCGCGAGCGTGGTCAGCACGTCGCGCAGCGCCGCTGCGGCGAGGGACGTCACGATGCCGACCGTCCGCGGATGCGCGGGCAGGGGGCGCTTCACCGCGGGATCGAAGAGGCCCTCGCGCTCCAGCTTCTCCTTCATCCGCAGATAGCGCTCGTAGAGCGGCCCCAGCCCGGCCGGCCGCAGCGCCTCGACGGTGAGCTGGAACCTGCCGCGCGGCTCGTACAGGCTTACCAGGACCTGTGCCTCCACCTGCTGGCCCTCGCTGAGTGCACCCTCGAAAGCCGCGGCGCGGTTGCGGAACATCACGCAATCGACCTGCGCACCGCGGTCCTTCAGCGTGAAGTAGCGGTGCCCCGCGGGCGAGCGGCTGAGATTGGAGAGCTCGCCTCGCACCCAGAGCAGGGGAAAGCGCCGCTCGAGCGTGTCGCGGACGCTTCGCAGCAATTCGGAGACGCTTACAACGGCACGCGCGGAATCGTTCGTCATGCGAGGCAGGAAGGATCGGTTGCCGCCATCGTTCCCGCAATGCCCAACATCGGTAGGAGGCCGATCCAGCTGTAGTTAAGGACCACTTGTCGCCCCTCGGCGTCGGTCGGCGGCGGACATTCATATCCACACGCGCGCTTGGCGTGCAGGCATTTACGTTGCAATGCGTCGCGGAGGCCGATTCTTTCGGGTAAGGGCATGTTTTGCCATGGCAAAAGACTGCTCAATTTTTGATCGCGACCGACTTGGTGGCTCCCGCAACTGCGAGCAGCGTCGCTATTCATAGATAATCCACAAACTTGTCCACAGCTTTTTGTGGATATCGCCGAATCCACTACAGCCTACCGAAAGCAAACGACTCGAAGCCCGAGTTTGCTGCAGCGCATTAACTTGCTCGGGCGCCGCCGTTTGCCGTAGAGTCGCCGCGCGGTTCGAAAAAATATAAGGAAAAGGGTTGTTCGCAATTCTGCAGGCCGCCGGCTGGCCGATCTGGTTCCTCCTCGCCGCATCCATCATCGCCGTTGCCCTGATCATCGAGCGCTCGATCTCGCTGCGCGCAGCCAAGATCATCCCGCCGCGGCTCTTCGACCAGGTGGTCGAGGTCTACCGGCGGCAGGGCGTGTCGGAGGAGGTGCTCGAGCGGCTGGCCAAGGACTCGCCGCTCGGCGCGGTCCTGGCGGCGGGGCTGCGCAACCACAAGAGCTCGCGCTACGTGATGAAGGAGGCGATCGAGGAGGCCGGCCGCGCGGTCGCCCATGAGCTCGAGCGCTTCCTGACCACGCTCGGCACCATCGCCACCGCGGCGCCGCTGCTCGG
>DASQAW010000260.1:0-2499 GCA_035635495.1 Burkholderiales bacterium
TCCTGCTACCGCCGCTGGTGGTGCTGATCGGCGCCGCGGTCGGCGTGCTGGTCGAGGCGGGCAAGGCAGGCGTGGCGAACCCCGGCGCGCACGGCTTTTCGGAAATCCTCTACGCGTTCTCTTCCGCCGGTAACAACAACGGCAGCGCGTTCGCCGGCCTCTCGGCCAACACCCCCTTCTACAACACTGCGCTCGGGATCGCGATGCTGCTCGCTCGCTACTGGCTGTTGATCGCGGTGCTCGCCGTGGCGGGCGCGGTGGCGGCGAAGAAGACCGTCCCGGCGGGCCCCGGCACGCTGGCGACCCACACGCCGCTTTTCATCGTGCTGCTCATCGGCACCGTGCTGCTGGTGGGTGCGCTGACCTTCGTGCCGGCACTGGCGCTCGGGCCGGTGGTCGAGCACCTCCAAATGGTGAGGATCTCCAAATGACTACGCAAACCGCCGCCCTTCGTGCAGCCCAGGCTGGAAGCATGCGCTCGATGTTCGAGCCGCAGTTCGTCACGCCGGCGCTCTGGGAATCGGTCAAGCGCCTCTCGCCGCAGGCGCAGTGGCGCAACCCCGTCATGTTCGTCTGCTACGTCGGCGCGATCCTCACCGCGGGGCTGTTCATCCAAAGCTTCTTCGGGAAGGCGGAAGCGCCCCGCAGCTACATCTTCGCGGTCTCGGTGTGGCTGTGGTTTACGGTGCTGTTCGCCAACTTCGCCGAGGCGATTGCCGAAGGCCGCAGCCGCTCCCAGGCGGCGAGCCTGCGCGCCGCGCGACGCGAGGTGATGGCGAAGAAGCTGCGCGCGCCGAAGAGAGACGCCGAGCGGCAGAACGTCCCGGGCACGACCCTACGGGCAGGGGACTTCTACCTGGTGCAAACGGGCGAGGTGATCCCCGCGGACGGTGAAATCGTCGAGGGCGTCGCCTCGGTCGACGAGTCGGCCATCACCGGCGAGTCCGCGCCCGTGATCCGCGAGGGCGGCGGCGACTTCTCTTCCGTCACCGGCGGCACGCGCGTGCTGTCCGACTGGCTGGTGGTGCGCGTCACGGCGAACCCCGGGGAATCGTTCCTCGACCGCATGATCAGCATGGTCGAGGCGGCCAAGCGCCAGAAGACGCCGAACGAGATCGCGCTCACCGTGCTGCTGGTGGTGATGACGCTCGTCTTCCTGCTCGCCTGCGCCACGCTCCTGCCCTATGCGCTCTACGCGGTGGAGGTCACCAAGAAAGGCGAGCCGGTCTCCATTACCACGCTGGTCGCGCTGCTCGTCTGCCTGATCCCGACGACCATCGGCGGCCTGCTCTCCGCCATCGGCATCGCCGGCATGGGCCGGATGATCGCCAAGAACGTGATGGCGATGTCGGGGCGCGCCGTGGAGGCGGCCGGCGACGTCGACGTGCTGCTCCTCGACAAGACCGGCACCATCACGCTCGGCGACCGGCAGGCGACGGCGTTCATCCCTGCTGCTGGCACTTCCGAAAAAAGTCTGGCGGACGCGGCGCAGCTCGCCTCGCTCGCCGACCAGACGCCGGAAGGCCGCTCGATCGTCGTGCTGGCAAAAGAGAAATTCAATCTGCGCGAGCGCGACCTGGCCCCGCTCAAGGGCAACTTCGTGCCGTTCTCGGCGCACACGCGCATGAGCGGCGTCGACGCCGACGGGCGGGTGCTGCGCAAAGGCGCCGCCGACGCGGTAAAGAAGCACGTCGAAGGCATGGGCGGGCACTTCCCGGCCGACGTGCAGACGGCGGTCGATACGGTGGGCCGGCGCGGCGCGACGCCGCTGGTCGTCTCCGACGGCTCGAAGGTGCTCGGCGTGGTGGAGCTGAAGGACATCGTCAAGGGCGGCATCAAGGAGCGCTTCGCCGAGCTGCGCCGCATGGGCATCAAGACGGTGATGATTACCGGCGACAACCGCCTGACTGCTGCCGCGATCGCCGCCGAGGCGGGCGTCGACGACTTCCTCGCCGAGGCGACGCCGGAAGCGAAGCTGCGGCTGATCCGCGAGCACCAGGCGGCCGGCAGGCTCGTCGCCATGACCGGCGACGGCACCAACGACGCGCCGGCGCTCGCGCAGGCCGACGTGGCGGTGGCGATGAACACCGGGACGCAGGCCGCCAAGGAAGCAGGAAACATGGTGGACCTCGACTCGAACCCGACGAAGCTGATCGAGGTGGTCGAGACCGGCAAGCAGATGCTGATGACGCGCGGCGCGCTCACCACCTTCTCGATCGCCAACGACGTCGCCAAGTACTTCGCCATCATCCCGGCGGCGTTCGCCCCGACCTATCCGGAGCTGAACGTGCTGAACGTGATGGCGCTCGCCACGCCGCAGTCGGCGATCCTGTCCGCGGTCATTTTTAATGCCCTCGTCATCCCGGCGCTGATCCCGCTCGCCCTGAAGGGCGTGCGCTACCGGGCGGTCGGCGCCGCCGCCGTGCTCGAGCGCAACCTCTGGATCTACGGCGTCGGCGGCGTCATCGTGCCCTTCATCGGCATCAAGCTGATCGACCT
>DASQAW010000261.1:0-2055 GCA_035635495.1 Burkholderiales bacterium
ACTGGACGCGACGGGTAGTCCGCCTGCGCCAGCGCTTGGCTGGCCCAGATGCAGAGCAGAAGGCTAACCCACCGCATGCAGCACCTTTCCGTCGCGCTCGGCAGGCTTCGCCGGCACCAGCACGAAGGCGATGACGCAGGGCACCGTGCCACGGTTGACCCAGTCGTGCATCGTCGCCTGCTGCACGAGGACGTCACCCGCGCGCAAGTGCACCGTCGAGTCGTCGAGCTGCATGTCGATCTCGCCCGAGAGGACCACCGCGTAATCGATCGTCTCGGTGCGGTGCTTGCGCGGCGCGACGCCCGGCTGGTACTCGACGATGCGGAAGATGGTGCCGTCGGCGCCGGTCCAGGCGACGCAGCTCCGGTGCCCGGGCCGGCGCGAGATGACGTTGCTGCAGCGCTCGTCGATCGATACCACGGAGCGGCCTTGCGCATCGTAGTCCGTCACCACCCGGCGGATGTTCACCGAAGGTCCTCCCGCGTGATCAGCATGTGCTTCAGGCGCCGCGCGACAGGATAGTCGCGGTGCACCGAGTTGAAAATCCGCCGCAGGTTCTTCCACGGCGAGCGGTCGCTGTAGAAGCGGTGCAGGAAGAGGAGGTCGCACACCAGGCTCGCCATCCAGCCTACGGGCGTGCCGTAGCCGATGACGGCGCGCACGCCGGTCGCCTTGAGGAACTCTTTCGCGAAGAACTTGCCGCGCTTGCCGCTGAAGACGCTGCAGGCGGCGAAGTACACGAGATTGCGATAGCCGCCGGCGCCGTAGCCGGCAAAGGCCTCGCACAGCTGCTCGCCGGTGACGCGCCCGAGCACCGGCGTCACCGCCGCCGGCCGGCCGTGGAAGGCGAGGTAGTAGAGCGGCGCATCGAAGAGCTCCTTCCGGCGCCACATCACGCCGCCGGGCCGGCCGAGGTAGTACGCAATGCCCTCGCCCGACTCGACGAAGCGGTGCGCCACGGTGAGCGGCGGATGCACCAGCGGCGCCATCGCCTCGAGAAATCCTTTCACCGAGAACGTCTGGAAGAGCTGCTCGTTCCAGTACGATTCGAGGCAGACGATTTTCGGAGGTACTCTGGAGCGATGAGGGGAACGATGCGCCATCTCCTGATTATGCTTTTCCTTGCGCTCGCGTCGGCAGGCGCGTTCGCGCAGAGCGCCTCGCCCGCCGAGACCGAGGCCGTGGCGCGCATCGCCGAGTGCATCGTGCAGGGCGCGCCGGACGGCTGGCAGCGGCTCTACGTGGTGATCGAGCTGCCGGAGGCACGCGCCGAAACGGGCAAGGTGCGCTACCTCGCCGTTCTCGCCTCCGCGCCCGACCAGCCGGTCGCGTACCAACCCTGCGACACGCGCAAGCCGGCCAGCATCCTGCTCGAGGCGCGCGAGCGCCAGGCGCCGGAGCGCAGGGGCTGGATCGGCGCGCGCCTCACGCTGCACGAGAGCGGCAAGTTCGAGCTGAACTACGACTATCCCAAGTAGTTCATTCGGGCTCCGGCTTCTCGCCTCGAGGCGGTTTGGGCGGGAGCTTGCTCATGATGCTTGCGTTATGCACGGCCGCCCCGCAAGTGATGACGTTGGCGGTGGCGAGGACGCCGGTCGATATCTCCGCGTGGTAATGCAGGACCAACAGCGTGACGCCGGCCTTGGCGGCGATGAACCCGGCAACTCCCGCGGCGCTGAAGATCGCGTTGACGATCGGGTTCAGCTCCCGCGCGCCGCGCTCCATTCCCTGGACGGTGGTTACGGTATCAGCCGTCTGGCAAGCGACCACCATCGGCTTGCTGGCGAGCGTCGTGCAGCCGGAGATCAGAGAGACGCACGCGAGCGCAAGGACTGCTTTCAGGCTTTGCGAGGGAAGTCGCGCAGGAAATCAAAGTCGCAGCCGTGCTCGGCCTGCAGCACGTGCTCCATATAGAGCTTGGCGTAGCCGCGGCTCGGCGTGCCCACCGGCGGCTTCCACGCCGCTTTCCGCGATTTGAGCTCGCCCTCTGGGACCACTAATTCCAGGTTTCTCTTTCTGACCGAAAGGCGGATGCGATCGCCGTTGCGCACCAGG
>DASQAW010000262.1:0-2250 GCA_035635495.1 Burkholderiales bacterium
TGCTGGCGGAACTGCGCCGCATCAAGGTGCTGCGCACCGACGGCGAGCAGGCGATCGTCGCGAGCGGGCTGGCGAAGGGTGAGCGCGTGGTGACGCGCGGCCAGCTGCGGCTCGGCCCGAAGACGCGAGTGCAGATCAGCAAGTCTGCGCTGGAGGCGTCGTGAACTTCTGCGAAATCTGGATCCGCCGTCCCGTCATGACGGTGCTGGTGATGGCCGGGATCCTGATCTTCGGCATCGCCGCGTATCGCCTGCTGCCGGTGTCGACGCTGCCCAACGTCGACTTCCCGACCATCCAGGTCAGTGCCGACCTGCCGGGCGCGAGCCCGGAGACCATGGCGTCGGCGGTGGCGACGCCGCTCGAGAAGCAGTTCTCGACCATCCCCGGAATCGACGAGATGAGCTCGGTGTCGAGCCAGGGGACCACGCGCATCACGCTGCAGTTCGCGCTCGGCCGCGACATCGACGCCGCCGCGCAGGACGTGAACTCGGCCATCGCCTCCGCCGTGCGCCAGCTGCCGGCGAGCATGCCGGCGCCGCCTTCGTTCCGCAAAGTGAATCCAGCCGACTTTCCGGTGTTCTTCCTGGCGCTCACCTCGGACGCGATACCGCTGTCGACGGTCAACGAGTACGCCGAGACCTACCTCGCGCAACGCATCTCCACCATCAGCGGCGTCGCCCAGGTGCAGGTGTTCGGCCAGCAGAAGTACGCCGTGCGCGTGCAAGTGGACCCGAGCGCGCTCGCCGCGCGCGGCGTCGGCATCAACGAGGTCGAGCAGGCGGTGGCGCAGGCCAACGTCAACCTGCCCACCGGCACGCTCTACGGCAAGGAGCGCATGTTCGCCGTGCAGGCGACCGGCCAGCTGAACGACGCGGCGGCCTTCCGGCCGGTGATCGTCACCTATCGCAACGGCTCGCCGATACGGCTGCAGGAACTCGGTCGCGTCATCGACAGCGTGCAGAACGACAAGGTGGCCGCGTTCTACAAGGACAAGCGCGGCATCGTGCTCGCGATCTTCCGCCAGCCGGGCACCAACACCATCCAGGTGGTGGACGAGGTGCGCAAGCTCCTGCCGACGTTCCGCGCCGAGGTGCCGCCGGCGATCGACATCCAGGTGCTGTACGACCGCTCGCAGACCATCCGCGGCTCGGTGGACGAGGTGAAGTTCACGCTGGTCCTCGCGCTGGCGCTGGTGGTGATGGTCATCTTCCTGTTCCTGCGCAATATCCCGGCCACCATCATCCCGTCGATCGCTCTGCCGATGGCGATCATCGGCACCTTCTCGGTGATGTACCTGCTCAACTACAGCCTGGACAACATCTCGCTCATGGCATTGACGCTGTGCGTCGGCTTCGTGGTCGACGATGCCATCGTGATGCTCGAGAACGTCACCCGGCACCTCGAGATGGGCAAGAGCCCGCTGCAGGCGACGCTCGACGGCTCGAAGGAGATCGTCTTCACCATCCTGTCGATGACGATTTCGCTCGCCGCGGTATTCATCCCGGTGCTGTTCATGGGCGGCATCCTCGGGCGCCTGCTGAACGAGTTCGCCGTGACCATCATCGCCGCGGTGCTGATCTCCGGCTTCGTCTCGCTGACGCTGACGCCGATGATGTGCAGCCGCATCCTCAAGCCGCACCGGCCCGACGAGCGCCATGGCCGCATGTACATGGCGTTCGAGCGCGGCTTCGACAGCGTGAAGCATGCCTACGAGGTGACGCTGCGCTGGGCGATCGGCCATCGGCGCTCGGTGATGGTCGTGTTCCTCGCCATCTGCGTCGCGACGGTGTGGCTCTTCGCGCGCGCGCCGAAGGGCTTCCTGCCCTCGGAGGACAGCGGGCAGCTGCTGTGCTTCGTCGAAGGCCCGCAGGACATCTCGTTCGATGCGATGCTGACGCTGCAGCGCCAGGTCGCCGACATCGTGCGGCAGGACCCGAACGTCGACGCGGTGATGTCGTTCGTCGGCGCGGGCGGCGCGTCGAACTCGCTGAACGTCGGGCGGATCACGATCAACCTGAAGCCCTTCAACGAGAGGAAGCCCGCCGACCAGGTGGTGCGCGAGCTGCGCCCCAAGGTCTCCAACGTCATGGGGGCCAAGGTATTCGTGCAGAACATCCCGGCGATCCGCATCGGCGGCCAGATCACCAAGAGTCCCTACCAGTACGTCGTGCGCAGCGCGAGCGTCGACGAGCTCTACCACTGGGCACCGCTCATCGAGCAGAAGCTGCGCTCGCTCGGCGGGCTGGTCGA
>DASQAW010000263.1:0-7954 GCA_035635495.1 Burkholderiales bacterium
TTGCGCTTCACCTCGGCACGGACCTGCGCCGCGAGCGATCTTCCGTCGAGAATGCGCGCGGCCATGGGGGCGCGCAGTCTAGCATTGGCGCGGTTTTCTGGTTAAGCTAGCCCGCGCCCCCCGCAGCACGCCGGTTACATAAATTCGGATACAAAGCCCATGTCCGCCGTCCCGCAATTTCCCGCAGCCAACGATCCTGACGCGCTAGAGACCCAGGAATGGCTCGACGCGCTCGAAGCGGTGCTCGAGCGCGAAGGTCCGGGACGCGCGCACTTTCTCCTCGAGCGGCTGATCGACAAGGCGCGCCGCTCGGGCGCCTACATCCCGTTCTCGCCGAACACGGCGTACGTCAACACCATTCCTCCGCACATGGAGGAGCGCTCGCCCGGCAACGTCGCGCTGGAAGAGCGCATCCGCTCGATCTGCCGCTGGAACGCGATGGTGATGGTGGCCAAGGCGAACAAGAGCGACGACGAGCTCGGCGGCCATATCGCGAGCTTCGCCTCGGTCGGCACGCTCTTCGGCACCGGCCAGCAGCATTTCTGGAACGCACCGCACGACGGGCACGGCGGCGACCTGATCTATTTCCAGGGCCACTCGTCTCCCGGCGTCTATGCGCGCTCGCTGATGGAAGGGCGCATGAGCGAGGACCGGCTCCTCAACTTTCGCCGCGAAGTCGACGGCAAGGGCATCTCGTCGTACCCGCATCCTTGGCTGATGCCCGAATACTGGCAGTTCCCCACCGTGTCGATGGGCCTCGGCCCGATCCAGGCCATCTACATGGCGCGCTATCTGAAGTATCTCGAGGCGCGCGACCTCGCGCAGACGGGTAACCGGAAGGTCTGGGTGTTCTGCGGCGACGGCGAGATGGACGAGCCGGAATCGCTCGGCGCGATCGGCCTCGCCTCGCGCGAGAAGCTCGACAACCTGGTGTTCGTCGTCAACTGCAACCTGCAGCGCCTCGACGGCCCGGTGCGCGGCAACGGCAAGATCATCCAGGAGCTGGAGGGTGACTTCCGCGGCGCGGGCTGGAACGTGATCAAGGTGATCTGGGGCTCGTACTGGGACCCGCTGCTCGCGCGCGACAAGGACGGCGTGCTCGTGCGCATCATGGAGGAAACCGTCGACGGCGAATACCAGAACTACAAGGCCAACGACGGGGCGTTCGTGCGCAAGCATTTCTTCGGCAAGCATCCGAAGGCCCTCGAGATGGTCGCGCGCATGAGCGACGAGGACATCTGGCGCCTGAACCGCGGCGGCCACGATCCGCACAAGGTCTACGCCGCCTACGCCGCGGCGGTGAAGCACAAAGGCCAGCCGACGGTGATCCTCGCCAAGACGATCAAGGGCTACGGCCTCGGCAAGCAGGGCCAGGCCAAGAACCCGACGCATCAGCTGAAGAAGGTCGACATCGCCACGATCAAGGAGATGCGCGACCAGTTCGCCATCCCGATCCCCGACGAGAAGCTGGAGGAGCTGCCGTTCTACATTCCGCCGGCCGATTCGCCGGAGATGAAGTACCTGCACGAGCGGCGCAAGGCGCTCGGCGGCTATCTGCCGCAGCGGCGCCCGAAAGCGGACAAGGTCCCGGCGGTGCCGGCGCTCGCCGCGTTCGACGCGCTGCTGAAGGGCTCGGGCGAAGGGCGCGAGATCTCCACCACGATGGCGTTCGTGCGCGCGCTCACGGCGCTCGTGCGCGACAAGGAGATCGGCAAGCGTATCGTGCCGATCGTGCCGGACGAGGCGCGTACCTTCGGTATGGAAGGCATGTTCCGCCAGCTCGGCATCTTCGCGGCCGAGGGCCAGAAGTACGAGCCGGTCGACAAGGACCAGGTGATGTTCTACCGCGAGGACAAGCAAGGCCAGATCCTCGAGGAAGGGATCAACGAGGCGGGCGCGTTCTCGTCGTGGATTGCGGCGGCGACCTCGTACAGCCACTCGAACGTGGTCTCGGTGCCGTTCTACGTCTTCTATTCGATGTTCGGCCTGCAGCGCATCGGCGACCTCGCCTGGGCGGCGGCCGACCAGCGCGCGCGCGGCTTCCTGCTGGGCGCGACCGCCGGCCGCACCACGCTGAACGGCGAAGGCCTGCAGCACGAGGACGGCCAGTCGCACGTCTTTTCATCGGTCATCCCCAACTGCCTGTCCTACGACCCCACCTATGGCTATGAGGTCGCGGTCATCATCCAGGACGGCCTGCGGCGCATGGTCGCCAACCAGGAGGATGTGTACTACTACATCACCCTGATGAACGAGAACTACGTGCACCCGGCGATGCCGCAGGGCGTCGAGGCCGGCATCCTGAAGGGCGCGTACCTGCTGCGCGAGTCCAAGAGCAAGGCGAAGGCGCGCGTCCAGCTCCTCGGCTCGGGCACCATCCTGCGCGAGGTCGAGGCCGCGGCCGAGCTCCTCGAGAAGGACTGGGGCCTCGCCGCCGACGTCTGGAGCGCGACCAGCTTCACCGAGCTGCGGCGGAACGGCCTCGCCGTCGATCGCTGGAACATGCTGCATCCCGAGTCGAAGCCCCGGGTGCCCTACATCACCGAGAGCCTGGAGAAGCGCCCGGCGGGACCGGTGGTCGCCGCGTCGGACTACATCAAGACCTTCGCCGAGCAGATCCGCCCGTTCATTCCGAAGGATCGCGTCTACCGCGTGCTCGGCACCGATGGCTTCGGCCGCTCGGATTCGCGCGCCAAGCTGCGCCACTTCTTCGAGGTCAATCGCTACTTCGTTGCCATCGCCGCGCTGAAGGCGCTCGCCGACCAGGGGGAAGGAAAGGCGAAGGCAGTGGCCGACGCGATCAAGAAATACGGCATCGACCCAGAGAAGGCAGACCCGACCACCGTATGAGCACTTTCTTTGCCGCCCCCCTGTCAAGGGGGGAAGCGAGCGGAACGCGAGCGGGGGGTTTGTTTTTATGAGCCAGGTGGTCGTCCCCGACATCGGCGACTTCAAGGAAGTCGAGGTCATCGAGGTGCTGGTGAAGCCCGGCGACGCCGTGACGAAGGAGCAATCGCTGATCACGCTCGAGTCGGACAAGGCGACGATGGAGATCCCGTCGCCCGCGTCGGGCGTGGTGAGGGCGATCAAGGTGAAGACCGGGGACAAAGTGTCGCAAGGCACACCGATCCTGGAGCTCGACGCCAAGGACGAGGCGAAGAAAGCCGAGCCGAAGAAGGACGAGGCGAAGAAGCAGGAACCGCCGCCTCAGCCCGCGCCGGCCGCGGCGCCCGCGGGCCGCGCCGGATCTCAAACCGTCGCGGTGCCGGACATCGGCGACTTCAAGGAAGTGGAAGTGATCGAGGTGCTGGTCAAGCCCGGCGACAAGGTGGCGAAGGAGCAATCGCTGATCACGCTCGAATCGGACAAGGCGACGATGGAAATCCCCTCGCCCGCTGCCGGCGTGGTGAAGGAGATCCGCGTCAAGACCGGCGACAAGGTGTCGCAGGGTGCCCCGATCCTCGTGCTCGAGGGCGCCGAGCAGCGTGCCGAGCCGAGGAGCGAACCCAAAGCAGAGGCGCCGAAGGCCGCGCCGGCGGCAGCGAAACCTGCAGCGGCGCCGTCGCCTGCACCGCGCCCGGTGCCGGCCGAGCCGCGCGAGGAGGCGGGTGGCGCGAAGCCGCACGCCAGTCCCTCGGTGCGCAAGTTCGCGCGCGAGCTCGGCGTCGATCTCACGCAAGTGCAGGGAACCGGTCCGAAGGGCCGCATCCTCCACAGCGACGTGCAGGCGTTCGTGAAGGGCGCGTTGAGCGCCACTCGGGCCGCCCCCCCTGTCAAGGGCGGGATGGGGGGGTTGCCGTTCAACCTGCCGCCGTGGCCGGATGTCGATTTCGCCAAGTTCGGCCCGGTCGAGACCAAGCCGCTGCCGCGGATCCAGAAGCTCTCCGGGCCTTATCTGCACCGCAACTGGATCTCGATCCCGCACGTCACGCAGTGCGACGACGCGGACATCACCGATCTCGAGGCCTTCCGCAAGGCGCAGACCGCCGAGACCGAGAAGAAGGGCTTCAAGCTGACGATGCTCGCCTTCATGATCAAGGCCTGCATCACGGCGCTGCGCCAGTACCCGCAGTTCAATTCCTCGCTCGACAAGTCGGGCGAGAACATCATCATCAAGAAGTACTACAACATCGGCGTCGCGGTCGACACGCTGGGCGGCCTGGTCGTGCCGGTGGTGAAGGAGGCCGACCGCAAGGGCGTGTTCGATCTCGCGCACGAGCTCGCCGAGATTTCCAAGGTCGCGCGCGACGGCAAGCTGAAGCCCGCCGACCTGCAGGGCAGTACCTTCTCCATCTCCAGCCTCGGCGGCATCGGCGGCTCGTACTTCACGCCGATCATCAACGCGCCCGAGGTCGCGATCCTCGGCGTCTCGCGCTCGGTGATCAAGCCCGTCTGGGACGGGAAGAGCTTTGCGCCGCGGCTGGTGCTGCCGCTCGCGCTGTCCTACGACCATCGCGTCATCGACGGCGCCACCGCCGCGCGCTTCACCACCTACCTCGTCTCGGTGCTGTCCGACATCCGCAAGCTCATCCTCTAGTGGCTAGCAACGAAGTGAAGGTCCCCGACATCGGGGACTTCAAGGACGTCGAAGTCATCGAAGTCCTGGTCAAGCCCGGCGACAAGGTCGCCAAGGAGCAGTCGCTCATCACGCTCGAGTCGGACAAGGCGACGATGGAGATCCCGTCGCCGGCCGCGGGCGTGGTCAAGGAACTGAGAATCAAGACCGGCGACAAGGTGTCGCGGGGCTCGCCGATCCTGCTGCTCGAGGGCGCGGAGGCCCAGCAGCCGGCGGCGAAGGAAGCGCCCAAGGCGGCGCCGCCTGCGCCGTCGCGGCCCACCGCCGCGCCGGAAGCACCCACGGCGCGCGCCGCGGCCGGCGATGTCGACTGCGACGTGGTCGTCATCGGCGCGGGGCCCGGCGGGTATTCCGCCGCCTTCCGCGCGGCAGATCTGGGCCTGCGCACGGTGCTGGTGGAGCGCTACCCGACGCTCGGCGGCGTGTGCCTGAACGTCGGCTGCATTCCGTCGAAAGCGCTGCTGCACACCGCGGCGGTGATGGACGCCGCGCGCCATCTCGCCGACCACGGTATCGCGTTCGGCGAGCCGAAGCTGGACCTCGGCAAATTGCGGGCGTTCAAGAGCAAGGTGGTGGGCAAGCTGACCGGCGGCCTCGCCGCAATGGCGAAGATGCGCAAGGTGACGGTGATCCAGGGCGTTGCATCCTTCGCCGGTCCGCACGAGCTCGCCATCGAGACGAAGGACGGCAAGAAGCCGCTGCGCTTCGCCAACGCGATCATCGCGGTCGGCTCGCAGGCCGCCAAGCTGCCTTTCCTGCCGGAGGATCCGCGCATCGTCGATTCGACCGGCGCGCTCGAGCTGCCGAGCGTGCCGAAGAAGCTGCTGATCATCGGCGGCGGCATCATCGGCCTCGAGATGGGCACCGTGTACTCGACGCTCGGCACGCGGCTCGACGTGGTCGAGATGATGGACGGCCTGATGCTCGGCGCCGACCGCGACCTCGTCGCGGTGTGGCAGAAATTCAATGCGCCGCGCTTCGACAACCTGATGCTGCAGACCAGGACCACCAAGGTCGAGGCGACGCCGAAGGGGCTCAAGGTTTCGTTCGACGGCAAGGACGCCCAGACCTACGACATGATCCTCGTCTCGGTCGGCCGCACGCCGAACGGCAAGCGGATCGCCGCCGACAAGGCGGGCGTCGCCGTGACCGACCGAGGGTTCATAGAAACCGACTCGCAGATGCGCACGAACGTGCCGCACATCTTCGCCATCGGCGACGTGGCGAAGAACCCGATGCTGGCGCACAAGGCGGTGCACGAAGCGCACGTCGCCGCGGAGGCCGCGGCGGGCCAGAAATCGCACTTCGACGCGCGCGTCATTCCTTCGGTGGCGTACACCGATCCCGAAATCGCCTGGGTCGGGCTGACCGAGGACGAGGCGAAGAAGGCCGGCACCAAGGTCGGCGTCGCCAAGTTTCCCTGGTTGGCCTCCGGCCGCGCCATCGCCAACGCGCGCGACGAAGGCTTCACCAAGCTGATCTTCGACGCCGACGACCACCGCATTCTCGGCGGCGGCATCGTCGGCGCCGGCGCGGGCGACCTGATCAGCGAGGTCGTGCACGCCATCGAGATGGGCGCGGACGCCACCGACATCGGCAAGACGATCCATCCGCATCCGACCACCAGCGAATCGATCGGCATGGCGGCCGAAGCTTTCGAAGGCGTGTGCACGGATCTTCCGCCGCAGAAGAAGCGATGAGCCAGGACGATTTGAAGCGCCAGGTCGCGGCCGCGGCGCTCAAATACGCGCAGGAGGGCGTGATCGGCGTGGGCTCGGGCTCGACGGTGAACCTGTTCATCGACGCGCTCGCCACGATCAAAGGCCGCATCGACGGCGCGGTGGCCGCGTCCGAGGCGAGCGCCGAGCGGCTGAAGAAGCACGGCATCCGCGTCTTCGACCTGAACAGCGTGGACACGCTCGAGGTTTACGTCGACGGCGCCGACGAGGTCACCGAGCACCTGCACATGATCAAGGGCGGCGGCGGCGCGCTGACGCGGGAGAAGATCGTCGCCGCGGTGGCGAAGAAGTTCGTCTGCATCTGCGACGCGTCGAAGCTGGTGCCGGTGCTGGGCAAGTTCCCGCTGCCGCTCGAAGTGATTCCGATGGCGCGCAGCTACGTCGGCCGCGAGATGCTGAAGAGGGGTGGACACCCTGTGCTGCGTGAGAAGTTCACGACCGACAACGGCAACCTGATCCTCGACTGCCACGGCCTGGTGCTGCTCGATCCGCCCGCCGTCGAGGCGGAGCTGAACAACATCGCCGGCCTCGTCACCAACGGCATCTTCGCGCGCCGCCCGGCGGACGTGCTGCTGCTCGGCGAGACCACCGGGGTCCGGACGCTCGGCGCCAAGCGCTAGTTGCGGCGCGACGTCTTCCTGCTTTCGCTCGCGGCGTTCACCAGCTCGGCGAGCCTGCGCGCCACCGATCCGCTGCTGCCGCTGATCGCGGAGGATTACGACGTCACGACCGGCGCCGCTGCCGGCGCAGTGACCGCGTTCGCGCTGGCGTACGGGCTCCTGCAGGTCGTGTGCGGCCCGCTCGGCGATCGCTACGGGCGCTATCGCACCATCGCCGCCGCCGCGTTCGTCTCGGCTTTCGGGTCGTTGGCGTGCGCGCTGGCGCCCGACCTGTCGTTCCTGATCATCGCCCGCTTCGTCGCCGGCGCGACCATAGGGGCGTTCATTCCGCTGTCTCTCGCCTGGATCGGCGACAGCTTTCCGTACGCCGAGCGCCAGCCGGTGCTCGCGCGCTTTCTCATCGGCCAGATGGTCGGCATCGGCTTCGGCACCGCGCTCGCCGGCGTGCTCGCCGAGCACTTCGGCTGGCGCGCCATCTTCGCGCTGCTCGCGGCAGTGCTGCTGGCGATCGCCGCGCTGCTCGCGCTCGAGGCGCGGCGCCATCCGGGGCCGGCGAAGCCCGTCCGCATCAGGGAAAGCTTTGCGCGCATGCCGCGGGTGCTCGCGCTGCCGCCGGTACGCGGGCTGCTCGCCACCGGCTACTTCGAAGGCTTCCTCATCTTCGGTGCGCTCGCCTTCGTCGCGCTGCATTTCCAGCGGCGCTTCGGCGTCGGTCCCGGCGCCGCCGGCACGCTCGTCGCCGTATATGCAGCGGGCGGCTTGCTCTATGCCGCGATGGCGCCGCGCGCCCTGCGCCGCTTCGGCGAGATCGGGCTCGCCACGCTCGGCGGTGCCGCGTTGACGGCCGGGTACGCCATGCTCGCGCTAAGTCCATGGCTACCGTTGACCGCGCTCGGCCTCGCGGCGATCGGCGCCGGCTTCTATATGTTCCATACGACGGTGCAGACCAAGGTGACCCAGGTCGCGCCCGAGCAGCGCGGCTCGGCGGTGGCGCTCTTCGCCACCTTCCTCTTCATGGG
>DASQAW010000264.1:0-1795 GCA_035635495.1 Burkholderiales bacterium
GCCGCCCTCCAGCACGATCAGGCGGTCCATGCGCGCGATGGTCGAGAGGCGGTGCGCGATGGCGATCACGGTCTTGCCTTCCATCAGGTCGAGCAGCTCCTCCTGGATCGCGACCTCGACCTCGCTGTCGAGCGACGAGGTCGCCTCGTCCAGCACGAGGATCGGCGCGTCCTTCAGGATCACGCGCGCGAGCGCGACCCTCTGGCGCTGCCCGCCGGAGAGCTTGACGCCGCGCTCGCCGACGTGGGCGGCGTAGCCCGACTTGCCTCTCCAGTCGCGCAGCCCGACGATGAATTCGTGCGCTTGCGCCTTGCGCGCCGCCGCTTCCACCTGCGCGTCGCTCGCGCTCGGCCGGCCGTAGCGGATGTTGGCGGCGATCGAGCGGTGGAGGAGGGAGGTGTCCTGCGTCACCATGCCGATCGCGGCGCGCAGGCTCTCCTGCGTCACGAGCGCGATGTCCTGGCCGTCGATCAGGATCCGCCCCTGCTCGACATCGTGGAAGCGCAGCAGCAGGTTCACCAGCGTCGACTTGCCGGCGCCCGAGCGGCCGACCAGGCCGACGCGCTCGCCCGGCCGGATTTGCACTGTCAAATCATTGAGCACCGGCGGGGCATCGCGGCGACCATAGCCGAAGATGACACTCTGAAATTCAACCTCGCCGCGCGAGACTTCGAGCGGACGCGCATTCGGGCGGTCGGCGCCCGAGTGCGGCACGGCGATGGTCTGCATGCCTTCCTGCACCACGCCGATGTTCTCGAAGATGCCCGTCACCTCCCAGCTCACCCAGCCGGAAACGTTCGCCACCTGCCAGGCGAGCGGCAGCGCGGTCGCGACGATGCCCGCGCCGACCTCGCCGTGCGCCCAGAGCCAGATGCCGATGGCGGCAGTCGCCACCAAAAGCGCGGCGTTCATGACCGTCAGCGAAAAATGGAACTGCGTGATGAGCCGCATGTGCTTGCCCATCGCCGCCTGGTGCTCGTCGATCGACTCGCGCACATAGGCGTCCTCGTCCGCGAGCCGGGCGAAGAGCTTGACCGTGAGGATGTTGGTATAGCTGTCCACCACCCGCGCCATGACGATCGAGCGCACCTCCGAGCTGGCGCGCGCGAGGTCGCGCATCTTCGGCACGAAATACCAGAGGAAGCCGATGTAGCCGGCGAACCATAAGAGCGTCGGCACGCCGAGGCGCCAGTCGGCGCTCGCCATCAGCCCCCAGGCGGTCGCGCCGTAGGCGCCGATGTAGAACACCGCGCGGATGCTCGCCATCGTGCTCTCGCGCAGCGCGTGCGCGGTGGTCATCACGCGGTTGGCGATGCGGCCGGCGAAGTCGTTCTGGAAGAACGGCCAGCTCTGCCGGATCACGTGCCAGTGGCTCTGCCAGCGGATGAGCGAGGTCGAGCCGGGAATGAGCGCGTTGTGGCGGATCGCCACGTCCATGAGCAGCACGAGCGGTCGCATGACCAGGACGAGCACGACCATGCCCGCGAGCAGCGGCCATTCGTGCTGCAGCGCCGCCATGCGGTCGGTCGCCTCCATCAGCGAGACGAGCCGGCCGATGAAGAGCGGGATCACCGTGTCGAGCAGCGCCACGGCCAGGCTCGCCGCGAACATCGCCGCGAACCAGCCTTTCGTCTGCCTGACGAAGTACCAGTAGAAAGCGAGCAGGCCGGACGGCGGCGCGCCGGCCGCGGGACGCGCGGTCCCGTGGATACGACCCTGGAAGAGCTTCAAGGACTGCCTTCCCTTCTGAGCGGCTCTTTCGGCCGCGCATTTCTTAAAGACGCAGTTTACCAGC
>DASQAW010000265.1:0-2825 GCA_035635495.1 Burkholderiales bacterium
AGCCGGAGTAGCTACTGCTGCTTCGGCTGCTTCAGCACCCGGCCGATCACTTCGGCGAGCTGCTGCTTGCTGTAGGGCTTGGTGATGTAGCCGTCGGCGCCGAGAGCGAGGCCGCGGTGGATGTCGGCGAGCTCGGCCTTCACCGTCAGCATCACGACCGGAAGGGTCGCGAACTCCGGTGACGCGCGCAGCTTCGCCAGAAGGTCGAAGCCATTGCCGTCGGGAAGCATGACGTCGAGGAGCACGAGATCCGGGCGCCGGTCCTCGCGCAGGTTGCGCGACAAGTGCTTCGCGCGTTCCACGGTGCGCACCAGGTATCCGGCGAGCTTCAGGCGGAGCTGGCCCAGCGTCGCCTGGTCGGGATCGTCCTCGACCAGCAGGATCATCGTCCTGGTCAGCGCCTTGTCGAGCGGGGGCAGGTTGGCGACGCGCTCGTCGGCGATGAAGGAGCCGGAGCGCAGCAGCGTGGCGCCCGCAACCACGGCTGTCTTCGCCAGACGCTTGCTGTCTTCGTCCAGGAGCGCCGGCAGCCGCGGAGGGCGGCGGCCGGTGAAGGTGAAGTCATCGAGCTTGTCCGCCGGCTTCGCCTCGATCAGCTTCAGGTCCTGCAGCTCCTTGAGCCACTCGTCGATCATCTGGTCCGTGAAGCGGCGCAGCCGGCCGCGCAGCACGTCGATGTGCCCGCCCGCGTTGATCAGACCAAGGAGGCGCCGGTACTCGAGTGGGACCGCCGCCTCGCCCTCCTGGGCGGACAGCGTGCTGCTCCCGTACGTGGTCAGGCTATAGACGAGCGACATGGCGCGAAATTGTGGGCCACGCCATCGTCCCGGCGCAACTCGATAGTGCACGTCCGTAAACATCTTTGCAGCGCGCTGCGCGAGCCGTAACCCGGGTTTCGAAAACCCGTGGCGACGCTAACCTTTGAAGAAGTTAGACTGCGCAGCGTTCCTATGCGCACCTTCCTTGGCTTCGCATTTTTCATGCTCGCGAGCGCCGCGGCTGCGCAGGACTATCCGGCGCGGCCGGTGACCCTCGTCGTGCCGCAGGCGGCGGGCGGCGCGAACGACATCCTCGGGCGGATCCTGGCGCAGCAGCTCTCGCAGCGCTTCGGGCAGCAGTTCGTCGTCGAGAACCGCGTCGGCGCGGGCGGCAACATCGGCACGGCGGCCGTCGCCAAGGCGCCGCGCGACGGCTATACGCTGCTCTTCACCATCAGCGCGGCGCACGCCGTCAATCCGACGCTCTACGCGCAGCCTGGCTTCGATCCGGTCAGGGACTTCGATCCCGTGATGCTGGTCGCGACCGTGCCGTTCCTGCTCGTCGTGCATCCCGACGTGCCCGCCGCTTCGGTGAAGGAGCTGATCGAGCTGGCAAAGGCGCAGCCGGGAAGGATCGCCTACGGCTCCTCGGGCAACGGCACGACCAATCACCTGCTCGGCGAGATGTTCAAGTCGATGGCCGGCGTGGACATGCTCCACGTGCCGTACAAGGGCGTGGCCGCGATCCTCACCGACATGCTGGGCGGACGCGTGCAGGTGGCGTTCGCCAGCGTGCCGTCGGTGCGCTCGCACGTGAAGGAAGGAAAGCTGCGCGCGCTCGGCATCAGCACGCTCAGGCGCTCGTCGGTCGCGCCGGAGGTGCCGCCGGTGGGCGACACGGTGAAGGGCTACGACGCCGACTTCTGGGTCGGCCTCTTCACGCCTTCGGGCACGGCGAAGGATGTTCCGGCGAAGCTGCACGGCGCGCTGGTGAAGGCGCTGGCCGACGCCGAGGTGCGCGAGCGCTTCGCCGCGCAGGGCGCCGAAGTCGCCGGCGGCACGCCGGAGCAGCTCTCGGCCGCGCTGCGCGACGACGTCGTGAAGTGGGGCAAGGTGGTGAAGGCCGCCGGCATCAGGATCGACTGATAAGCTGCAGCAATAGCCGCCCTCGCGCCCTTCAGCGTCCGCAGCTTCCGCTATCAGTGGCCGGCGGACCTCGCCACCTCCTGGGCGTTCGAGATGGAGACGCTGATCCTCGGCTGGTACGTGCTCACCGCGACCGGCTCGGTGCAGAGCCTGGTGGTCTTCGGCTCGCTCGCGTGGCTCGGCACGCTGTTCTCGCCTTTCTTCGGCGTGCTCGGCGATCGCCTCGGCTTTCGCACGCTCCTTTGCGCGACGCGCGCGGCGTACGCGCTGCTGGCGGCGATCCTCGCGGGCCTGACGCTGGCGGGGCGGCTCGAGCCCTGGCATGTCTTCACCATAGCGGCCATCGCGGGAGTGATGCGCCCGTCCGACATGATGATCCGCAACGTGCTCGTCGCGCAGACGATGCGGCGGGAGATCCTGCTGGGCGCGCTCGGCTTCTCGCGCACTACTTCCGACACCGCGCGCATCGGCGGCGCGCTCGCCGGCACCGGCGCCGTCGCGCTCGTCGGCATGGGGCCGGCCTATGTCGCGGTGACCGCGCTCTACGTCGCGGCGTTCCTGCTTTCGCTCGGCGTCGCGGGCCGCGCGCCGCGGACCGAGCGGACGGATGTGCGGAAGGCGCTCACGGGCCTCAGGCAGGCGGTCGGCTATGTGTGGCACGCGCCCGACCAGCTCGGCGCCTTCGGCATCGCGTTTTTCGTCAACCTGCTCGCGTATCCCTTTTTCCTGGGTCTCCTGCCTTACGTGGCGAAGGACGTGTACGCGATCGGGCAGGCGGGGCTCGGCTACCTCGCCGCGGCGTTCGCCACCGGCGCGCTCCTCGGCTCGGTGATCGTCAGCGCGAGCCGGGTGCCGCTCGCCGCCGGGCGCGCGATGCTGATCAGTGCCGCGGCCTGGTTCGTGGCGATCCTGCTCTTCGGG
>DASQAW010000266.1:0-14652 GCA_035635495.1 Burkholderiales bacterium
GGCATCTCCGGCTTGCGGTAGTCGGGGCCGACTGCGCACGCGGTCAGCGTCACCGTCAGCAGCAAGGCCCACTTCATGGCGCGCTCTCCAGCCGGCGACGCACGCTGCGCATCCAGAAGCGGTTGAAGCGATCGATGTAGAGATAGACCACCGGGGTCGTGTAGAGCGTCAGGAGCTGCGAGAGGATCAGCCCGCCGACGATGGCGATGCCGAGCGGCTGGCGCAGCTCAGCGCCGTCGCCTCGACGTAAGACAAGGGGCAGCGCCCCGAGCAGCGCCGCCATAGTGGTCATCATGATCGGCCGGAAGCGAAGCAGGCAGGCGTCGTAGATCGCCTGCTGCGGCGCCTTGCCCGCGCGCTCGGCGTCGAGAGCGAAGTCGACCATCAGGATGGCGTTCTTCTTCACCAGGCCAATCAGCAGGAACACCGCGATCAGGGCGATGACCGTGAACTCGGCCTTGAACGCCAGCAGCGCGAGCAAGGCTCCCAATCCTGCGGACGGCAGCGTCGAGAGGATGGTGAGCGGGTGCACGGTGCTCTCGTAGAGGATGCCGAGGACGAGGTACATCGTCAGGATGGCGGCGAGGATCAGCCACGGCTGGCGCGCGAGCGTGGTCTGGAACGAGCGCGCGGTGCCCTGGAACGAGCCGTAGACGTTGGCCGGGACGCCGATGCGTGCGCTCATCTCGTTGATCGCCGCCGCGGCCTCGGACAGCGAGACGCCGGGCGGCAGGTTGAACGAGATGGTCGCCGCGGCGAACTGCCCCTGGTGGTTGACCGACAACGGCGCGTTGGAATAGTCGTAGCGGGCGACGGCCGAAAGCGGCACCGTCTCGCCGGCGGGCGTCTTGAGGTAGACGTCCTTCAGCGCTTCGGGACCCTGGGCAAAGCGCGGGTCGACCTCCATCACCACGCGGTACTGGTTCCTCTCGGTGTAGATGGTGGAGACCACCTGCTGTCCGAACGCGTTGCCGAGCGTCTGGTCGACGAGGTCCGGCGTGATGCCGAGGCGCGCCGCGGTCGGCCGGTCGATCACCACCATCGCCTGCAGGCCGCGCGTCTCCTGGTCGCTGGTGACGTCGGCGAGCTGCGGCACGTTCATCAGCGCGTTCTGCAGCCGCGTGGTCCACACCCGCAGCGCGTCGAGGTCGTCGCTTTGCAGCGTGTACTGGTAGGTGCCGCTCGCCTGCCGCCCGCCGACGCGCACGTCCTGCACCGGCACCAGGAACAGGCTGGCGCCGGGCACCTTGGCGAGCGCGGGGCGCAGGCGCGCCACCACCTGGTCGGCGGACGGGCGCTCGGCGAGCGGCTTGAGCGCCGCGAACATGAAGCCCGAGTTTCGGGCGCCGAAGCCGCCGCCGGTGACCGCGGTGACGGTGTCGACCGCGGGATCGGCGCGCACGATGCGCACGATGACCGCCATCTTTTCCTGCATCGACTGGAAGGAGGCCGTCTGGTCGGCGCGGATGAAGCCGATCAGCCGCCCCGTGTCCTGCTGCGGGAAGAAGCCTTTCGGGATCGCGATGTACATATAGACGTTCAACGCGACCGCTGCGGCCAGCACGCCGACCATCAGCAGCGGATGGCGCAGCGCCCAGCCGAGGCTCCGGGCATAGCGATCCTTGAGCGCATCAAACGCCCGCTCGGTCGCGCGATACATACGGCCGGGCTCGCGCGAGCGGGGTGAAAGGAGGCGGGCGCACATCATCGGCGTGAGCGTGAGGGAGGCGACCAGGGAGACGAGGATCGCGACCGACAGGGTGACGGCGAACTCGCGGAACAGGCGGCCGACGATGTCGCCCATGAAGAGGATCGGGATGAAGACCGCGATCAGCGACAGGCTCATCGAGATCACCGTGAAGCCCACCTCGCGCGCGCTGGTGAGCGCCGCCTGCATCGGCGCCATGCCGGCCTCGATGTGGCGCGTCGCGTTCTCCAGCACGACGATCGCGTCGTCGACCACGAAGCCGGTGGCGACGATCAGCGCCATCAGCGACAGGTTGTTCAGGCTGAAGCCGGCGAGGTACATGAAGCCGAAGGTGCCGATGATCGACACCGGCACCGCCACCGCCGGGATGAGTGTCGCGCGTACACGGCGCAGGAAGGCGAACACCACCAATATGACCAGGCCGACGGCGATGACCAGCGTTTTCTCCACCTCCGACAGCGAGGCACGGATGGTCGAAGTCCGCTCCATCGCGACGCCGAGCTCGGCGGCGGCGGGGATCGACGCCTGCAGCCAGGGCGTCAGGTCGCGGATGCGCTGCACCGTCTCCAATATGTTGGCGTTGGGCTCGCGGTTGATGATCAGCAGCACCGCCGGCCGGCCGTTCGCCTCGCCGGCGTTGCGGATGTCCTGCACCGAGTCCACCACGTCGGCCACGTCGCCGAGCCGCACGGCGGCGCCGTTCTTGTAGGACACGATGAGCGGCACGTACTCGGCGGCGGTCTGCGCCTGGTCATTGGCGTAGATCCACCACACGCGCTCGGCGTCCTCGACCAGGCCCTTCGGCCGGTTGGCGTTGGCGGCGCCCAGCGCGGTGCGCACGTCGTTCAGGGAAATGCCATAGGCATTGAGCGCGGTCGGGTTGAGCTCGGCGCGCACTGCGGGCAGCGCGCTGCCGCCGACCGTAACCTGGCCGACGCCCCGCACCTGCGAGAGCTTCTGCGCCACGACGGTGGAGGCCCAGTCGTACATCTGGCCGCGCGTCATGCTCTCGGAGGTGAGGGTCATCACCATGATCGGCGCGTCGGCCGGGTTCACCTTCCGGTACGTGGGATTGTTCGGCATCCCGGAAGGGAGCTGGCTGCGCGCGGCGTTGATGGCCGACTGCACCTCGGTCGCGGCGTCGTTGATGTCGCGGTTCAGGTCGAACTGCAGCGTGATGCGCGACGAGCCGAGCGAGGACGAGGAAGTGATCTCGGTGACGCCGGCGATGCGTCCGAGGCTCCGCTCGAGCGGCGTCGCCACCGTCGAAGCCATGGTCTCCGGGCTCGCGCCGGGAAGCTGCGCCTGCACCGAGATCGTCGGGTAGTCGACCTGCGGCAGCGGCGACACCGGCAACTGCGTGAACGCGACCGCACCGGCGAGCACCACGCCGATCGCGAGCAGCGTGGTGGCGACCGGGCGGGCGACGAACGGGGCCGACAGGTTCATGCCGAATTTCCTACCGCGGCTGGACGGCGGTAGCGTTGCGCCAGGCGGTCAAAGTAAAGGTAGATCACCGGCGTGGTGAAGAGCGTGAGCACCTGGCTCACGATCAGGCCGCCGACCATGGTCAGGCCGAGCGGATGGCGCAGCTCCGAGCCGACGCCGCTGCCGAGCATCAGCGGCAGCGCGCCGAAGAGCGCGGCGCAGGTGGTCATCAGGATCGGCCGGAAGCGCAGCAGGCAGGCCTGGCGGATGGCGTCTCTGGGAGACTTGCCCTCGATGCGCTCCGCATCCAGCGCGAAGTCGATCATCATGATCGCGTTCTTCTTGACGATGCCGATCAGCAGGATGATGCCGATCACCGCGACGATGCCGAGCTCGTTCCGCGCGAGGAGCAGCGCGGCGAGCGCGCCGACGGTAGCGGTCGGCAGGGTCGAGAGGATCGTCACCGGGTGGATGTAGCTCTCGTAGAGCACGCCGAGCACGATGTACATCGTCACCACCGCCGCGAGCACGAGGAGCAGCGTGCTGCCGAGCGAGTCGCGGAAGGAGGCAGCCGCGCCCTGGAACTCGGTCTGGATCGCCGGCGGCAGCCCGATCTCGCGCTCGGCGGCGGCGATCGCGTCGACCGCGTGGCCGAGCGAGGCGCCGCGCGCCAGGTTGAATGAGAGCGTCGCCGCCGGGAACTGGCCGATGTGGCTGATGGCGAGCGGCGCCGTCGCGGTGCTGATGCGCGCGATCGCATCCAGGGGCACCTGCTGCCCGCCGGACCCGGCGACGCGGATCTCCTTCAGCGCATCGGGGGTGAGGCGGAACTCGGGCTTCACCTCCAGCACCACGCGGTACTGCGTCGCCTGCGTGAAGATGGTCGAGACCAGCCGCTGGCCGAAGGCGTTGTAGAGCGCGGTGTCGATCGCCGCCGGCGTGATGCCCAGGCGCCCGGCGCTGTCGCGGTCGATCTCGACGTAGACCTGCAGCCCCTGGTCCTGCAGGTCGGAGGCGACGTCGGTGAGCTCGGGCAGGCGCGAGAGCCGCTCGACCAGCCGCGGCACCCATTCACTCAGCAACCGGCCGTCCGCGGCTTCCAATGTGTATTGGTACTGCGTCCGGCTGACGCGATCCTCGACGGTGAGGTCCTGCACCGGCTGCATATAGAGCGTGATGCCCGGCACCTTGGCGAGCTCGGGCTGGAGCCGGCGGATGATTTCGGAAGCGTGGATGCGGCGCTCCTCGAGCGGCTTCAGGTTGATCAGCATGCGGCCGCTGTTGAGCGTCACGTTGGTGCCGTCGACGCCGATGAAGGAAGAGAGGCTCTCGACCGCCGGGTCCTGCAGCACCACGCGCGCCAGCGCTTCCTGCCGCTCGGCCATCGCCGGGAAGGAAATGCTCTGCGGCGCCTCCGAGATGCCCTGGATGACGCCCGTGTCCTGCACCGGGAAGAAACCCTTTGGCACCGCGAGATAGAGGATCACGGTGAGCACCATCGCTGCCGCCCACACCAGCAGCGTGGCCGGCTGGCGGTCGAGCACCCAGTCCAGCGCGCGCGCGTACTTCGCGATCACGGCATCGAAGGCGCGGCCGGTGGCGCGGTTCAGGCGGCTGTCCTGGCGCTCGCGCTCGGGACGCAGGAGCCGTGCGCACATCATCGGCGTGAGCGTGAGCGAAACCACCGCCGAGATGAGGATCGCGACGGCGAGGGTCACCGCGAACTCGCGGAACAGCCGGCCGACCACGTCGCCCATGAACAGCAATGGGATCAGCACGGCTACCAGTGAAAAAGTGAGCGAGATGATGGTGAAGGCGATCTGCTCGGAGCCCTTGAGCGCTGCCTGCAGCGGCGGATCGCCCGCTTCGATGTAGCGCGCGATGTTCTCGATCACCACGATCGCGTCGTCGACGACGAAGCCCGCGGCGACCACCAGCGCCATCAGCGTCAGGTTGTTGATGGAGAAGCCCGCGAGGTACATGAAGCCGAAGGTGCCGATGAGCGAGAGCGGCACGGCGACGCTCGGGATGATGGTCGCCGGTACGTTGCGCAGGAAGACGAAGATCACCGCCACCACCAGCGCCACCGCGAGCAGCAGCTCGATCTGTACGTCGTGCACCGAGGCGCGGATGGTGACCGTGCGGTCGGTGAGCACGGCGACGTCGATCGAGGCGGGCAGCGACGCCTGGAGCTGCGGCAGCTGGCGCTTGATGCGGTCGACCACGTCGATCACGTTGGCGCCGGGCTGGCGCTGGATGTTGAGGATCACCGCGGGCACGTCGTTCATCCACGCCGCGAGGCGCGCGTTCTCGGCGCCGTCGACCACGTCGGCGACGTCGGAGAGAAAGATCGGCGCGCCGTTGCGGTACGCGACCACGATCGAGCGGTATTGCGGCGCCGAGGACAGCTGGTCGTTGGCGTCGATCGTGTAGGCGCGGCTCGGGCCGTCGAGGCTGCCCTTCGCGCGCTTCACGTTCGACGCGGCGATCGCCGTGCGCACGTCCTCGAGCCCGAGCCCGTTGGCGGCAAGCGCCTTCGGGTTCGCCTGCACGCGCACAGCGGGGCGCTGGCCGCCCGACAGCGTCACCAGGCCGACGCCGGCAACCTGGGACAGTTTCTGCGCGAGCCGGGTGTCGGCGAGGTTCTGGATCTCCGGCAGCGTCATCGTGCGCGACGACAAGGCCAGGGTGAGGATGGGCGCGTCGGCCGGGTTGACCTTGCTGTACACGGGCGGCGCCGGCAGGTCCTGCGGCAGCAGGTTCGAGCCGGCGTTGATCGCCGCCTGCACGCCCTGCTCGGCGACGTCGAGCGGCACGGCGAGATCGAACTGCAGCGTGATGACCGAGGCGCCGCCTGAGCTCGTCGAGAGCATCTGCTTCAGGCCCGGCGTCTGGCCGAACTGGCGCTCGAGCGGCGCGGTCACCGAAGAGGCCATGACCTCCGGGCTCGCGCCGGGATAGAAGGTGAAGACCTGGATGGTGGGGTAATCGACCTGCGGCAGCGCCGAGATCGGCAGCTGCCGGTAGGCGACGAAGCCCGCGAGCAGCACCGCGACCATCAGCAGCGTGGTCGCGACCGGGCGGAGGATGAACAGCCGCGACGGATTCATCCGCTGCCTTCGCGCCGGCGGCCCTTGCCCGCGCCTTTCGGCGCGCCGCCGGCGGGCGGCTTGAACTCGGGACGTGCCGCGGCCACCTCCACCGGCGCGCCGGGGCGCAGGCGATCGACGCCGTCGATGACGACCAGCTCGCCGGGCGCGAGGCCTTCGGCGATCGCCTGGCGCTGGCCGTCGAGCGGTCCGAGCTTGACCGTGCGCAGCGCGACGGTCTTGTCCGGCTGCACGACGTACACGAACATGCCCTGCGCGCCGCGCTGCACCGCCGCGGTCGGCACGACGATCGCGTCGTGCAGCGTGTCGAGCTGCATGCGCACGTTGACGAACTGCTGCGGGAAGAGCCCGCCGTCCTGGTTCGGGAACTGCGCCTTCAGCTTCACCGTGCCGGTCTGCGGATCCACCTGGTTGTCGGCCGAAGCGAGCGCCCCTTGCGCCAGCTTCGCTTTCTGGTCGCGGTCCCACGCCTCGACGGCGATCGGGTCTCCGGACTGCAGGCGCTTCATCACCGCCGGCAGCAGGTCCTGCGGCACGGTGTAGAGCACGGCCACCGGCTGCAGCTGCGTGATCACCACCAGGCCGGTCGTGTCGCCGGCGCGCACGATATTGCCCGGATCGACCAGGCGCAGGCCGATGCGCCCGGAGATCGGCGCGCTGATGCGCGAATAGGCGAGCTGCAGGCGCGCGTTGTCCACCTGGCTCGCGTCGACCGCCACCGCGCCTTCGTACTGGCGCACGAGCGAGGCCTGCGTGTCGACCTGCTGCTTGGCGATCGAGTCCTGCGCGAAGAGCGTCTTGTACCGCTCGAGGTCGAGGTGCGCGTTTTCGAGCAGCGCGCGGTCGCGCGCGAGCTGGCCCTGCGCCTGCGCGAGCTGCACCTGGAAGGGCCGCGGGTCGATCTCGGCGAGGAGCTGGCCTTCCTTGACGAGCTGCCCTTCCTCGAAGACTACGCGCACGAGCTCGCCGTCGACGCGACTCTTCACCGTGACCGTGCGCAGCGGCGTCACCGTGCCCAGGCCGTTGACGATCACGTCGACGTCGCTGCTCGCCGCCGGCACGGCCACGACCGGCGTCGGCCCGCCCAGCCCGCGAGCTCCGCCTTTCGTGGCGCCCGCGGCCGCGGCCGGCGAGGGAGCCGAGCGCCACTGCCAGTAGTAATAGCCGCCTGCCGCGAGGGCCGCGGCGAGCACGACGCTGACCAGGAGGGTTCTTGTTTTTTGCATCAGAGCTCCAGCTTGTAGCCGACGCCGTAAATGGAGAACACCATTTCATGCCCCGGGCGCGCTTCCTCGAGCTTGCGGCGCAGGTTCTTGACATGCGCGTCCACCGTGCGGTCGGTGACCACGCGATGGTCGGCGTACAGATGCTCGAGCAGCTTGTCGCGCGAGAACACGCGGCCTGGGGCGCCGGCGAGCGTGCGCAGCAGGCGGAATTCGACCGGCGTCAGGTCGAGCAGGCGCCCATCCAGGGTAGCGCGGTGGCGCTCTTCATCGAGCGCGAGGCTGCTGCCGACCGCCATGCGGCCGCGCCGCAGGATGGCCTTTACGCGCGCAACCAGTTCGCGGGCACTGAAAGGCTTGCAGACATAGTCGTCGGCGCCGAGGTCGAGACCGACCAGGCGGTCGATCTCCTCGACGCGTGCGGTCACCATCACGATCGGTACATCACTGAACGCACGCAGCTCGCGGCAGACTTCCAGCCCGTCGCGGCCCGGAAGCATGAGGTCGAGCAGGATGAGGTCCGGCGCATGCGACCGCACCCAGGGCACGACCTCGAGCCCGTTGGCGATGCAGTGCGGCTCGAAGCCTTCGGCCTTGAGGTAATCGGCCTCGAGCGCGGCGAGCTTGGCCTCGTCCTCGACGATGAGGATCTTCTTCATGCGGCCGCCGGCAGGGAGACGGAGACGCGCAGGCCGCCGAGCGGCGACGGTCCGGCCGCGATGTCGCCGCCGTGCGCGGCGGCGATGCTGCGGCAGATCGCCAGGCCGAGCCCGCTGCCGCCGTTCGCGCGGCTGCGCGACTCGTCGACGCGATAGAACCGCTCGAAGAGCTGCGGCAGCGCCTCGGGCGGGACGCCGGGCGCCGAGTCCTCGAACTCCACGACCACGCGTTGCCCATCGCGCCGGGCGGCGACGCGCACGCGGCCGCCCGGGTCGGTGTAGCGCGCCGAGTTCTCGAGCAGGTTGCGGAACATCTGGCGCAGGCGGTCGGCGTCGCCGAACACCGGTGCCGAGCCGTTCCAGGCGGTCTCGACCGCGAGCGAGCGCTCGGCGAGCCGCTCGCGATGCGATTCCAGGGCCTGCGCCACGAGCGGCACCACGTCGAGCGTCTGCTTGCGATAGGCCAGCGCGCCGCTGTCGGCGAGCGCGAGCTGGTTCAGGTCGTTGACGAGCTTGCCGAGCGCGCTCACCTCGCTGCGCAGCGAGGCGAGCGAGTCGCGCGTCAGCGGGCGCACGCCGTCTTCCAGCGCCTCGAGCTCGCCGGACAGCACGGCGAGCGGCGTGCGCAGCTCGTGCGACACGTCGGCCATGAAGCGCCGGCGCAGCGTCTCGTTCTTCTCCAGGGACTCGGCGAGGCGGTTGAAATCCTCGGCGAGGCGGCCGAGCTCGTCGGCCGAGCGCACTTCGACGCGCGTCGCGTAGTTGCCCGCCGCGAGGCGGTGCGTCGCCGCGGCTACGCGTTTCACCGGCTGCAGGAAGACGCGCGCCAGCACCACGGCCACCAGTGCCGCGACCGCGAGCGCGAGCCCGGCAATGATCCAAGACGCGCGCAGCTGCTGCTGCTGGAAGGCGAGATCGGCCGCCGTGGAGAGGCGCCGCTCCGGCACCCGCGCGATCCACCCCACTACGCGGTCGTCGACCACGATCGGCCGCACCGCGGCTTCTTCGCTCAGCTCCGGATTGCCGACCAACGGGCGGCGCTCTGGGTCGAGCAGCGCCAGTCGCTGCACCGTCTGCGGCGGCGCCGCGAGCGCGCGCAGGCGTCCATAGTCGCCCTGCAGGAAGCTCCAGTCGCCGTTGCGGCGGTATTCGTCCGCCAGCCGCCCGGCGAATGCCTCCAGGCTCTGCGACTGCACGTGGCTGAGATAGCCGAAGAATCCCGACTGGAACGAGAGGCGCGTGGCGACGGCCATCGCCGCCGCCGCGACCGCGCTCGCCGCCAGAATGGCGAGGAACAGCTTGAGCGTGATCCCCGGCCTCATGCCGTGCATCGTGCGGCGCGGCGGACGAACCATCAACCGCTGCGCGCCAATGTTCACCGCTTCTTCACAGTTGTGCGAACCTTGCGCGATGGGAATCGACCGGGCAGCCGACGCGGCGCGCCTGCGCCGCGCGCTGGCGGCGAATCCGCAGGACCGTGTCGGCTGGCACAACCTCGCCGCCGCCGAGGGCGACCTCGGCCACGCCGCCGAGGCGGAAGCGGCCGCGCGGCGCGCGCTCGCGCTCGGCATTCCCGCGCCGGAGACGCGGCTGGTTCTCGCGCGCGCGCTGCAGGATCTCAATCGCCTGGACGAGGCCGAGCGCATGTTCGAGGAGGCGCTCGCGCGTCGTCCGACCTACCCCGACGCGCACCGCGATCTCGCCCAGCTCCGCTGGATGCGTACCGGCGTCGTCAGCGAGGCGCTTCGGGCGCTCGACGACGCGCTGCGCGGCGCGCCGCGGGAGGTGCCCCTGCACTTCGTGCGCTCGGTTGCGCAGGAGTTCACCGGCGACAAGCCGGGCGCGCTGGCCTCTGCCGAAGCCGGCCTCGGGTTCGCGCCGAACGATCTCCAGCTGCTGCGCGCGGCTTCGCATCTTTGCGCCGAGCTCGGCCAGGGCAGCCAGGCGGTCGCGTTCGCGCGGCGCGCCGTGGCGGCGGCGCCGGGCCTGGCGCCCGTGCAGATCACGCTGTGCGAAGCCCATCTCGCCTCCGGCGACATCGTGCAAGCCGAGGAGATCGCCGCGCGCCTTTGCGCGACAAACCCGAACGATCAGCACCCCATCGCGATGCGCGCCACGGCTTGGCGGCTGCTTGGCGACCCGCGCTACGAGTCCTTGTACGACTACGCGCGCCTTACGCATGCGGGGGCGGTCGACGCGCCGCTGGAAGAACTCGCGATGGATCTTGCGGCGCTGCACCGCTATCGCGCCCATCCCTTCCAGCAGTCGGTACGCGGCGGCGGACAGCTGCCGCTCAACGCCAAGGAGCTGGCGCGGCCATCGATCCGCGCGCTGTTCGACAGCCTGCGCGCGGCGGTCGAACGCCATCTCGCCCGCGTGGGCGCGGGCGCCGACCCATTCCGCTCACGCAATACCGGCCGCTTCGCATTCGCCGGCGCATGGAGCGTGCGGCTGTCCTCGGGTGGCTACCACACCGACCACGTGCATCAGCGCGGCTGGCTCTCGTCGGCGTTCTACGTGTCGCTGCCGCCGGTGATGAAGCCGGAGGCGGCGCACGCGGGCTGGCTGCGCCTTGGCCGGCCGGGCATCACCACGCAACCGCCGCTCGAGCCCGATTACCGCGTGAAGCCGGAGCCGGGGAAGCTCGTGCTCTTTCCCTCCTACATGTGGCATGGCGTCGAGCCGTTCGAAAGCGACGCGCCGCGGCTGACCGTCGCGTTCGACGCCTTGCCGGCGTAATACCCGCTGGCTATACTCCGCGCCCTGATGAACCGCATCGCGCAAAACATGAGCATTCGCCGGCCGGCGCGCGGCGCGGATCGTCTCCGCTTCCCCGTCGGGCCGCTGAGCGGCAAAGACTGACCCTGCGGGCCGATCGCCCGCCGGGAGTTCGAGGCGGGACGAAACGGCCACCAGCCCCTGATTCTTCCCGCTTCGCGCAACGCGCGACGCGCAGTCGCGCCTCGGGAAACAGAAAGAACAAGATGTTGAACGGACTGTGGCGCAACGCCGATTTCGTGAGGCTATGGACCTCGCTCACGATCACGCACTTCGGCGGGCAGATCACCTTCCTCGCGCTGCCGCTGACGGCGGCGCTGCTCCTCGACGCGACGCCCTTCGAGATGGGCGTGCTCATCGCGCTCGAGTCGGTGCCCTTCGCCCTCTTCGGCCTGTTCGCCGGCGTGCTCGTGGACCGCGCGCCGAAGCTGCCGATCATCGTGTGGTCCGACATCGGGCGCGCGGCGGCGCTGCTCGTCGTGCCGATCTGCGCGTGGCTCGGCGTGCTGTCGATGGGCGTGCTCTACGTCGTCGGTTTTCTCGTCGGCACCGGGTCGGTGCTGGGATGGCCGGCATATCAGGTGTTCATGACCGAGCGCGTCGGCAAGGAGCGCCTCGCCGAGGCCAACGCCAAGATCGGCATCAGCGATTCCGCGGCGCAGCTCGTCGGCCCGGGGGTCGCCGGCGCGCTGATCCAGTGGCTCACCGCGCCGTTCGCGATCCTGCTCGACGCGTTCTCGTTCTTCCTGTCGGCGTGGATCCTGCGCGGGATCCCGCCAGGCGCGAGCGACGCGCCGAAGATGCGCGGGCGGAGCGTCGGCGCGGAGATCCGCGAAGGGCTGGCCGAGATCTGGCACAACGCGACGCTGCGCGCGCTCGCCTGGTCGATCGCCGTCTGGCAGGTTTTCCGCCATGCGTACTTCGCGATCGTGGTGCTCTTTGCGGCGCGCGAGCTCGGCTTCTCGCCGAGCCATGTCGGCGTGCTGTGGATGCTGGCGGGGCTCGGCTCGCTCGGCGCGGCCGGCGCGGTGGAGCCGCTCAACCGCCGCTTGGGCTTCGGGCGGACGATCCTCCTGGGGATCCTCGGCACGGGCATCGCCTGGCTGATGATCGGTGCCGCGACTGGAGGTCCGGTGGCCGCGTCGGTGATTTTCGGCGTGGGGCTGGCGGCGCTCGACTTCAGCGCCATGGTGTTCTTCATCAACTACCTGACGTTGCGGCAGGCGGCGGCGCCGGAGGCGCTGCGCGGCCGCGTGATCGCCACCATGATCTGCCTCACCGTGGCGGCGGCCCCGCTCGGCGGGCTGGCCGGCGGCTGGATCGCCGAGCATGCCGGACTGCGTGCGGCGATCTGGTTCGCCGGCGTCGGCGCGCTTCTCCTCGTGCTGGTGGCGGCGTGGACCTCGCCGCTGTTGCGGCTGCGCTCGCTCGCCGAAGCGCAGCCGCGGCGCGTCGAGAGCGTCGCGGAAGAGCTGGCCGGCTAGCGGCAGGCCTGCGCCAGCACCAGAGGCGCGACCGGCGCGGCAGGGTAGGCCGCGCTGGCGTGTGCCCAGACCAGAGAGAAGGTGGCGGTGACGGCAACGGCGAGGGCGGCGAGGTGATGGACAGGCGTGGTTTTCATGGCTTCCTCCGTAACTGTCATGAGCGCTATAGACAGTTACAGCGTAGTGTGAGACTATGTAACCTGTCAAGCGGTTTTTGATGGTTATGACCCCTTACGAACGAACACGCGGCAAGCCCTACGCCGAGACCTTCCGCTGCCCGGGCGGCGAGCTGTGCCTCGACTTCTGCAATACAGGCCAGGAGGCACGCGATCCGCCGGCGGAGGAGTGGCTCACTTCCTATGCCGACGTCGTCGACTGGCTCGACGCCGCGGGAGCGATCAGCCGCAAGCAAGGGACCGCGCTGCGCGGCGCGGCCGAGCGCGAGCCGGAAGCGGCGCGCAAGGTATGGGGCCGCGCCATCCGCCTGCGCGAGTCGCTGGCCGCGGTGCTGCTGGCGAAGGCCGCGGGGCGCGCACCGGCCGACGAGGACCTGCGCGTGATCGAGGCGGAGTACGCGCGTACCGCGCCCTGCGCGCGGCTGGCGCCGACCGAGGAGGGCTTCCGCTGGACGGTGGAAGCCGACAGCGAGCTCGACTCGGCGCTGCGTCCGGTGCTGGAGTCGGCGATCTCGCTGATGACTTCCGAGCGGATGCGGCGCGTGCGCCGCTGCGGTAACTCGACCTGCTACTGGCTGTTCGTCGACGAGACGAAGAACCGCAGCCGCCGCTGGTGCGAGATGGCGAGCTGCGGCAACCTGATGAAGGTGCGCCGCCACCGCGAGCGGCACCGGGCCGCTGACTAGCTGGTGCTCGTGCGGCTGAGTCGGATCACCCATAGGCGCGCGAGCGCCGCGGCGCCGTCGGTGCCCTGCACGGTCTTGAACATGTCGAGGGCCTTGGCGTTCTGGCCCGCAAGGTGGTAGGCGTAGCCGAGCTGCAGCCTGGCATGGTCGGCACGCCGGAAGCCGCCGCCAAGCTTCAAGCCTTGCTGCATCAGCTCGAGACCCTTCTCGCTCTTGCCGTGCAGCACCAGGTTGAAGCCGTCGTTGAAGAGCGTCTTGCCGTCCTTGCCTGACGGATCCTGCTTCTCGGCCTCGGCGACTGCCTTGCGGTCCGCGGCCAGGTTCTTCGCGGCGAGGTCGCGCAGCCGCTTGTGGCGCTCGGCCTCGGCGCCGGTGCCGAGCGCGCCCGCGGCGTAGCCCTTCTCGATGACGCGGGTCGCTTCCATCGGGAAGCCTTCGATCAGCGCGAGTTGAGCGAACTCGAGGTACTCGTTGGCGCTGCGCATCGTGCCGACGTCGAGCTTCAGGCGCGCGACGTCGATCTGCAGCCGCTCGTTGAAGCCCGAGCGCCGCTGGACATTATCGATCACCGAGAGCCAGTACTCGCGCTTCGGATAGAGCGCCACGAGCCGCTCGATCGCGCGGCCGTAGCCGGCCGTGTCCTTGCTCTGCAGGTAGGCATTGGCGAGGAGCTGCAGCTGCTCCTCGCTCGGGTTCTTGCCGTCACGCTCCGCGGACTCGACGTCCTGCGCGATCTCGCGCGCCGCGGCGCCGTAGTTGCCGCCGAGATAGAGCGACTGCACGTAGATGGTGCGGATCGCCTTGTCGGTGCCGCCGTACTGGAAGTAGCGCGTCGCCGCGTTCCCCGCCTTGCCGTATTCCTTGATCGAGTAGTACTGCCCCGCGGCCGCGGCTAGCAGCTGAAGACGGTCCGCCGCCGGCGCGGCAGACGAATTCGCGGCTGTCTCCAGCGCAGAGGCCGCCGCAGCGTTGTCGCCTGCGGCGGCCGCCGCCTGGCCCACCACGCGCGTGACGAGGTAGGTCTCGTACGGGGTCTTGTCGGGCACCGCCTGCGCGGCGCGTGCCTGCGCCAGCGCTTCCTTGCCGCGGCGCTGCTTCAGGAGCTCGATCGCCGCCTGCAACGGCTTGCCGACTTCCGGGCGCACCGTGGGCGCCTTTTCCTGGGCGAATACGGGCGCCGCCGCGAGCAGTACGGTGAAGAGCAGGGCGCGCAGCATCAGCGGATGAACTGCTCGTGGCCGACGATGCCGATCTTGGTCAGGCCGAGGCGCTGCGCCGAAGCCATCACCATCGCCACGTTGCGGTAGCGCACCAGCTTGTTGGGTCTCAGGTGGATCTCGGGCTGCTCGGCCATCGCCGCGGCGCCGCGCATGCGCGCCTCGAGTTCCGGCCGGCCGGGC
>DASQAW010000267.1:0-1593 GCA_035635495.1 Burkholderiales bacterium
TCGGCGCCGAGCTCGAACTGCACGATCTCCTTCGTCGACACCGCCGGCTGGCCGCAGGCGATGGTGCCCTTGCCGGTGAGGGCGAACTCCTCGCGCTGCACGAGCACTTCAGGGGCGCTGTTGATCTTCACGTAGGTGCCGTTGGTGCTGTGGTCGGTGAGGACGAACTTGTCCTGGCGCCGCTCGATGGTGCAGTGGAGGCGCGAGGCCTGGTCGTCCTTGATCTGGATGCCGGCCGTGTCGCCGCGGCCGATGGTGATGGCGTCGCGCTCGCGCCGGCGCACGTGCGCCTGGCCGCGGTAGGCGAGCGTGAGCATGACGTTCCCCTGCCGCGTCTCCACCCGCCGCTTGGCGAACACCGTCGCGTTGTCGTCGGCGCGCCACATGAGCTCGCACAGCCCCACCTCGCCCGAGCGCCCCTTGATCTCGATCGAGCCGAGCTTGCGCATCCAGGCGCGGTAGATCGGCGAGAAGTGCGACGCGGTCTCGCGCGTGGTGATGATCTGGCCGTTGGCGGCCTTGGCGACGAGCTGCGCGGCCAGGTTCACCGTGTCGCCGTACACCTGGTCTTCCTTCTGGATCGCCGGCCCGTGATGGAAGCCGATGCCGAGCCCGAGCCTGGCGCCGCCGTACTGCGGCACGCGGTCCATCGACGTGAGCATCGCCGCCGCCGCGTCGGCGGCCGCGTCGGGCGTGGCGAGCAGCACCATCAGCCGGTCATTCCCCGAGTCGAGCGCGCGCGCGCCGCAGTCCTCCGCGGTCTTGCGCAGCTGCGCCATGCACGCCTGCAGCGTGGTGACACCCGCGCCGCCGAGGACCTGGGCGAAGAGGACCGTGGTGTCGCGCTCGAGTTGTTCTCCCATGCGGCTAGTATGCCGCGATTAGAGGTGCGCGACCGAGGCAACCTCCACCAGGAACTCCGGCTTCACCAGGTCGGCGCGGATGAAAAAATTCACGATAGACCTCGTTCGTTGCGGCATAGTCCCTGAGGTCCTTGAGGAAGATCTGGTTGAAGGCGCGAGCGGCGGCGGCGAACTTTTGGGGACGACCGGGGTGCAAGGCATGCTAGCCTCCATGGGGTCAAACCGCGATTTTGTGCCCATCACCGACGAGCAGCTCAAGGCCTACGAGAAAGCCGACTACCTGGTCTTCGCCGACCGCGCGGTCGTGCTGCGCGTGGGCGAGCCCAACGCCGAGCTCGACCAGCTGATCGGCACCGAAGGCGCGACCACCGCCGCCTTCATCACTGCCGCCAATCCGCGCGGCGAGCAGCGCTCGGACAACGAGAACGGGGTCGCCAACGCGGCGCTGCAGAGCTTCGTCTCCGCCGCCGGCTATCCGCATTACTGGGGCGAAGGGAAGGACCCCTTCGGCAGCTGGGCCGAGCCCGGCTTCCTCGTGATCGGCATCTACCGCGCCAACGCCGAGGCGCTCGGCCAGCTCTTCGAGCAGAACGCGATCGTCTTCTGCGAAGCGGGCCGGGCGCCCGAGCTCATCGTGCTGAAGGGAGAAAAATGATCCACGTCGTCGCCGTCATCACCGCCAAGCCCGGCAAGCGCGCCGAGATCCTCGCCGCCTTCCGCGCCAACGTGC
>DASQAW010000268.1:0-1755 GCA_035635495.1 Burkholderiales bacterium
GGGAAGAGCGCGCCGTTCTGGAACACCACGATGCGGTCCGGGCCGGAGGCCGCCTTGGGGCTCGCGGTGGAGCAGAGCACCTCGCCGTCCATCACGATGCGGCCCGAGGTGATGTCGTGGAAGCCGGCGATGGCGTTGAGCAGCGTCGTCTTGCCGCAGCCCGAGGGGCCGACGATCATGCAGATCTCGCCGGGCTCGATCTCGAGCGAGCAGTGGTCGACCGCCATCACCGCCGCCCCTTCCGGGTCGTAGACCTTGACGACGTCCTCGATGACGATGTGCCCGCGGGTCATCTCTCGGCGAGCGCGAGCTCGCGCACGCGCCATTCCATCAGGTAGTCGCCGGCGATGCGCACCAGGGCGCTGGTGATGTAGCCGACGATGCCGAGCGTCGCCATGCCGATGATGATCGTCGGGTAGCGCACCATCATGTACGAGGTGTTGATGACGTAGCCCAGGCCGTACTGCCCGGAGACCATCTCGGCGGCGACCAGCGAGAACCACGACACGCCCACCGAGATCTGCAGCCCGGTGAAGATGAACGGCAGCGCGCCGGGGATGATCACGTGGCGGAACACCTGCCGGCGGTTGGCGCCCAGGCAGTTCGCCGCGCGCAGGTAGGACTCGTCGATCGACTGCACGCCGAGCATGGTGTTGAGCGCGGTGGCGAAGAACGAGGCGAGGAAGGCGAGGTAGACCACCGCCGATTCGGTGGCGATGAACATCACGATGGCGAGCGGCACCCAGGCGAGGATCGGGATCGGGCGCAGCATCTCGAACAGCGGGAACACGTACTCCTTGAAGCTGCGCGACCAGCCGAGCAGCAGGCCGAAGCTCACGCCGAGCACCGTGGCCAGGCAAAACGCCTTCGTCACGCGCCAGATCGACACGAGGATGTGCTGGTAGTACTCCGCGGTGTAGACCGACAGGCCGTAGGTCGGCGAAGGCGAGAACCATTCCTTCACCACCGAGGTGAGGCCCGGCATCTCGCGAAAGCGCGGCAGCTTCCACACCTCGACCGCGAGATACCAGAAGGCGAGGAAGAGCGCGAAGCCGATCACCATCAGGTAGGGACGCGGACTCCTCAGCCAGAGCGACAGGCGGTACATCGTGAGGCTGAGGGTCGACATCTCCTCGGTGAGAGGACCGGACACGCGCCGCACCTTCGCGAGCAGCTCGGGCACGGTGAACTCGCGCTGGATCATGCTGGTGAAGCGCTCCAGCACCCGGCCGCCTTCGAGCGGCTCGGCGGCGAGCAGGCCGAGGAGCGCCTCGGTGTTGACGCGCAAGAGCTCGGTCGGCTCGGTGGCGCTCACCGTGGCGAGGCGCCGGTGCTCTCCGAGGAGGAGCCCGGTCCAGCCGAAGACGCCGCCGCGCGTCACGCGCCTCAGCGCTTCGCGCGGCCGGAGCTCCGGACTCAATACATGCTCGACGCGTCCCGATACGACGACGAAGAGGTCCTCGGCGGGATCGTCCGGGCTGTAGATGCGGCTGCCTGCGGCATAGCGGGCCGGCTGCGCGATCGCCGCAATGCGCGCGAGCAACGCCTCGGCAGCTTCGCCGAAGGGCGTCGTCTCGCGCAGGACAGCGATCGCGTCGTCCGCGGCCCCTGCGCCGAGCGCAGCCTCCATCAGTTGGCGGGCGCCTGCGAGTCTGGCAGCGCCTTCACCTGGCCGATCGGCGCCTTCAGCCCGCGCTCCTTGAGGATGTCCTCGGTCCACTTCGACTCGATCGCCTCGGGCCGCAGCTTCTCCAC
>DASQAW010000269.1:0-11765 GCA_035635495.1 Burkholderiales bacterium
ATCGCGGCGATGCCGGTCGTGTCGGGATGCCCGAACGACGTGCATTGCACGGGCGCAAGCCGGGAATAGGCCAGGAAATAGGTGAACGGATCCATGCCGACGTCCTGGTAGAACAGGACATCGAGCTCGAGGCTCGCGATCGCGTTGCGCGCCGCGTCCAGCGTCGCCGGCACCACCAGCGCGCGATCGCTCGCGGCGCGGATGCGCCGAGCCATCTCGTCGTCGCGCACCGGCGGCACGAAGAGCGCGACGACTTCGAACTCCTCGCGCGAGAGCTGCTCCACTAGCCCGCGCGTCGTCTTGCCGATGCTGTGCGCGTAGAGGAAGCGGGAAATGAAACCGACGCGCACGCGGCCGCCGCGCCGCCGCGGCGAGCGGCAATGGGGCGCCGTCCAGGTGAGCGCCGGACAGGCGCGCTCGTGCAGCCGTGCGAGCTTCGTGTTGAGCGCGCGATTTCCCTGCCCGTGGTAGGCAAGGAAGAAGGTCGGGCAGCCCGCTTCGGCCGGCGGATCCTCCAGGCGCAATCCTGCCTGCTCGAGCCGCGTGAGCCCCGCGTCGTAGCGCGCACGCCACTCGTGCAGCTCGCGCGCGGAGCTCGCAATCACGGGCAGCAGGGTCGCCTCGCGCAAGCGCAATCCGCCGTCGGCGCCGACGGGCGAGCGCCGGTAGCACTCGAGCGCCTCTTCGGTGCGTCCGTTCTCGGCGAGCGCCGCGCCCAGGCAGCGCCGCGCCGGCACCGATCGCGGGTCGAGCGCGAGCGCGCGCTCGTAGTGCGCAAGCGCCTCTCCGGTCGCGCCGCGCTCCTCGAGCAGGTTGCCGAGGCGCAGGTAGAGCGCCGTGCGGGCCGGATCGATCTCGAGCGCCGCCCGATAGGCGCCGATCGCCTCCTCCATGGCGCCGGTGTCGCTCAGCGCGTTGCCGAAGTTCTGCAAAATGTCCGCGGTCGGCCGCCCGCGCTGCAGGAAGAGCCGGTAGCACTCGATCGCTTCGGTCGTGCGCCCCAGGAGCTGCAACGTCGCGCCGCGGTTGCGCGCCGCCGCGGCGAGCTGCGGGTCGAGCTCTAGCGCTCGGGCGTAGCAGGTCGCCGCGGCTTCGTGGTCGCCGCGCTCGCCATGCAGGTTGCCAAGATAGTAGTGGGCGTCGGCGCGCCGCCCGTCGAGCGAGAGCAGTCGCTCGTACGCCGCAATCGCTTCATCCTGCAGGCCGAGCCGGTGGTTCGCGGCGGCGAGCAGGTACCAGCCGTGCGCATCGCCGGCCCCGGCGCGCAGCAGCTGTTCGAGCAGGTGCTTTGCCGCGCGCTCGTCGCCGCGGCGCAGCAGCTCCTCCGCTTCAGTGAGAGTGGCCGTGGTGGTGGTGATGCCTGTGCGGCACCCGCGGGTCCTGGCTGAACACCAGCGACTTGATCGTCACCGGCACCGTGCCCGAGGGCATGCGGATGCGGCCTAGGTCGATGTAGTCGAAGTCGCGCAGCGCGATGCCGTCGAGCACCAGCACTTCCGAGGCGACCTTGTCGTCCTCCTTCAGGATCGCGCCCACCGTCTGGGCGACATCGCCGTCGAGGATCAGATAGATCGGCTTCTTCTGCTCGAGGGTGCGCGGCAGGCTGCGCTTGATCCCCTGCGCGAAGGCCGACAGCCGCTCGAACGAGGGCTCGCCCTGCCAGCGGAAGGCGAGCGCCACCTCGGTCTCGCCTTCGACGACGTCGAACGCCGTGAAATGCTCGCGCACCGCCTTGGCGATGGCCGCGGCATCGGGCGGGCCGTGGAGATGCACCTCCGGTTGCAGCACCTGCAGGTTCTTGCGCGGCAGGAGCTCGCCCGGCTGCGATACATAAACGGTGTTGCCGGAAAGCTGCACGCTGTACTCCGACGCGCCGAAGGCGGTCGCACGGATGCATTCGCCCGGCGGCAGCACGTGCCACGGAAAGCGGCCGGCGTCGACCTTCTTGCGGATCGCGTGCCCGAGGCGGCGTCCGAGATCGCCGAAGTCGCGTTCCTCGCGGCCGTAGACGTACTCGGCTACTCCGCCCGAGAACATGACGCCGGCGATGCCGTGCAGGTTGCGCAGCGGCTCCGTCAGATAGAGATCCTTGCGCGGCTGCGGGACGGCGGCGAGCAGCGTGTCCGCGAGCCAGTCCGTGAGCCGATCGAGCTCCGCCGGCGTGACGCGAGAGCCAAGTTGCCATTTGAAGCCCGCCAACTGTGCCAGTCGCTGGCCTGCGGGATCGAGCCGGGTAATGGCGCCCGTATCGTCCACTACGATCAGGCGCCCGCCGATATGGATCGCAGCGGTCTGCTCAACGTGGCCGTGCGCGACCACGGCAAGCTTGGTGGTGCCGCCGCCGATGTCGACATTGAGGATATGGCAGTCGTCGTCGTGCGAGCGCTTTGCCGCCCCGGAGCCATAGGCGGCCAGCATGGCTTCCATGTGGTGGCCGGCGGCGGCGCAGACGAACTCGCCGCCGATCTCCGCGAGCAGCTCGCCGATCGCCTGCGCGTTCTCGCGGCGCAGCGCCTCGCCGGTGAGGATCACCGAGCCGGTGTCGACTTCGTCCGGATGCACGCCGGCGGCGGCGTAGGCGTCCTCGATGATCTTGGCGATCGCCTGCTCGTCGATGCGCACTTCGCTGGCGTAGGGCGTGAGAGCGACCGGCGACTCATAGAGCGTGTCGCGGGCGACGACGAAGTAGCGGCTGGACAGGTCTTCGCCCATCCGGCGCATCTTGAGGCGGGAGAAGATGACCTGCGTGCCGGCCGAGCCGATGTCGATGCCGACGCTGGTGAGCGTGATGTTGTCGGCCTGCCAGAGCGCATTCTCCTCGATCGGACCCGACGGGCCGACGTCGTGGTCGTGATCGTGGTCCGAGTCCTCGCCGTGCGTGTGCTCGAGATCGCTGCCGTACGCGTGGTCGGCGAGCGTGTGCGGCCGCTTCGGCTTTGTCATTCCTGCAGTGGCTTCATTCCGTAAGTGCGCGCGAGCGCGTAGGCACGTAGCCCAGGCGCGCCGATACCGCGGCGGCGGTGGCGATGACGCTCGGCACGCAGGTCTGCATGTCCTTCTTCGTCATGCGCTGCACCGGCGCGGCGACGCCGAGCGCGGCGATCACGTTGCCGGTGTGGTTGCGCACCGGCGCGGCCACGGCGCGCAGGCCGTTCTCGCTTTCCTCGTCGTCGATCGCATGCTCGCGCTCGGCCACTTCGGCGAGCACGCTGAGGAGGGCCTCGCGTTTGATCACCGTGTTCTCGGTATGGGCCTTCAGCCCCTGCGCGATCACCTGCTTCACATAGTCGGCCGGCTGGTGGGCGAGCAGCACCTTGCCGACCGCGGTGCAATGCAAAGGCGCCCGCCCGCCGACCGCGGCCGCCATGCGGATCGCATGCCGGCTCTCCATCTCGTAGACGTAGAGCACGCTGAAGTGGTCGACGATGCCGAGCTGCACGGTCTCGCCGGTCTTCTCCAGGAGCTCGCGCAGCTTGGGCCGCGCCTCGTTCGCCACGTCCATGCGCCGGCGCACCAGCGCGCCGAGCTCGAAGAGCGCGACGCCGAGCCGGTACTTGCCGTTGTCGCCGTTCTGCTCGAGGAAGCCCGCGGCGGTCAGCGTCGTGGCGAGGCGGTGCACCGTGCTCTTCGCCAGGCGCAGGCGCGAGGCGAGCGTGGTGATGCCGAGCTCGTCCTCCTCGCCGGAAAACGAGGTCAGCAGCCGGATCGAATTGGCTACCGAGGAAAGGCGAGCGCGCCCGGGCTTGCCGTTCTGCGCTTGTTCCATGTCGTAGAAAAGACTTCCTGTATGCGGAACGCTATCGTAGCACCGGGTGCGGCCGCAACCGCCGCGCGATGAGGTAGGCGAGGAACACGACGACGACGCTCGCCGCGCTCAGCGTCGGCGCGAGCCCGGCCGGATATTTTGCGAAGCCGAGCGTCGCCAGCCCGAGACAGAGGAACGCGATGGCGAAGCTCATCAGCCGCGAGGCGGCGCCGGCGCCCGCCACCATGCGCGCAACCCAGAGGCCGTTGAGCGCATCGGTGAGCGCCATGCCGAGCGTGAACACGACGCCGAGCACCGCGGCGAAGAACCAGCCGGCCAGGCTTGCACCAGTGACAGAAAAGACGAGCGCGTGGCTGATGGTATCGAACGAGAGCGCGAAGGCCGCCCCGACCGCGGCGATCACCGCCGGATGGCTGGCGCGCGCGAGCCGCTCGGTGAGCCAGCGGCCGCGCAGGCCGACGAGCGCCACCGGCTGCCCCGGCGCCGCGCGCAGCGCCGCGAGCAGGTTGCCGAGACCCAGGGCGATCAGCACGCCGATCGAGATCCAGGCGCCGGTGTACTCGAGCCATTGCGGCGGCTGCCAGTCGCTCGCCACCAGCGCAGCGCCGACGCCGACCAGCGTGACGACCACGCCGTGGCCGAGCGAGAAGAAGAGCCCGCACCAGCGAGAACGACTGGAGCGCGTGAAGCCGTCGATGGCGACCAAGTGATCCGGATCGAGGCCGTGCTTCAGGCCGAGGACGAAGACCAGCGCGGCGAGGCCGAGAATGTCCATTATTTCTGGAGGAACAAGCGGTCCCATTCCTTCGACCACTTGTCCTGCTCATCCAGCACCACTGCCGAATCGACCAGCGTGTACTCGAACTGGTTCAGGTGCGTGCGCACCTTGGTGCTCACCGGCACGCGGCCCATGGAGTTGAGCAGCTCCTGTCCTTCGGGGGACAGCACGAAATCGACGAAGGCCGCGGCCGCCTTCGCGTTCGGCGCATTGCGCGCGATGCCGATGCCCTGCGCTCGTGCCACCACCGGCTGCACCGGCGCCCAGTCGATCGGCGCGCCGCGGCGCTTGAGCGACTCGGCGTTGGCGTTGTAGACGGTGAGTCCGACCGGAATCTCGCCAGCCGCGATCAGCTCGGCCAGCAGCACATGGCCCTTGCGCACGTCGGGCTTCATGTCGGCGAGACGGCGGAAGTACTCCATCCCCGCCTTCTCGCCCCACTTCTTCACCAGCGTCGCCATCCATTCCGCATCCGTCGCCTCGATCCCGATGCGGCCCTTCCAGCGCGGATCGAGGAAGCCCTGGTAGCTCGGCGGCAGGTCTTCGCGCTGCACCTTGTTGGTGTTGTAGGCGACGACGAAGAAGTTGACCCGGTCCGGGATCCATAGCCGGTGCTTCGGAATGGCGTTGGGCGGAATGTCGGCGAGATACGGCGACTTGAGCTCGACGAACAGCTTCTCGCGCGCGAGCATCTCCATCTCGGGGCCGTTGGTCTCGATCACGTCGACCGCGTAGCGCCGGGCCTTTGCCTCGGTCAGCGCGCGCTGCACGACCTTCTCGCTGAGTGCGCGCCAGATCTCGACCTTGATGCCGGTCTTCTTCTCGAAGGCCTGGCCGAGCGGCCCGGACTCCGACGGCGCGAGCGAGGTGTAGAGCACGACCGTCTTGTCCTGCGCCGCGGCGGCGCACGACATCGAAACGAAAATCGCGAGGAGCAGTCTTCTCATCATTGACCCGGGAAGGGCGGTATTCTATGGTCCCGGCCGCTCTCCGGCGAACACGGTTCCGCATACAGGAAATGTCGACCAAGACCACCACCGCGGTCACGCACTATCACATCCAGAAGAAGCGCCGCGCCGAGTTCATCGAGGAGTGGCGCAAGAACCGCCGTACCGTCATCCGCAAGGACGACGTGCTGCTGCAGCGCACCGCGCGCGGCATGCGCACCGGCGTCTACATGGGCTGGGACGGCGACTCGCCGACCCGCTGCCTCGACGCGCTGGTGCACGAGATCGATCCCGGCGTAGCGACGACGATCCACCGGCACTCGTGGGACGCGCAGCTCTTCATCGTCGAAGGCTCCGGCTGGACCGAGGTCGACGGCGTCCGCTACAACTGGAAGCCCTGGGACGCGATCCACATCCCGGCCTGGGCCTGGCACCGCAGCGGCAACGACGGATCGAAACCCGCGCGCTTCATGAGCTACTCGTCCGAGCCGATGCTGTGGACGCTCGGCCTGTGCGTGATCGAGGATCGCGGTCACGAGGACGTCAAGAAGCTGCCTCTGCGCCCCGCGTTCAGCGAGGGCCCGCAAGGCGACGATCCCTACGCGCGCCGGCTGCGCCGGGTGGCCAACGAAGCGCGCAAGCGCCGGAACGGGCGCATCCATACTCCCTATGATGAGCAAGACCTGCTCGCCACGCCTCGCGGCACGCGCACCAAGTTCCTCGTCGACCGCGCGATCGGCAGCGAAGCCTCGGGCATCACGCAGGTGATGATCCAGTTCGCGCCGGGCAAGACGCAGTCGCTGCACCGCCATCCGGGCGAGGCGTGGCTCTACGTCGTCGAAGGCCGCGGCCACAGCTTCATGGGCACCGCGCCCGACAAGGGCGAGCACCATCGCTGGAAGAAGGGCGACCTGATCGTCGTCGACCATTTCCTCTGGCACCAGCACTTCAACGACGACCCGCAGAACCAGGCGCGCCTCGTTCGCGTGCACATGTTCGACTCGATCCTCGAGACGATGCGCGCGCTGATGGACCCGATGGTGCTGTTCGAGGAAGCCGAGGACACCCTCCTCTCCATGCAGGAGGTGTCGCAGATCCAGTGGCCGGACGATAAGCGGCCCGATGGTTGAAACGCCCCGCTGATGGCCTCACCCGCCGCCGCGCTGCCGCCGGGCGTGCTTTCGATGCACGTCCTCCCCGCCGACCACCACGACAAGGACTGGGACGCGATCATCGTCCCGAAGCAGGTGAAGGAGCGGCTGCTCTCCCAGGCGCTGGTCACGCTCAAGCACGGCCGCAAGCTCTCGCAGCTCGCCGGCCTGCCGCACGGCCTGATCGTGCTCGCCGGCCCGCCCGGCACCGGCAAGACGACGCTCGCGCGAGGATTGGCGCAGGTCGCGGCGCTGGCGCTGGCGCGCGAAGGCGCCACGACGCTGCTGGAGATCAATCCGCACGCCTTCCCGAGCGACATGCTCGGTGAGAGCCAGCGCAACATCATGCGGCTCCTCCAGGACACGATTCCGGAGATCGCCGCGCGCCGGCCGCATACGGTGGTGCTGATCGACGAGGTGGAAAGCTTCGCCGTCCGGCGAACGAGCGCATCGTTCGAAACCAATCCGGTGGACGTGCATCGCGCCACCGACGCGGTGATGCTCGGCATCGACGAGATCGCCCGGAAGCTGCCGTCGGTGCTGTTCGTGACCACCACCAACTTCATCGACGCCATCGACGAAGCCTTCCTGTCGCGCGCCGATCTGGTAATGCATTTCGCGCTGCCGAACGCCGAGACCATCGTCAGCATCCTGCAGCACTCGCTCGAGGAGCTGGCCGTGCAATGGCCGGCGCTCCAGCCGCTGGCCAAGGCCAAGAAGGAGATCGGCGAGATCGCCGCGCTCTGCGACGGCTGGAACGGCCGCCAGGTCAGGAAGCTGGTCCTCGCCGCCATCGCCCAGCGCCTGGAGGTGGCGAAGGACCCGGCGCTCCTGACATTCGACGACCTGCGCGAAGCCGCGCGCAAGAAAGGCGGCGTGGAATGGGCAGGCGAGGCCGCGCCGTCATCGAAAGAGTTGTTTCCCGACGTACCGCAGGATCTAAAACACGACCATGACCACGGTCATGGCCATGATCACAAAACGAGGAGGATGCGCTCATGAAGTGGAAGGTCGCACTCGCCGCCGTACTCGCGGCGCTGCCGCTCGCCGTGGCGGCACAGCCGACTCAGGTTCCTAATTTCGCCGGCAAGACCGTCACCATCGTCGTCGGCTACAAGGCCGGCGGCGGCTACGACGCCACGGCGCGGCTGCTCGCGCGCTATCTGCCGAAGCACATCCCGGGCAAGCCGACGGTGATCGTGCAGAACATGCCCGGCGCCAACAGCATCATCGCCGCCAACCACGTCTACGCGGTGGCCAAGCCCGACGGCCTCACCATCGGCACGTTCAACCGCAACCTGCCGATCGCTCAGCTCACCAACGTACAGGGCGTGAAGTACGACATCACCAAGTTCCAGTGGATCGGCTCGGCTGCGAACGAGACCACGATATTGGCCATTCGCAACGACATGCCGTATAAGAATTTCGACGAGCTGCGCAAGGCGAAGCAGGAAGTAGTGATCGGCTCGACCGGCCCGGGGGCCAACACCCATGACTTTCCGCTGCTGCTCAAGGAGCTCCTCGGCGTGAAGATCAAGCTGGTGAGCGGCTATTCGTCGAGCGCCGACATCATGCTCGCGGTCGAGCGCAAGGAAGTCGACGGCCGCGCCGGCTCGCTCACGTCGCTGCGGCCCTTCATCGATCGCAACCTCGTGCGGCCGATCGTGCGCGCGAGTTCGACGGAGCCGGGACTCGAGAAGATCCCGTCCGACGAAAGCTTCGCGCCCAATCCGCGCGCCAAGGCGATCATGGCGCTGCGCTCGGCGCCCGAGCAGGTCGCGCGCCCCTACGTCCTGCCGCCCGCCACGCCGGCCGACACCGTGAAAGCGATGCGCGAGGCTTTCGCCAACGCGATCAAGGATCCGGAGCTGGTGAAGGAAGGCGAGAAGTCCAAGCTCGACCTCGAGTTCCTGCCCGGCGGGGAGGCGGTGAAGATCCTGAATGAGGTGATGCACCAGCCGAAGGACATCGTCGACGAGTTCAGCAAGTACATCAAATTCGGCGAATGAGCCGTCGGCCGCTTTGCCGCCCCCCTGTCAAGGGGGGAAGCGAGCCACAGGCGAGCGGGGGGTTGGTTTTACGTTTCGACCAACACCCGCGCGATTCGCTCACATACCGCCTCGAACCGCTGCATCACGTCGGCATTCGTAAAGCGGATAACCCGGCTGTCGCCGTCGACTTCGATGACGAGGCGCAGCTGCGAACAGTAGAAGTCCGCGATATACGAGCCAAGCGGCAGTCGGCGCGACGCGTCTTTCAGCTGGAGGTGGTACGGAACGAGGCGGCGGTGGCGCATGAGCAGTTCAAACCAACCCCCCGCTCGCCTTCGGCTCGCGCCCCCCTTGACAGGGGGGCGACAGAGGCATGATCGAAGCGCTCATCCAGGGGCTGTTCCTCGTCCTGCAGTGGAAGGCGCTCGGCTTCATGATGCTCGGCGTGCTGCTCGGCTTCTGGGTCGGGCTGCTGCCGGGCCTGGGCGGCGCGACGACGCTCGCGCTGATGCTGCCCTTCGTCTACACGATGCAGCCGGTCGAGGCCTTCGCTTTTCTGCTGGGCATGCACTCGGTGGTGGCGACGACGGGAGACATCACCTCGGTGCTCTTCGGCGTGCCGGGCGAAGCGTCGAGCGCCGCCACCATTCTGGATGGCTACGCGATGGCCAAGAAAGGGGAAGCCGGGCGAGCGCTCGGCGCCGCGCTCATGAGCTCGCTGGTCGGCGCGATCGTCGGCGCGGCGGCGCTCGCGCTCGCGATTCCCGTGGTGCGGCCGCTCGTCCTCACCTTCGGCTCGCCCGAGCTCTTCATGCTGGCGATCGTCGGGCTCGCGTTCATCGCCTCGCTCAGCTCGAACGGCGGCCGCGGCATGCTGCGCGGCTTCCTCGCGGGGGCGCTCGGGCTTTTCTTCGCCACCGTCGGCCAGGATCCGCAAGCCGGCGTCGCGCGTTATACGTTCGACCTGCTCTACCTCTGGCAGGGCCTGGATCTGGTCCCGGTGCTGGTGGGCATCTTCGCCATCCCCGAGATCATCGATCTCGCCGGCCGCGGCACCTCGATCGCCGGCAGCATGCCGAAGGAGAAGCTCAGCGCCGGCGCCCTCGAGGGCGTGAAGGACACCTTCCGCCACTTCTGGCTGACGATCCGCTGCAGCCTGATCGGCACCTTCATCGGCATCCTGCCGGGACTCGGCGGCTCGGTGGCGCAGTGGATGGCTTACGGCCATGCGACGCAAAGCGCGCGCACCGCCGAGGAGCGCAAGGGCTTCGGCCAGGGCGACGTGCGCGGCGTGCTCGGACCGGGCGCGGCGAACAACTCCAAGGAAGGCGGCTCGCTCGTGCCGACGATCGCCTTCGGCGTGCCGGGCAGCACGGCGATGGCGATCCTGCTCGGCGGCTTCGTGCTCCTCGGGCTCGTGCCGGGACCGGACATGCTGACCAAGCACCTGCCGCTCACCTTCTCCATGGTGTGGACCATCGTCATCGCCAATATCGTGACGGTGCTCGCCTGCTTCCTGTTCCTCAACCATCTCGCGCGTCTCACCACGGTGCGCGGCTCGATCCTGATCCCGCTCATCCTGGTGCTGGTGTTCATCGGCAGCTACACCTCGAACAGCAGCTACGGCGACCTCGTCGTGACGCTCTTCTTCGGCGCGATGGGTTATCTCATGGTGCTGGCCGGCTGGCCGCGCGCGCCGTTCGTGCTCGGCCTCGTGCTCGGCAAGATCGCCGAGAACTACCTCTACATCTCGATCGCGCGCTACGAAGCGGCGTGGCTCACGCGGCCGGTGGTGCTGGCCCTGATCGCGATCGCCGTCGTAGTGATCATCTATCCGCTGTACCAGGCGCGGCGCAGGGCGGTGCATGCCTAGGAAAGCGGCGCTCATCCTCTCGATCGGCATCATGCTGATGTCCGCCTACGGCATCTACGCCGCCACGGCGTGGCCATGGAAGGCGGCGCTCTTCCCGCTCGCCATCGGCATCCCGCTCTTCTGCCTCGCCGCGGTCGAGGCGCTGTGGGCGTATTTCGGCCGCGAGGGTGCCGAGGAAGGCGCGATGGAGCTGCAGATCACGCCGCCGGGGCGCAGCACCTGGATCGCCGCGGGGTGGATGCTCGCCTTCTTCGCCGCGGTGGTGCTGCTCGGCTTCCCGATCGCGGTGCCGCTCTTCGTTCTGCTGTACCTGAAGCTGCAGGGAGGGGAAAGATGGACGCTCTCCATCGTCATCACCGTCGCGGTGGCAGCAATCTTCTACGGGCTGTTCGACGCCATGCTGCATCTGCCGTTTCCTTCGGGATTGCTCTTGGACTGGCTGGGGCTTGCCTAGCGCAGCAGTTCCCGTCGCGCCCGATCCGCGTTCTCGTTCCCCAGCCGCCCGGCGGCGCCAACGACACCGTGGCGCGCGTCATCGCGCCGCAGCTGGGAGAGCGGCTGGGGCAACCGATCATCGTGGAGAACCGCGCCGGCGCCAACGGCAATCTCGCGATGGAAGTGGTGGCCAAGGCGGCGCCAGACGGCTATACGCTGCTCCTCGGCGCCGACGCGCAGATCGTCATCAATCCGCACTTCTATCCGAACCTGCCGTTCGACACGATGAAAGACCTGGTGCCGGTGGCGAGCGTGGTCAACACGCAGATGGTGCTGGCGGTGAATCCCGCGCTGCCGGTCAAGAACCTGCAGGAATTCATCGACTACGCGCGCAACGCGAAGCCGCCGCTCGCGTACGGCTCGATCGGCAACGGCAGCCAGCACCACCTGGTGATGGAAATGCTGAAAGGACGCGCGCAGATCGATCTCCTGCACGTGCCGTTCAAGGGCGGCGGACCCGCGACCATGGCGCTCCTCGCCGGCGAGATCTCGGCCGCCTTTGGCGGCAACTCGGTCACCGGGCACGTGAAAGCAGGAAAGCTGCGAGCGCTCGCGGTCGCGGGCAAGCAGCGCTCCGCTGCGTTTCCCGAAGTGCCGCGGCTCTCCGAGTTCTATCCCGGCTTCGAAGTCACGCCGTGGCTCGCGCTCTTTGCCCCCTCCGGGCTCGCGCCCGCCACCATGGCACGCCTGCGCGACGTGACCAACCGCTCGCTCGCCGAGCCGGGAACCGCGGAGCGGATCCGCAACGTCGGCGGCCTCGAGCC
>DASQAW010000270.1:0-3948 GCA_035635495.1 Burkholderiales bacterium
CGGCTGATGGGCCTCGAATGGTCGAGCGAAGACATGGCCGAGCTGTACGCGGCGCAGTTCCGCGACGCGCCGTCGGCGCCGCCGCCGGATCTGCCGTACGGGCAGTTCCGGGTCCTGTTTCTCCGGGTGATGCAGAACAACACCCACGTCGGCTGGGCATCGGGCTACGCGTACAGCCCGACGCTGCGGCGCATGATCTCGCTCGCGCGACTCGACCGGGCGCTGGCGCCCGGAACTAAAGTGCAGGTGCACTGGGGCGGCTTCTCCGACGAGCCGGTCATGCGCATCGGCGCCGCAGTGCGCACGCTCCCATTCATCGAGCAGCAGCGCACCAAGAAATTGGCGTGATAGACTGCCCCGCCATAGGAGGAGGAGATAGACATGCGTAGTACTTTCCGTACGGCGCTCGCGAGCGCCGTGATCGCTGCGTTTGCCTCATTGCTCACCGTGTCAGGGCCAGCGCTCGCGCAGCAGAAGGTCAAGATCGGGTTCATCAGCACGTTCTCCGGCCCGCAGGGCGTGATGGGCCAGTACATGAAGGAATCGGTCGAGCTCGCCATCGAGCACCTCGGCGGCAAGGTCGGCGGGCTGCCGGTCGAAGTCGTCTACGGCGACGACCAAGTGAAACCCGATGTAGGCGTGCAGGTCGCCGAGCAGATGCTAAAGAAGGACCAGGTCGATTTCGTCTCGGGAATCATCTGGTCCAACGTGATGATGGCCGTCGTGCCGGTGGTCACCGGGGCGGGCAAGATCATGGTCGGCTCGAACGCCGGCGCGAGCCCGCTCGCGGGCGCGCAGTGCAACAAGCTCTACTTCTCGACCTCGTGGAACAACGACCAGACGCCCGAGGCGATGGGCAAGTACCTGACCGACAGCGGCGTGAACGACATCTACGTCATCGCGCCGAACTACCAGGCCGGCAAGGACATGGTCGCGGGGCTCAAGCGCTACTACAAGGGCAACATCGTCGAGGAGAACTACACCAAGCTCGGGCAGCAGGACTACCAGGCCGAGATCACGCAGCTGCGCTCGAAGAACCCGAAGGCCGTGTTCGCGTTCCTGCCGGGTGGCATGGGCATCCAGTTCCTGAAGCAGTACGACCAGGCCGGCCTGCGCGGCCAGCTGCCGCTCTACACCGTGTACACCGTGGACGAGATCTCGATCCCGGCGGTGAAGGACGCCGCGGTCGGCATCTACGAGACGCGCTACTGGAGCCCGGACCTCAAGAACCCGGCGAACAACCGCTTCGTCACCGACTACAGGAAGAAGTACGGCAAGCTGCCGGTGTTCTACGGCGCGCAGAGCTACGACAGCATCATGCTCATCGACTCGGGGATCAAGGCGGTCAAGGGCAATCTCAGGAATGTCGACGGCATGGTGCAGGCGATGGAGAAGGCGGACTTTGCCTCGCTGCGGGGGCCGTTCCAGTACAACGTGAATCACCACCCGATCCAGAACTTCTACCTGCTGAAGTCGGTGAAGACGCCGAGCGGCGACATCGAGATGCACATCCAGAAGACCATCTTCGAGAAGCACAAGGACGCGTACTACCAGGACTGCAAGATGAAGTGATGATCTGACCCGGCTTTTCGGTTAAAAAGGGCGCCGGGGGCGCCCTTTTCATGTGGTCACTGCTTTTCGAGCAGACGCTGAACGGCCTGCAGTTCGGCGTCACGCTGTTTCTCATGGCGGCCGGGCTGACGCTGGTGCTCGGCATCATGAACGTCGTCAACCTCGCGCACGGCTCGCTCTACATGGTCGGCGCGTATCTCACGGTGGCGGCCTTCCGCTGGAGCGGCTCCTACCTCCTGGGCGTCGCCCTGGGCCTCGCCGGCACGCTCGTCGTCGGCATGCTCGTCGAGATCCTGGTGCTGCGCGCGCTCTACCAGCGCGATCACCTCGACCAGGTGCTGGCCACCTTCGGGCTGATCCTCTTCTTCAACGAGCTCGTCGCCATCATCTGGGGACGCGCGGCGCTGTTTGCCTCCGGGCCGTCGTGGCTCTCCGGACACATCGACCTCTTCACCGGCTCGCGCTATCCCGCCTATCGCATGGCGATCATCGTCGTCGGCCTGGTGGTCGCGATCGTGCTCTGGTACGTCGTCACGCGCACCAGGCTCGGCATGCTGATCCGCGCCGGCGCCACCAATCGCACGATGGTCGCGGCGCTCGGCGTCAACATTCGTCTGCTCTACACGGTAGTGTTCGGCTTCGGCGCCGCGCTCGCCGGCCTCGCCGGCCTGCTGGCGGGACCGATCTACAACGTCCAGCCCGGCATGGGCGAGCTGATTCTGATCCAGGTGTTCGTGGTGATCGTCATCGGCGGCATCGGTTCGATCCGCGGCGCGCTGGTGGGCGCGGTGATCGTCGGCATCGTCGATACGCTCGGGCGCGCCTTCCTCAAGCCGCTCCTCGGCACGCTGATCTCGCCGCCGGCAGCGGAGTCGGCCGGGCCGGCGCTCGCGTCGATGCTGATCTATCTCCTCATGGCCGTCGTGCTCGCCTTCCGCCCGCAGGGACTCTTCCCCGCGCGAGGCGGGTGATGAAGCCCCGTCTCATCGGCTGGAGCATCGCCGTCGTCATCCTGGTCGCTTTGCCGCCGGTGCTGCTCGCGATCGGCCAGCCGTTCTACCTCGACCTCGTGCGCCGGATCATGATCCTCGCGATCGCGGCGATCAGCCTGAACCTGATCCTCGGCTACGGCGGCCTGGTGTCCTTCGGCCACGCGGCATACATCGGCATCGGCGCGTACGCGGTCGGCATCCTCGGCTTCTATGGCCTCTTCAACGGCTGGCTGCATTTCCTCGTCGCCATCGCGGCCTCCGCGCTGGTCGCGCTCGCCATCGGCGCGGTGTCGATCCGCACGAGCGGCGTCTACTTCATCATGATCACGCTCGCCTTTACGCAGATGCTCTATTACCTCGGCATCTCGGTCGCGGAGTTCGGCGGCGACGACGGCATGCGGCTCAAGCGCCGCAGCCAGCTCGGCATCGCCGACCTGAACGATCCGGTGCAGTTCTACTACCTCGCCCTGGTGCTCATGCTGCTCGCGGTGTACGTGACCCACCGCATCGTCAACTCGCGCTTCGGCCTGGTGCTGCGCGCCACCAAGTCCAACGAGGCGCGCTCGCGCGCGATCGGCTTCTCGCCCTACCCTTACCGCCTCGCCGCCTTCGTCATCGCCGGCGCGATGTGCGGGCTCGCGGGAGCGCTCTACGGCAACCACACCAACTACATCACGCCCGGCCTCATGAGCTGGCAGCAGTCCGGCGACATCATGTTCATGGTGATCCTCGGCGGCATGGCGAGCACCGCCGGACCGGTGCTCGGCGCCTTCGTGCTGCTCCTGCTGGAGGACCTGCTCTCGAGCTGGACGCAGTACTGGCAGGTGATCCTCGGCCCGCTGCTGATCCTCTCGGTGATCTTCTTCCGCCGCGGCCTGGCGGGGATTTTCTACAAGCCCGATGCTTGAAGTCCGCCGGCTGACGAAGAACTTCGGCGCGCTGCGCGCGAGCGATGGCATCGATCTCGACGTGCGCGAGGGCGAGACGCACGCCATCATCGGTCCGAACGGCGCCGGCAAGACCACCTTCATCAGCCAGCTCGCCGGCAACCTGCGCCCGGACAGCGGGCGCATCCTCTTCGCCGGCGAGGACATCACGCGCCTGCCCGCGCCGCGGCGCGCCCGCAAGGGCCTCGCCCGCTCATTCCAGATCACGAGCATCTATCCGGAGTTCACCGCGCTGCATAACGTCGCGCTCGCGGTGCAGGCGCGCGCCGGCCACAGCTTCCGCTTCTGGCGTCGGGCGCACGCCGATCCGGCGCTGTGCGATCCGGCGCGCCGCGTGCTCGATGAAGTGGGTCTCGGCCCGCGTACCGGCACGCTGGCGGCCAACCTCTCGCACGGCGAGCAGCGCCAGCTCGAGGTGGCCATGGCGCTCGCCACGC
>DASQAW010000271.1:0-15832 GCA_035635495.1 Burkholderiales bacterium
GCGCAGCGAGCGTTCGATTTGTTTCAGGAAAATTGCTCTGACCCCTTTTCCGGAGGTTGAGTTGTGAGTGGCCTCATTGGCGTAATGACGCCGCAGGAGATCGTCCACGAGCTCGACAAGTACATCGTCGGGCAGGGACGAGCGAAGCGCGCGGTGGCGATCGCGCTGCGCAACCGCTGGCGGCGCCAGCAGGTGGCCGAGCCGCTGCGCCAGGAGATCACGCCGAAGAACATCCTGATGATCGGGCCGACAGGGGTCGGCAAGACCGAGATCGCGCGCCGGTTGGCCAGGCTGGCCGACGCGCCGTTCATCAAAGTGGAAGCGACCAAGTTCACCGAGGTCGGCTACGTCGGGCGCGACGTCGACACGATCGTGCGCGACCTGGTCGAGATCAGCGTCAAGCAGACGCGCGAGCAGGCGATGAAGCGCGTGCGCACGCGCGCGCAGGAAGCGGCCGAGGAGCGCATCCTCGACGCGCTGCTGCCCGAGCCGCGTAGCGTCGGCTTCCAGGAGCGCGCCGGCGAGGAAAGCGCGACGCGGCAGAAATTCCGCAAGAAGCTGCGCGAGGGCGAGCTCGCCGACAAGGAGATCGACATCGAGGTGGCGGCGGCGAGCCCGCAGATGGAGATCCTTGCGCCGCCGGGCATGGAGGAGCTCACCTCGCAGATCCAGGGCATGCTCTCGAACCTCGGCGGCGGCCGCCGGCGGCTGCGGCGCATGAAGATCCGCGAAGCCGAGCAGGCGCTGATCGAGGAAGAAGCGGCCCGGCTGGTGAACGACGACGAGCTGAAGGGCCGCGCGCTCGCCAACGCCGAGCAGAACGGCATCGTGTTCCTCGACGAGATCGACAAGATCACGAGCCGAGGCGAACTGCAGGGCGCCGACGTTTCGCGCCAGGGCGTGCAGCGGGACCTGCTGCCGCTGGTCGAGGGAACGACGGTATCGACCCGCTACGGCATGGTGAAGACCGACCACATCCTGTTCATCGCCTCCGGCGCGTTCCACCTGGCGAAGCCCTCCGACCTGATCCCCGAGCTGCAGGGCCGCTTCCCGATCCGGGTGGAACTCGATTCACTGTCGGTCGAGGATTTCGAGCGCATCCTCACGGGCACCGATGCGAGCCAGGTGAAGCAGTATCAGGCGCTGCTGGCGACCGAGGGCCTCAATGTGCAGTTCAAGCCGGAAGCGATCCGGCGGCTGGCGCAGATCGCGTTCCAGGTGAACGAGAAGACCGAGAACATCGGCGCCCGGCGCCTGTACACGGTGCTCGAGAAGCTGCTGGAGGAGATTTCCTTCGAGGCCGGGCGTCGCGGGCCCGGCGACATCACGATCGATGCGGCGTATGTGGACGCCCGGCTGGGCGAGCTCGCTAAGGACGAGGACCTGGCTCGCTATGTTCTCTAAGCTCGGTTTCCAGGCACTGCCGGCACAGGCAGTCCCGTCCCGCCACGGGCTCGAGCGCCGGCAGCTCGGCGCACCAGCAGCCTGCATCGGGCGCTCCGCACTGGAAGATCCGGCCGCAGCGGGCGCAGGCTAAGTCCCTCATCGGCAAAGTTTACCGGGGTCTTGAAATCCGCCGGGGCGGCCCCTACCTCGCTGGTACTGCCTCAGGAAAAGGAGACCCAGACATGGCAAACGTTACGCGATTCGACCCATTCAGCGACCTCGACGATCTGTTCAAGGGCTTCCTCGTGCGCCCGCTGGCCCTCGAGGGCCGCGGCGACGGCGGCGTGCAGCTGCCGCGCGCCAAGGTGGACGTGGCCGAGAAGAACGGCGCCTACGGGGTGACCGCGGAGCTGCCGGGCGTGAAGAAGGAAGACATCCACGTCAGCATCGACGGGGCCCAGGTGACGATCGAGGCCGAGGTCAGGCGCGAGAAGGAAGCGTCGAAGGACGAGCGCGTGCTCCACAGCGAGCGCGTGTACGGCAAGGTGATGCGCAGCTTCACGCTGCCGCAGGAAGTGGACGAGTCCAAGGCCCAGGCGAAATTCGAGAACGGCGTCCTCGAGCTGACGCTGCCCAAGAAGGCCGCCGCGCAGCGCAAGCAGATCTCGATCCAGTAAGTTTTTTTCCGCAGCACATGCAGGGCCGGCGTCCAGGGACGCTGGCCCTTGTTGTTTGTAGAATGGCGGCGCAGATGAATGCGCCCTTCAGTCACAACCCCCAGGCGGCCGAGAAGGCCCGCATCCTCGCCGAGGCGCTGCCCTACATCCAGCGCTTCCACGGCAAGACGATCGTCGTGAAGTACGGCGGCAACGCCATGATGGAGGAGGATCTGAAGGCCGACTTCGCCTACGACGTGGTGCTCCTCAAGCTCGTCGGCATGAACCCGGTGGTGGTGCACGGCGGCGGACCGCAGATCGAGCAGCTCCTCGCGAAGCTCGGCAAGAAGGGCGAGTTCATCCAGGGCATGCGCGTCACCGACGCCGAGACCATGGACATCGTCGAGATGGTGCTCGGCGGCCAGGTGAACAAGGAGGTGGTCGAGCTCATCAACCAGGCCGGCGGCAAGGCGGTGGGCCTCACCGGGCAGGATGGCAACTTCATCCGCGCACGCAAGATGCTCCTGCCGTCTAAAGATAACAGCACCGTCGACCTCGGCCAGGTCGGCGAGATTGAATCGATCGATCCCGCGGTGATCCAGGCACTCGAAGCCGGCGGCTTCATCCCGGTGGTGGCGCCGATCGGCACCGGCGCCGACGGCATCACCTACAACATCAATTCCGACCTCGTCGCGGGCAAGCTCGCCGAGATCCTCGCCGCCGAGAAGCTCGTCGTCATGACCAACACGCCGGGCGTGCTCGACAAGCAGGGCAAGCTCCTCACCGGCCTTACCCCGAAGAAGATCGACGAGCTCGTGAACAAGGGCGTGATCTCGGGCGGCATGCTGCCGAAGATCGGCTCGGCCCTCGACGCCGCGCGCAATGGCGTCAAGAGCGTGCACATCATCGACGGCCGCGTGCCGCATGCGTTGCTCCTCGAAGTGCTCACCGATCAGGGCGTCGGTACGCTCATCCGCAGCAAGTAGCCTTGAGGCTGGCCCGAATTCCGCCATCGCGGCGGGTATGGATATTCGACCTGGACAACACGCTGCACGACGCCCGCGCGCGCATCTTCCCGTCGATGCACGAGCAGATCAACGCGTACCTGCGGCGCCATTTCGACGTCGACGAGGCGGGCGCCAACGAGATGCGGCAGCGGTTCTGGCGCACCTACGGCACGACGCTGAATGGGCTGATGCGCCACCATGGCGCGGATCCGCGCCATTTCCTGCGCGAGACGCACGTTTTCCCCGAGCTCGCGGACATGGTGGTGCACGAGAACGCCCTCAAGCATGCGCTGCGCCTGCTGGGCGGGACCAAGCTCGTGTTCTCGAACGCGCCGCGCGATTACGTCGAGGAAGTGCTGCGCGCCATCGGCCTGGGTCGATACTTCGACGGCGTCTACACGATCGAGGACGCGCGCTACCGCGGCAAGCCCGCGCAGCACGGCTTCCATTTCCTGTTGCGCAAGCATCATCTCGATGCGCATCGCTGCGCGTTCATCGACGATGCATTGGAGAACCTGCGCGCGGCGCACCGCCTCGGCATGTCGACCGTGTGGGTATCGAGCGAGCGCCGCCGTGCGCCGTATGTCGACCTGCGCGTCGCGTCGGTGCTGGAATTGCCGCGCTTGGTTTTCCGAACTAGCTCGGCTTAGAATGCTGGCCCGCAGTCCTTCCTAATGCCCCGCGCCAAAGGCGAACGCAAGCTCGAGATTTTGAAAGCCCTCGCGCAGATGCTCGAGGCGCCGAAATGGGAACGCGTTACCACCGCCGCGCTGGCCGAGAGCCTCGGCGTCTCCGAAGCCGCCCTCTACCGCCATTTCGCCTCCAAGGCGCAGATGTACGAGGGCCTGATCGAGTTCATCGAGAACTCCGTCTTCACCCTGGCCAACCGCATCACGCAGGACGAGGCCGACGGGCGCAAGCAGGCCGAGAAGCTGACCGAGATGCTGCTGGCGTTCGCAGAAAAGAACCCGGGCATGGTGCGTGTCATGACCGGCGACGCGCTGGTCGGCGAGCACGAGCGGCTGCAGACGCGCATGAACCAGTTCTTCGACCGCTTCGAGACCACCCTAAAGCAGTCGCTGCGCGCCGCGGACGACGGCGACGCCACCGCGCGCGCGGCCGCGCTTCTGCGCTACTCGATAGGCTGCATGCACCAGTTCGGCAAGAGCGGCTTCGCGCGCAAGCCGACCGAGAGCTTCTCCACCCAGCGGAAGTACTTGCTGGCCTAGCCCCTGCCGCCGACTCTGGGCCCACATGTGCGGCAGCCCGGGTCCTTCGCGACTTTCACCGTGCGCCAGTCGGCCGCGCGTGCGTCGATGAGCAGGAGCCGCCCGCTGAGTGATTCGCCGGTACCGACGATGAGCTTGATCGCCTCCATCGCCTGGATGGAACCGACCATGCCGGTGAGCGGCGCGAACACGCCCATCTGCGAGCACTGCACTTCCTCGACCTCGGCATCCTCCGGGAAGAGGCAGGCGTAGCACGGCGCAGCGGGCTGGCGCAGGTCGAACACCATCAGCTGCGCGTCGAAGCGGATGGCCGCGCCCGACACCAGCGGTTTCTGGTGCGCGACGCAGGCGCGGTTGACGGCGTGGCGCGTGGCGAAGTTGTCCGAGCAGTCGAGGACCACATCGCACTGCGCCGCGAGCTGGTCCAGCTCCTTGGCTTGCACGCGGGCGGCGATCGGGACCAGTTCTACGTCCGGGTTGAGGGCGCGCAGCGCGCTGCTGGCAGCGAAGACTTTCTGCGCCCCGACCGATTCGGTGCGGTAGAGGATCTGACGCTGCAGGTTGGTGAGGTCGACGTTGTCGGAGTCGGCGAGGGCAAGGCGCCCGACGCCGGCGGCGGCGAGGTAGAGCGCGGCGGGACAGCCGAGGCCGCCCGCGCCGATGATCAGGATCCGGCTTGCGCGCAGCTTCTCCTGCCCCTCGACCCCGATCTCGTCGAGGAGGATGTGGCGGCTGTACCGGAGAAGCTGCTGGTCGTTCAGTTCGTGGGTTTGACTTGCTGCTTCGCCGCGTCGGTCTGCGCGACCGTCGGCGCCTGGCTCTTCACCGGCTCGCCCTTCAGGAAGGCGACTGCTTGGGAGAGCTGGAAGTCTTCCTTGGAGCCGAATTCGGTCGGCTTGAACTCCGCGGGCGAGGGCGCCGGAACGGTGCGCACGCGCGGCGCGGCTTCCTTGCCCTTCTCGGCCTCTTTCTTCGCCTCGGCCTTGCCGTTCTCGAGGTGGCGCTGCAGGTCCGCCTCGCGCACGCGCGTGATGGTGTCGGTCGGGTCCTCGACCACGATGTCGGGCGTGATGCCGAGCGCCTGGATCGAGCGTCCGCCCGGCGTGTAGTAGCGCGCGGTGGTGAGCTTGATCGCGGTGTTGTTGCCGAGCGGCATGATGGTCTGCACCGAGCCCTTGCCGAAGGTCTGCGTGCCGATCACCTTCGCGCGCTTGTGGTCCTGCAGCGCGCCGGCCACGATCTCGGAAGCCGACGCCGAGCCGCCGTTCACCAGCACGACCATCGGCACGGTCTTCACCGCCTGTGGCAGCGCCTTCAGCACGTCGTCGCCGCGGCGCGCGTAGTCGTCGGGCGAGGCGTAGAACTTCTTGCGCGCATCTTCCGCGCGGCCGTCGGTGGAGACCACCAGCGACTTCGGCGGCAGGAAGGCGGAGCTGATCGCGACCGCGCCGTGGAGCAGACCGCCCGGATCGCCGCGCAGGTCGAGGATCAGGCCCTTCACCTGGCCCTGCTTGAAGAGGCCCTCGAGGTGCTTGACCATGTTCTCGGCGGTCGCCTCCTGGAACTGCGACACGCGAATCCACGCATAGCCCGGTTCGAGCATCTTCGACTTCACGCTCTGTACCTTGATGATGGCGCGCGTGAGGGTGACGATGATCGGCGCCGTCTCGCCCTTGCGCGTGATGGTGAGCGTGATCTGGGTGTTCGGCTTGCCGCGCATGCGCTTCACGGCGTCGTTCAGCGTCATGCCCTTCACCGGCGTGTCGTCGAGCTTGACGATCAGGTCGCCGGGCTTGACGCCGGCCTTGAACGCCGGCGTGTCCTCGATCGGCGAGATCACCTTGACGAAGCCGTCTTCCATGCCGACCTCGATGCCCAGGCCGCCGAACTGGCCCTGGGTGCCGACCTGCAGCTCGCGGAACGCCTCCTGGTCGAGGTAGGCCGAGTGCGGGTCGAGCCCGGTGAGCATGCCGTTGATCGCTTCGGTGATGAGCTTCTTGTCCTCGACCGGCTCGACGTAGTTCGTCTTGATCGCGCCGAAGACTTCGGTGAAGGCCCGCAGCTCCTCGATCGGCAGCGGCGCGCGTGTGGCGCGGTCCGCGATCGCCTGGAAGTTCAGGCTGATGAGCACCCCGGCGACGGCGCCGACGAGGATGAATCCGATGCTGCGAAGCTTTTGCATGATAGGGGGATCGCTTATTTCAACTTGACCCAGCGCAGGGGGTCAAAGGCGCGGCCCAAATGCCGCAATTCAAAGTATAAGCCCGTTTCCTCGTTGCCACCGCTCGATCCGGTGGTCGCCAGGGCCTCGCCGGCGGCCACCACGTCGCCGACGGTTTTCAGCAGCGACTCGGTGTTCGCGTAGATCGATAAATAGTTCTCGCCGTGGTCCACGATCATCAGGTTGCCGAAGCCTCGCATCCAGTCGGCGTAGACCACCTGGCCGCGTGCCACCGCCCTGACGGGCTCGCCCTCCGGCGCGCGGATGAAAACGCCCTTCGCCTCGATGCCGCTTGCTCCCCTTGGAGCGCCGAACCGCCCGGCCAGTTCCCCCCGCACCGGCAGCCGGAGCTGCCCCCGCAGCTTCGAGAAGGCCTCGGCTTGTGAACTTTTTTCAGGAACCGCGTCGACCCGGGCGAGGACCCGTCCCAACCCTTCGACCAGGCGGGCGAGGCGGGCCGCGTCGGCCCGCAGCACCTCGATCTGGCGGCGGTTCTTGCGGATCTCGCCGGAGGTGCGCGCCAGGACCCGCCGGCGCGCCTCGCGCTCGCGCACCAGCTCCTCGCGGTCGGCGCGGCTCGCCTGCTCCACCGAGCGCAAGCGCTCGCGCTTCTCCGCCGCCTCGCGCTCAAGGCGCGTCAGCGCCTCGAGGTCGGCGCGGTAGCTGTTGATCAGCGCCGCGGCCGCGCGCGACACATAGCCGACGTAGTGCAGGCGCCGGCCGAAATCCGCCGGATCGTCGCCCGAAAGCGCCGCGCGCAGCACGTCGGGCGCGGCTAGCGCCTGGCGCGCGAGCAACACGCGCGCGACCGCCGCCTGGCGCTCGGCGAGCGCTCGCTCCAGCACCTGCCGCTGGCTCGCCAGCTGCGCGCTCTCGGCCTTCAATTGCCGGCCTTCGCGGGAAAGCGCGGCAAGGGCGCGATTGGCGTTCGAGATGGCGCGCTCGGAGTCGCGCAATGCATCGCGCGCCTCGCGGCGCTGCGCTTCCTTTGCGTCGAGCTCGCCCTGCAGCGCCTCGATGCGGCTGCGCAGCTGCTGCAGGTCTCTCTCACTCGGCGCCGCCTGCGCCGCAATCGCGGTCCAGGCGAGCACGAGCAAGGCGATGCGCGTCAGACCCTGGCCTTGCCTTGCGCCGAGACCGCGGCGACGCGCCGCGCCACCTCCTCGGCGTCGCCGAGGTAGTAATGCTTGAGCGGCCGCAGCGAGTCGTCGAGCTCGTAGACGAGGGGGATGCCGGTGGGGATGTTGAGCCCGACGATCTCCGGGTCGCCGATGCCGTCGAGATGCTTCACCAGCGCGCGGAGCGAATTGCCGTGCGCCGCGATGAGCACGCGCCGGCCGCCGCGGATCGCGGGCGCGATCGACGAGTTCCAGTACGGGATCACGCGCGCCACCGTATCCTTCAGGCATTCGGTGCGCGGCACGCCGACGCCGGCGTAGCGCGGATCGCTTGCCTCGTAGCGCGGGTCATCCACGGACAGCGGCGGCGGCGGCATGTCGTAGCTGCGCCGCCAGATGAGCACCTGCTGCTCGCCGAACTTCGCCGCCATCTCGGCCTTGCTCAGCCCCTGCAGCGCGCCGTAGTGGCGCTCGTTCAGCCGCCAGGTCTTCTCCTCGGGCAGCCACAGGCGGTCCAGCTCATCGAGCGCGATCCAGAGCGTGCGGATCGCCCGCTTGAGCACCGAAGTAAACGCGATATCGAAGTCGAGGCCCGCCGACTTGATCAGCCTGCCGGCGGCGCGCGCCTCCTCGATGCCGGCGGCGGAGAGATCGACGTCGGTCCAGCCGGTGAAGCGGTTCTCCCGGTTCCACGTCGACTCGCCGTGGCGCAAGAGGACAAGCTTGTGCATCTCGCTCAATTATAATGTCGCGCTCCGCTCTCAACCGTTCCGGCAAAGCACACTCGCGCAGTGGACATCAACGTCCTCGATTTTCTGTGGCAGGAAAAGCTGCTGGTCGCCGTCGCCCTGGTCTCGGGCGGGATGCTGCTGTGGCCGACAGTGCGCCGCACGACCGGCGGTCCGTGGGTGAATCCGACGCAGGCGACGCAGCTCATCAACCGCGAGGACGCGCTGGTGGTCGATGTGCGCGAGCCGAACGAGTACGCCTCGGGCCATGTGCTCGGCGCGAAAAACCTGCCGCTCGCTCGCCTCGAGGCGGCGGGCGCGGATCTGGCGAAGCGCAAGGATCGTCCGCTGATCGTGTACGGCGACGGCGCCGGCGATCGCGCGGCGAAGGCCGCGGCCGCGCTGCGCAAGCAGGGCTTCGCGCGCGTGCTGAACCTTGCCGGCGGCCTCGGAGCGTGGCAGCAGGCCGGGCTGCCGGTTGAGAAATAGAATAACGAGAGATGAGCGCCGCTAGAGTGCGGATGTACTGCACCGCGGCCTGCCCCTTCTGCCACGCGGCGGAGCGGCTTCTGCTGCAGAAGGGCGCGCAGATCGACAAGGTGCGCGTCGACCTCGAGCCCGCGCGCCGCGCGGAGATGACGCAAAGGAGCGGCGGCCGGCGCACCGTGCCGCAGATCTGGATCGGCGCGCGCCACATCGGCGGCTGCGACGATCTGTACGACCTCGACCGCCAGGGCGGTCTCGATCCACTCTTGAAAGCGAATGCATGAGCGACGCGCAGCAGCAGGGCCAGCCGGGTACCTTCCAGATCGAGAAGATGTACGTGAAGGACATGTCGCTCGAGATCCCGCACGCGCCCAAGGTGTTCCTCGAGCAGGTGCAGCCGCAGCTCGAGGTGCAGATCAATACCGGCGCGGAGAATTTCGCCGACGGCTACTACGAAGTCACGGTGACCGCCACGGTGACCGCGCGCATCGGCGAGCGCACGCTGTTTCTCGCGGAGGCACGCCAGGCCGGCATCTTCCAGCTGCGCGGCGTGGCCGCGGAAGAAATCGGCCCGCTCCTCGGCGTCGCCTGCCCCACGGTGGTCTATCCCTATTTGCGTGAAACCATCTCGGACATGATCTCGCGCGGCGGCTTCCCGCCGGTGATCCTGGCGCCGCTTTCGTTCGAGGCGCTTTACCTCCAGCAGCAACAGAACGCCGCGCCGCAGCAGCTCGGCCCGCGCATCGAAGTCGCGCGTAACTGATGCAGGTTGCGGTCCTCGGCGCTGGCGCCTGGGGCACCGCGATCAGCTGCGTGCTCGCCGCACGCATGGAGGTGACGTTGTGGGCGCGCGACGCCGCGCAGGCGGCGACGATCGCAGCCACGCGGCGCAACGAGCGCTACCTTCCCGGCTTCGAGCTCCCCTCCACCGTCCAGGTGACCGCGGATCTGGTCGAGGCTACGCGTGGCGCGCGCCTCCTGCTCGCCGCCACTCCGGTGGCCGGGCTGCGCGGGCTTTTCCAGCACCTCGGCGGCTCGGCGCCCTGGGTGTGGTTGTGCAAAGGCTTCGAGGAAGGCACGGGCGAGCTCCCCCACCAGATCGCTGCAAACGCGCTCGGCGACAAGGCGCGCTACGGCGCGCTCTCCGGACCTTCCTTCGCCGAAGAGGTGGCGCGCGGCCTGCCATGCGCGCTTACGCTCGCGTCACGCGACGGCGCCTTCGCGCGCGAAGCCGCGGCGCTGCTGCACGGCGGGCGCATGCGCGTGTACTACAGCACGGACCTTGTTGGCGTCGAGATCGGCGGCGCGGTGAAGAACGTGATGGCGATCGCCGCGGGCATCTCCGACGGGCTCGGCCTCGGGCTCAACGCGCGCGCGGCGCTCATCACCCGGGGCCTGGCGGAAATCGCCCGCCTCGGCACGGCGCTCGGCGGGCAGCCGGAGACGTTCATGGGCCTCGCTGGCGCGGGCGACCTGATCCTCACTGCGACCGGCGACCTTTCGCGCAACCGGCGCGTCGGCCTCGAGCTCGCGCGCGGCCGCCCGCTCAAGGAGGTCGTCGCCAACCTCGGTCACGTCGCCGAGGGCGTGCACTCCGCGCGCGAGGCGGCCAAGCTCGCCGCGTCGCGCGGCGTGGAAATGCCGGTCACCGAAGCGGTGAGCGCGGTGCTCGCCGGCCGCATCACGCCAGCAGCCGCAGTCGAGAGGCTGCTCGCGCGCGAATCCAAGATGGAGCGCTAGCGCGCATCCGCGCTTCCGGCGTAGCCGAGCTGGCGCCAGGCCTCGAACGCCGCCACTGCCACCGCGTTCGAGAGGTTGAGGCTGCGATTGCCCGGCCGCAGGGGCAGGCGCAGGCGCATCTGCGGCGCGAACTCCTCGACGATGGCGGGCGGCAGCCCGCTGGGCTCGGCGCCGAAGACGAGCACATCGTCGCGCGCGTACCGCACATCGCTGAACAGGCGTTGGCCGCTCGTGGCATAGGCGAACATGCGGCGGCCCTGCATCTGTCGAGTCAGATCGGCCCAGCTCGCGTGGACGGTCAAGGTAGCGTATTCGTGGTAGTCGAGCCCGGCGCGCTTGAGCAGCTTGTCGTCGAGCGAGAAGCCTAGCGGGCGCACGAGGTGGAGCCGCGCGCCGGTGTTGGCGGCGAGCCGGATCACGTTGCCGGTGTTCGGCGGGATCTGCGGCTGCACGAGCACGATGTCAAACATGGGGCAGCGTCCGGGCGACCACCCAGTTCTCCACGTGCACGGCGCCGGCGGCTTTCAGCGTGCGCGCGATTTCGTCGAGCGTGGCGCCGGTCGTCATCACGTCGTCGACCACCGCGACGCGCGCGCCGACGAGCGCGCGGGTGCAGCGGAAGGCGCCGCGCACGTTGCGCTGGCGCTCGGCGTAGGGCAGCTCGATCTGCGGCGGCGCGTCGCGCGTGCGCTGGCACAGACCGCTATCCACCCTGCCGAGATGGCGGGCGATCTCCACCGCCTGGTTGTAGCCGCGGCGGCGCAGGCGCGCCGCCGAGAGCGGTACCGGCACGACGTGATCGACATTGCCGGCCAGCTTCGGCGCGAGCAGCCCGGCGAGGAGCGGCGCGAGCGCCAGCTCGCCGCGGAACTTGAGCGCGTGCACCAGCGCATCGGCGGGGAAGTCGTACGCGAGGGCGGCGTGCGTGGCGTCGTAGGCCGGTGCCTCGGCGAGGCAGCGCCCGCAGACGGCGCCGCCGGGCGATTCGAGCGCGCAGCGAGGGCACAGCGGCCGCTCCAGGCGCGGCAGCTCGGCCGCGCACTGCGCGCAGAGCAATCCGCGAGCGGCGCCGCGGCAGACAAAACAGCTGCCGCCGAACAAATAGGAAGTGATGCTCAAAGGCATGCTCGTCAGGCGTTCTCGCATATCATCGTCGCCCCATGTGGACTGTAGCCCAGCTCGAGCGCGACCTCATCGCCGGGCGCACGACGAGCCGCGAGCTCGTCGAGCAGGCGCTCGCCAAGATCGCGGCCCCCTACGGCGAAGGCGCGCGTTCCTTTATCAAGGTGTATGCCGACGGTGCGCGCGCCGAGGCCGATTACGCCGACGGGCTGCGGAAGCAGGGCGTGCGCCGCTCGCCGATCGACGGGCTGCCGGTGTCGCTCAAGGACCTGTTCGACGTCGCGGGCGACGTCACGCGCGCAGGCTCCAAGGTGCTCGCCATCGAGGCAAGACAGGACGCCGGCGCGGTGGCGCGGCTGCGGGCGGCGGGCGCGATCTTCGTCGGCCGCACGAACATGGTCGAGTTCGCCTTCGGCGGCGTCGGCCTCAACCCGCACTACGGCACGCCGCGCAATCCCTGGGACCGGCGCTCGGCGCGCGTGCCGGGCGGCTCTTCGTCCGGCGCGGCGGTCGCCCAGGCGGAAGGCATGTGCGCGATGGCGCTCGGCTCCGACACGCGCGGCTCGATCCGCCAGCCGGCGGCGCTCTGCGGCGTGGTCGGCTTCAAGCCGACGGCGCGCCGGGTGCCGCGCGACGGCGCCTTTCCGCTCTCCTATACGCTGGACTCGATCGGCCCGCTCGCGAACAGCGTGGCCTGCTGTGCGGCCTACGACGCCGTGCTTGCGGCGGAGAGCGGCGCGCTCGCCGCGCTGCCGGCGAAGGGCCTGCGGCTGCTGCTGCCGCGCTCGATGGCGATCGAGGATCTGGATGCGGAGGTCGGTGACGCCTTCGAGCGCGCGCTGAGGAAGCTCGCCGCCGCCGGCGCGCAGGTCACCGAGATGCCGGTGCCCGCGTTCGATCGCCAGGACGAGTACTTCAAGGGCGGCGGCATCGCCGGCGCCGAGGTCGTTCACGTGCACAAGCCCTATGCCGCGCGCTTCAAGGAATACGACCCGCGCGTCGGCAAGCGGGTGGCCATGGGCTCGACGCTGTCGGCGGCCGACTACGTCGAGCTCCTGCAGCTGCGCGCAGCCTTCATCCGCGAGATCGAGGCGCTGGCGGCGCCGTACGACGCGATCGTCATGCCGACCACGCCGTGCGTCGCGCCGACCATCGCCGAGACCGAAGCCGGCGACGAAGCCTACTTCCGCTGGAACTTCCGCATCATGCGCAACACCGGGCTGATCAATTTCCTCGACGGCTGCGCGGTCACGCTGCCCTGCCACGAGCGCGGCGCGGCCCCCGTCGGCTTCATGGTCTGCGGCACGGCGCTCACCGACCGGCGCATCCTTGCCGTGGCAGGCGCCGTTGAGCGAGCGCTTTCCGGCGATTGACGCCGCCGCCGCGCGGCGGCGGTTTTCTCGCGCCGCCGGGAGCTATGCCGGGGCGGCGCGGCTGGAGACCGAGGTGGGCGCGCGCATGCTCGAGCGGCTCGACTACGTGAAGCTCGCGCCGCGGCGCATCCTCGACGCGGGCAGCGGCCCGGCGCGCGAGGCGCCCGCGCTCCGCACGCGCTATCGCGAGGCGGAGATCATCGCGCTCGATTACGCGCTGCCGATGCTGCGCGCGCTCAAAGGCGGATGGTTCCGGAAAGGGCCGCTGCGCGTGTGCGCCGACCTCGCCCGCCTGCCGCTGGCGGACGGGAGCGTGCAGCTCGTCTGGTGCAACCTCGCGCTGCACTGGGCCAACGACCCGCTCGCCGTGTTTCGCGAGTTCGAGCGCGTCCTCTCGCCCGAAGGCCTCGTGCTCTTCAGCACGCTCGGGCCCGACACGCTCAAAGAGCTGCGCGCGGCGGCGGGCAGGGCGCGCGTGCACGCCTTCCTCGACATGCACGATCTCGGCGACATGCTCATTGCCGCCGGCCTCAGCGCGCCGGTGATGGACATGGAGCTGATGGGCATCGACTACCGCGCGGGCGAGCAGTTGCTCCGCGATTTGCGCGCGAGCGGACAGACGAACGCGCGCGCCGATCGCCCGCGCGGACTGGCGGGCCGGCGCTTCCTCGCGGAGTTCCGGCGCGCGCCGCTGCGCGCCACGTTCGAGGTGGTTTACGGGCACGCGTGGAAGCGCGCGCCGGTGGACGCGGCAGTCAAAACAGTCCGTGTTTTCAAGCGCATTCCTTGAGACGGCGCATCCTCCTGTGGTACGTTACGCGCCTCAGTGAGTACGCCGAGCCTCGACTCATCTTGGTGTAATGCGCGGCGCGAGTTGCCGTTCCACGAGGAGCACGGCGGGTTCAGCCTGACCCTGAAGCGCAATTGCTCGATTTCTCCGTCCGGCCTCGCCTGTGTGTTTGCCGCGCTCGCCGTTGCGGTGCTGGCGATCGGAACCGGCTTTGCGCTCGCCGGCGCGTGGCTGATCCTGCCCTTTGCCGGGCTCGAGGTGCTGCTGCTCGCGGGAGCGTTCGCGCTGCAGGCGCGCCACGCCACGGACTATGAGCGCATCGCGCTCGAGCGCGGCCGGCTCAGGGTCGAAGTGGCCGAGGGCCGGCGCCGCGCGAGTTACGAGCTCGATGCGCGCCGCGTGCGCGTGGAAATGGACGGCTCGCGCGTCGTGGTGCACGGCGCGCAGGAGGCGCTGGAGCTGGGCCGGCACCTCGACGAGGAATCGCGCAGGGCATTCGGGGCCGAGCTGAAGAAGAGACTGCGGATCTAGATCGGGGAAATAACAAGATGAAGGGATCGAAGCTCCTTGCCATGGTGGCGGCGCTCGCCGGGCTGGCCGTCGCGGCGAACGCCCACGCGCTCGAGTGGTACTTCCAGGCGCCCGGCTCGCAGCTCGCGCGCGACATCGATCACCTGCACCAGTACGTGATGTGGCTGATCATCGTGATCTTCATCGGCGTGTTCGGCTTCATGTTCTGGGCGTGCTACGCCCACCGCAAGTCGAAGGGCCATGCCGCGGAGCAGTTCCACGAGAACACGACGGTCGAGCTCCTGTGGACCGTGATCCCGGCCATCATCCTGGTGGTGATCGCCTGGCCGGTGACGAAGGTGGTGATCGCGCAGAAGGACACCTCGGCCCCCGACATCACCATCAAGGTGACCGGCTACCAGTGGAAGTGGGGCTACGACTACCTCAAGGGCGAAGGCGAGGGCATCAGCTTCGTCTCGATGCTCAGCACGCCTCGCGACCAGATCGAGAACAAGGCGCCGAAGACCGAGCACTACCTGCTCGAGGTCGACAACGAGCTGGTGGTGCCGGTGGGCAAGAAGATCCGGGTCATCACCACCGCCGCCGATGTCATCCATTCGTGGTGGGTGCCGGCCTTCGGCGCGAAGCAGGACGCGATCCCGGGCTTCCTGCGCGACCTGTGGTTCAAGCCCGAGGTGACGGGCACGTTCCGCAGCCAGTGCGTGGAGCTCTGCGGCAAGGAGCACGGCTTCATGCCGATCGTGGTGCGCGTGGTCTCGCAGGAGGACTACGGCAAATGGGTCGGCGAGCAGAAGAAGGCCCTGCTGGCGCAGCAGGACGACCCCAACAAGAAGTGGGACACGCCCGATCTGATCGCGCGCGGGGAGAAGGTCTATGGCGCGAACTGCGTCGCCTGCCACCAGCCGACCGGCAAGGGCATGCCGCCCGCGTTCCCGCCGCTCGTCGGCGCGAAGCTGGTGACCGGACCGAAGGAGGGTCACATCGACATCGTGCTGAACGGCAAGTCCGGCACGGCGATGGCGCCTTTCGGCAAGCAGCTCTCGGACACCGAGATCGCCGCGGTGATCAGCTACGAGCGCAACACCTGGGGCAACAAGTCGGGCATCGTGCAGCCCGCCGAAGTGAAAGCACGCCGGAAATAAAGGAACCACTATGAGCGCAGTCGTCGATACCCACGGTCACGGACACGATCACGCCCACGACGGTCATGACCACCATGCGCCGTACGGCGGCGTCATGCGCTGGATCACCACCACCAACCACAAGGACATCGGCACGTTGTACCTGTGGTTCGCCGGCATCATGTTCTTCATCGGCGGCATGATGGCGATCGCGATTCGCCTGGAGCTGTTCCATCCCGGGCTGCAGTTCCTCAACCCGGACTTCTACAACCAGCTCGTCACCTCGCACGGCCTGATCATGATCTTCGGCGCGATCATGCCGGC
>DASQAW010000272.1:0-5683 GCA_035635495.1 Burkholderiales bacterium
TCGCCCGCGAACGACACGCCGTCGATCGCGCCGGGCATTGTCTTGGCGCCGGGAGAGCAGGTGATCGTCGCGCGCTTCTCCGCGATGACGCGCGACCAGCTCGGGCTTCGGTTCACCAGGCGCGCCGCCGCCAGCTCCCGATGGCAGCGCTCGGCGATCTCGTCGAGCGACATCTGCTGGTGGTCGCCCTGCGCGCTGATGACGCAGGCGAGGCGGCCTTTCTCGCCGAGCAGCGCCCCGCGGTCGAAGACCCACTGCACCAGCCCGTCGGCGAGCCCGAGCATGGGGAGCGGCAGCGCCACCTGCTCTCCATATTGGAGGTAGCAGGTGTAGATCGGCTGGTAGGAGTACTCGGGCGCATCGGGGAGCAGCGCCTTCAATTGGTGCGGCCCGACGGCGACGATCACTCGATCGTACGACTGGCGCAGCGCGCCGAGATCCTTCACCGGCGACTGCAGCCGGATCTCGCCGCCATGCGCCCGAACGTAATCTGTCGCCGGCTCCGGGAAGAGCCGCGACAGGTCGACACGCGGCAGCAGCAGGTCGCTCGCCGCGGCCTGGCCGCCGAGCGTGTCGCGGAGCACGGCGAGGAAAACATTGGCGGAGGCGAGCTCCGGCGGCGTATTGAGCGCCGAGACGCAGAGCGGCAGCCACAGGTAATGGGCAATGCGGCCGTTCTGCCCGTTGCGCTCGAGCAGCTCGGCTACGGTGATGTCGCGATCGAGATGGAAATGCGTGCGATGCAGGCCGGCGATGAAGCGCGCGGCGCTAAGGCGCTCGCCAAAGGGGATGCCGCGCGCGGTAAGCAGGCCGCCGGCGAGACCGAAGGGCTCCGGCAGCCAAAGCCGCCGGAAGTAAAACTGCGTGGCGTAGCGGATCTCGAGCGGCATGCGCAGGAGCGCGGTATCCGGAACGCCGACCGCGCTCATCAGCCGGTAGAGCTCGGTGTACGCGCCGATGAGGATGTGCTGGCCGTTGTCGAGCTCGTGGCTCTGCGATTGGATGCGGCGCGCGCGGCCGCCCGGCACGGTGCCCGACTCGAACACGGTCGTGCGGGTGCCGCGCCCGGCGAGGGCGACCGCCGCCGCCATGCCGGCGTAGCCGGCGCCAACGATCGCTACGCCGCGACCCAGGTGCGCCACGCGATCCAGAACTTCCGCAGGGGAGTGAGCGAGGTGCGCCGCGTGAGGACCTGGAAGCCCTCGCGCTGGATCTCGTCGAGCAGCGTGCGGTAGATCGCCGCCATGATCAGGCCCGGCCGCTGGGCGCGGCGGTCCTCGAGCGGCAGCGCGGACATCGCACTTTGGTAATAGCCGCGTGCCCGCTCGGCTTGGAATTCCATCAGCGAGCGGAAGGCGGGCGTCTCCTTCGCCTGCAGGATGTCGGCGGCGGGAACGCCGAAGCGCTGCAGGTCCTCGACCGGCAGGTACACGCGGTTCTTGCGCGCGTCCTCGCCGACGTCGCGGATGATGTTGGTGAGCTGGAAGGCGATGCCGAGGTTCTTGGCGTATTCGAGCGTGCGCGCGTCGCGGTAGCCGAAGATGCCCGCGGCGAGCAGGCCGACCACGCTCGCCACGTGGTAGCAGTAGCGCTCGAGCGCGCGCCAGTCGAGGTAGCGCGTCTGGCGGAGATCCATCTCCATGCCGTCGATGATCTGGTTCAGCCGTTCCGCGGTGATGGCGAACGACTCGAGGTGCGGCTGGAGCGCGCGCGTCACGGGATGCTGCGGTCTGCCGGCGAAAAGGTTGGCGACTTCCGCGCGCCACCAAGCGAGCTTGGCGGCCGCGACCTGAGGGTCCATGCCTTCGTCCACCACGTCGTCGACTTCGCGGCAAAACGCGTAGAGCGCCGTGATCGCACGCCGCCGCTCGGGTGGGAGGAAGAGGAACGAGTAATAGAAGCTCGAGCCGCTCGACGCCGCCTTCTGCCGACAGTACTCGTCCGCCGTCATACGGCGCGGGCGAGGAGCAGCGGCCAGTCGAAGGCGCGCAGCACCGGGCGGCGGCGGAACACGTCGTAGTTCGCGTTTTCGATCTTCTCGAGGATGCGAAGCCCGCCCTGGATCGTGGCGCGGATCTCGAGGCCCATGCGCCCGGGCAGGGAGCGGGCGAGGGGCTGGCCCCGGACGATCATCGCTCGCGCTCTTTCGGTTTGGAATTTCATCAAAGAGACCCATGCCGCGTCGCAGCGCTGCTCGGCGATGTGCCGTTCGCTCACGCCATGGCCCGCCATCTCGTCCTGCGGCAGGTAGACGCGGCCTTTGGCGAAGTCGAGCTCGACGTCCTGCCAGAAGTTGATGAGCTGCAGGGCCGAGCAGACGGCATCCGACCCGGCGAGATCGGTTTCAGACGTTCGTTTGAAAAGGTGCAGCAAAAGGCGTCCGACCGGGTTCGCCGAGCGGCGGCAGTAGTCCAGGAGCTCGGCAAAATCGGCGTAGCGCTTCCTGGTGACGTCTTGCGCGAAGGCGCTGATCAGGTCGCCGAAGAGCGGTAGCGGGAGCGCGTGCTCGCGCGCGATTGCCGCGACGTTGGCGAAGAGCGGCTCCTCCGGGATTTCGCCTCGCGCGATGCGTTCGAGCGCCTGCCGGTAGACGCTTAACCTGCGCAGCCGTACATCGTCCGGATCGGCACCCTCGTCGGCGATGTCATCCGCGCTGCGCGCGAAGCGGTAGATGATCTCGATCGGCGCGCGGAGCCGCTTGGGCAGCAGCAGCGATGCAACGGGGAAGTTTTCGTAGTGGCCGACCGACATCCGGATCGAAACCGAAAAGGCAGCGATGGTTATAATACGTTGTTTTTTTCCCGCTTTTTCGGCTTCCAGACGGCGGCGAGGGTGGCGGAATTGGTAGACGCACCAGCCTTAGGAGCTGGCGCCGCGAGGCATGTGGGTTCGAGTCCCTCCCTTCGCACCATTGCGTAAAGTCACAACGGCAGATTAACCAAGGGAATGGCAAACGTGGAAACGCTGGAAGGCCTCGAGCGGCGCGTCTCGATGACGCTGCCGGCCGCGGACATCGAGCGCCAGGTCGACGCGCGGCTCAAGCAGCTCGCGCGCAACATCAAGATGCCGGGCTTCCGGCCCGGCAAGGTGCCGATGAAGATCGTGGCGCAGACTTACGGGCCGCAGGTGCGCTCCGAGGTGCTGACCGACGCGGTGCAGAAATCGTTCAGCGACGCGGTGAAGGAAGCGAACCTCAAGGTCGCCGGTTTCCCGCGCATCGAACAAAAGGGAGAAAAGCGGACAGACGGCGCCCCTGAGGCGCTCGAGTTCAGCGCGACCTTCGAGGTATACCCCGAAGTGAAGCTCGGCGATCTCTCGAGCATCGCGATCGAGCGCCCGCAGGTTGCGGTCGACGATGCGGCCGTCGACAAGACGATCGGCATCCTGCGCAAGCAGCGCACGCGGTTCGTCGCGGTCGAGCGCGCGGCGCAGGAAGGCGATCGGGTCACCATCGACTTCGAGGGCACGATCGAAGGGCAGCCCTTCCAGGGCGGCGCCGCGCAGAACTTCGTCTTCGGCATCGACGACGGCCGCATGCTGCCGGAATTCAATGCCGCGGCGCGCGGCATGGCCGCGGGCGAGGAGAAGGCCTTCGAGCTCACCTTCCCCGCGGACTACCACGGCAAGGAAGTGGCCGGGAAGCGCGCTGCGTTCAAGCTGACGATGAAGAAGCTCGAGGAGCCGCAGCTCCCCGAGCTCGACGCCGAATTCGCCAAGTCGCTCGGCGTCACCGACGGCGATCTCGACAAGATGCGCAAGGAGATCCGTGCCAACGTCGAGCGCGAGACCGCGAAGCGCGTCGACGCGCGCGTGAAGTCGCAGGTGCTCGACGCGCTGCTCCAGGCGACGCCGCTCGAGCTGCCGAAATCGCTCATCCAGATGGAAGCGCAGCAGCTCGTCGAGCGCGCCAGCGCCGATCTGCAGGCGCGCGGGCTGAAGCCCGGGCAGGTGCCGCTCGATCCGGCCGCGTTCGAGAGCACGGCGAAGCGCCGCGTCGCGCTCGGCCTCATCATCGGCGAGCTCGCGCGCCGCGAGAACCTCCAGCCAAAGCCAGCCGAGGTGCGGGCGGTCGTCGAGCAGGAAGCGCAAACTTATGAGAGCCCCGCCGAGGTAGTAAAATGGTTCTACATGCAGCCGCAGCGGCTCTCGGAAATGGAAGGCGTGGCGCTCGAAGCCAATGTTGTGAAGTGGGTCTTGTCGAAAGTGAAGGTCGAAGACAAGCCCGTGCCGTTCGATGACCTGATGGGAGCTAGCGCATGAACTGGGAAGCCAGACGTTCCGACCCACAGGGCCTCGGTTTGATCCCGATGGTCATCGAGCAGTCGGGGCGCGGCGAGCGCGCCTACGACATCTATTCACGGCTGCTCAAGGAGCGGGTGGTGTTCCTGGTCGGGCCCGTGACGGAAATCACGGCCAACCTGATCGTGGCGCAGCTCCTTTTCCTCGAGTCCGAGAATCCGGACAAGGACATTTTCTTCTACATCAATTCGCCGGGCGGCTCGGTCTCGGCCGGACTGGCCATTTACGACACGATGCAGTTCATCAAGCCCGACGTCAGCACGCTCTGCGTCGGCCAGGCCGCCAGCATGGGCGCGCTCCTGCTCGCCTCGGGCGACAAGGACAAGCGCTTCTGCCTGCCGAACTCCCGCGTCATGATCCACCAGCCGATGGGCGGCTTCCAGGGGCAGGCGACCGATATCGAGATCCATGCCAAGGAAATCCTCTACCTTCGCGGCCGTTTGAATGAAATTCTTGCAAAGCACACCGGCAAGTCGATCGACCTGATCGCCCGGGACACCGAACGCGACTTTTTCATGGGCGCGCAAGACGCGGTAAAGTACGGGATAGTGGACAAGGTTCTGGTCTCACGGGACAACGTCTAAACGGCAGGGAGAACGTGTAGGGCCATGTCGGAAAAGAGCTCATCGGGCGAAAAGCTGCTGTACTGCTCGTTCTGCGGCAAGAGCCAGCACGAGGTGCGCAAGCTGATCGCCGGCCCGTCGGTGTTCATCTGCGACGAGTGCATCGAGCTCTGCAACGACATCATCCGCGAGGAGACCGCCTCCGATAAGGGCGGCAAGGGCGCGAAGTCCGACCTCCCCACCCCGCGCGAGATCCGCCAGATCCTCGACTCCTATGTGATCGGCCAGGACACGGCGAAGAAGATCCTCTCCGTCGCGGTCTACAACCACTACAAGCGGCTCAAGCACCTCTCGAAGAACGACGAGGTCGAGCTCGCCAAGTCGAACATCCTGCTGATCGGGCCCACCGGGTCCGGGAAGACGCTGCTCGCGCAGACGCTCGCGCGGCTGCTGAATGTGCCGTTCGTCATCGCCGATGCGACCACCCTCACGGAAGCAGGCTACGTCGGCGAGGACGTCGAGAACATCATCCAGAAGCTGCTGCAGAACTGCGACTACGACGTCGACAAGGCGAAGCGCGGCATCGTGTACATCGACGAGATCGACAAGATCTCGCGCAAGTCCGACAACCCGTCGATCACCCGCGATGTCTCGGGCGAGGGCGTGCAGCAGGCGCTGCTCAAGCTGGTCGAGGGGACCATTGCCTCGGTGCCGCCCCAGGGCGGTCGCAAGCATCCGAACCAGGACTTCGTCCAGGTCGACACGACGAACATCCTCTTCATCTGCGGCGGCGCGTTCGACGGCCTGGAGAAGATCGTCCG
>DASQAW010000273.1:0-5759 GCA_035635495.1 Burkholderiales bacterium
GTCCGACACGATCAGCGTGTAGCCGTCGGGCGGCGACTTCGCCACGTACTCGCCGCCGATGATCTGCGTGGCACCTGGCCGATTTTCGACGATGACAGGTTGATTCCATACTTCCGAGAGCCGCGCGCCGATCGAGCGCGAGAGCGCATCGGTCGCGCCTCCTGGCGTGGTCGGCACGACGATCTTCACTGGGCGCGAGGGGAATGGCTGCGCAAGCGCCGCGCCGGCGAGCAGAAGAAGAAAAACAGGGACAGTCCCTGTTTTTCTCACCGGATGACCTCGTCGGCGCGGAACAGGAGCTCGCGCGGGATCACGATGCCGAGCGGCGTCGCCGCCTTCTGGCTGATGACGAGCTCGAGCTTTTTCGGCCGCTCGACGGGCAGGTCACCGGGCTTCGCGCCCTTGAGGATCCTGTCTACATAGCCCGCCGCGCGATGGTAGAGGTCGGGATAGCTGACGCCGTACGACACCAGTCCACCAGCATCGACGAACTCGCGCGACGCGTACATCACCGGCACCTCGTGCTTCGCGGCGAAGTCGACGATCAGCTGCCGGTTGGCGAACATGATGCCCTCGCCGCTGACCAGCAGGACTTCCGTCCTCTTGGCCACCGCCGCTTCGAGCGCGCGCTTCAGCGTTTCCACGTCCCGCGTGTCGAACACTTCGGTTTCCAGGCCGAGCGAGCGCGCCGCCGCATCGGCCTCCTTCATTTGGGTCGTTACGTTCACGTTGGACGTGTTGAGGACCATGCCGACGCGCTTCACGGTCGGCAGAAGCTGCCGGATGATCTCCATGCGCTTGATGGTGATCTCGTCCACTATCGAAGTGAGCCCGGTGACGTTGCCGCCGGGGCGCGCGAGATTCGGGATCACTCCGGTCGCCAGCGGGCTGGCGGCGGCGGCCATGACGATCGGAATGGAGCTCGCCTTCTTCGCCGCCAGCGCCGCCGGGGTGCCGCGCGTCACGATCACGTCCGGCTTCGCCCGCACGAGATCTTCCGCCAGCTCCGGAAACCGGTCCGCCCGCCCCTCGGCGGAACGGTAGTCGATGATCAGGTTCTTGCCCTCGACGTAGCCGGCTTCGCGCAGTCCGCGCAGGAACGCATCGAGGTTGGCGCGGTTGGCAGCGGCCGATGTGGTCTCGAGCAGCCCGACGCGATAGACCTTGCCGGACTGCGCGAACACGGGGAGGGCAAGCACAAGCCACAGCAGAAGAAGGAAGGCGAGGCGCTTCAACGGATCAGCTCGTCGACGCTCTGGAGCAGCGTGCTCGGGATCGAGACGTTCAGCTCCGTCGCGGCCCGGGCGTTGATGACGAGGTTCATCTTCGTCGGCTTGCCGATCGCCAGGTCGCCAGGCTTCGCGCCCTTGAGGATCTTGACCACGTAGGACGCGGCGCGGGAATAGAGATCCGGGTAGTTCACCCCGTAGGCGACCAGGCCGCCGGACTCGACATATTCGCGCGCGGCGTACATGGCGGGCAGCCTGTGCTTCCTGGCAAAGTCGATGACGGTGCGCCGGTTGCCCATCACCACGACTTCGGCGTTGACCAGGAGGGCGTCCGCGCCCTGCTGCACCGCGGTTTCGAGCGCCCCTCCGAGCGCCTCCGCATCGCGCACATCGAGGATGATGGCCTGCATCCCCAGCGACTTGGCGGCGGCCTCGATCTGCCGCCGCTCGGCCGCCGCGGTCACATTGCCGAGGTTGAGCGGCGCGGCGACGCGCTTCGCCTGCGGCACCAGCTGCTTGAGCACGCGGAGCCGCTTCGCCGCGAGCTCGCCCACCATGGTGGACAGGCCCGTCACGTTGCCGCCCGGCCGGGCGAGGCTCGCCACGACGCCGTAGGCGACGGGATCGGCGGAGCTCGTCATGACGACCGGGATCGACCCCAGCTTTTTGGCGGCGAGCGCGGCAGCCGTGCTGCGCGTGACGATGATGTCGACCTTCGCCGCCGCCAGCTCGGCGGCACCCTTCGGAAACCGGCCCGGCTGGCCATCGACCGAGCGGTACTCGATGACGAAGTTCTCGCCCTCGACGTAGCCGGCTTTGCGCAGTCCCTCCAGGAACGCATTGAGGTTCGCGCGGTTGGCGCTCTCCGGCGTGATCTCCAGCATGCCGATGCGATGGACCTTGCCGGACTGGCCATGGACGGCGATGGAAAAGGGCAATAGCAGCGCAAGGAGCGCGCGGCGCTTCATGCTCCCATGATAGAAACAAAAAGGCCCCGGCGGCAGGGCCCCGGAGCCGGCACCGCGCGCTGCCGCTAGTCGCTTTGCAGGCGCACCTTCTCGAGCAGCGCCTTCGCATTCGCCTCCGTCGGCGCGGTGCCCTTCGCCGGCTCCTTCGCCCTTTCCGGCGCGGGGCTCGCCGTCGCCTCCGACAGCGCCATCACGACGCGGGCATGCTCGCCCAGGATCGCCGTCCACTCGCCGATCGCCTGCCGGCGGATCGTTGCCACCGCCTCTGCGTCGCCCTCTGCGCTGGCGATCTTTGCGCTGGCGTCGTTGTACGACACGGTGAGCCGCTCGATCGTCTGGCGATGCAGCGCCGCGAGCGGCCCCGCCGCGTCGGTGGATGCGGCGGCAGCCTGAGACATCGGCGCGGTTCCAAGCGCAAGCTGGTTGGCGACGCCGAGGAGCCCCGTGAATCCATCGGCGAGATTTGCGCCATCCTTCGCCAACGTCACCGCCTTGTTGATCAGGGCCACCGAGGCGTCCTTGTAGGCGCGCAGCAGATCGCCGGCATCGGAATCGAAGGACTTGAGGTTCCAGTTGCCGATGTCATCCTTGATCAGCGCCATGCGGAATTCGCCCAGGCCGCTGGCCGACACCGAGTTGATGCGCGACCAGTAGTTGTCAGCCTCCGACCAGCACCGCCGCCGCAACGGCCGCCATGCCCTGCGCGATCATGAGACCTCCCCGGGTCATTTGACCTCGACCAGCACCGGGCGCAAGCTTTCATCGCCCAGCGCCTTCTTCGCGCGCGCGGCGGCGAGCAAGGCGTCGGTCTCCGAGCGCGGCGCATCGCCGAGCACGACGAAGTACCCGGTGTTGGTCTTCACCGCCTGGGCGGTCGGTAATTGCTGCTTCATCGCCTGCGCCGCGCGAACCGCCTCCTCCTGCGTGCGCGCTTCCTTGAGCACGACGACGTAGCGCGGCTGCTGGAGCTGGATGCCGAAGCGCAGCGCGTCGCCGTCCGCCACCGGCCGCGGCGCGGCGGACTCGGCATGCGCCTCGGAGACGATGGCGGGCAGCAGCGAGGTCTTCCTGGCCGGCGCCGGCACCGCAGCGGGCTTGCTCTCGATCGGCTGGAGCGACGTGAACGATCCCTCTTTGGCGATGCCCAGCTCCTGCCGTACTTCGTGCTGCACGCGATCGGCGTCGTTCTTGATGCTGCTCACGTTCCCCAGGCTGCTCGCGGTGCCCAGGGCGCCGGCGATCACCGCCGGCAGACCGAGCGCGGTCATGAAGGTCTCGCGCGGCTTCGCCGACACCTGGTATTCGAAGATCATCATCACCAGCCCGATGACGATCGCGACGACGACGATAAGCAGCGTGTAGGCCCGCGGAAAGAAGGTCACGTCGAGGTCGTCGCTCTGCGCGAGCAGCGCGAGAAACCGCGGGAAGATCAGCGCGCAGCCGCCGGCGAGGAATCCGATGCCGAATTTGAGAGCCGGGCTGTCGGTCATCCCGCGCCCGGAGCGCGTCACGCTCTCAGGCGGCGGATCGATTACGCCCTGGTGGGACTGCGTGACGAATTTGCCGAGCGAGTCGAGTGATCCCATGGCGCGCCTCCCTCGGACATCCTAATGCGGAGACCGCGCTCGCTCTTATCCCTGCGTGCGTGAATCGTGCCCTTTCAAATGAAGCGAATCACTTCTCCGCGGCGACGCTGAGCGTCATCTCGCCGATGCCCTCGATCTTGCCCTTCAGCTTGTCGCCCGGGGCGAGCTTGGCGACGCCGGCGGGAGTGCCGGTGGTGATGAGATCGCCCGGGCGCAGCGTGAGCACGCTGCTCAGGAAGCGGATGTGGTCGCGCACGCCGCAGATCATGTCCTTCGTATGCGCGGTCATCACGTGTCTTCCGTTCAGCTCGACCAGGATGCGCGTGTCCTGCGGCTCGGGCAGCTCGTCCCTGCTGACGATCCACGGCCCGAGCGCGGTGAACGTGTCGAAGCCCTTGCGGATGTTGCGCGTGTTCTGGCGGTTGCGGCCCCAGGGATCGCGCTGGCTGATGTCCCAGCAGATGGTGTAGCCGAAGACGCAGTCGAGCGCCTGCGCCTCGGTGAGATTTCGCGCCTTCTTGCCGATGACGGCGCAGAGCTCGGCCTCGTAGTCCACGTGGTTTGATACGCGAGGGATGACGATCGTGCCGCCCGGGCCGATGATGGAGGAGCTCGGCTTGAGGAAGAACTCGGCCATCAGGTCGTCTTTCGAAAAGTCGGAGCGGTCGGGCCCGCCCGACGCGGTTTTCATCTCGGCCTGGTGGTCCTTGTAGTTGGCCGCCGCGGCCCAGAGCGAGCCCGGGTTCTCGATCGGCGCGAGGAGCGTCGCTTCCGCCAGCGGAATGGACGAGCGGCCTTTCAGCGCCTGGCGCACGCACTGCATCGCCGCGGGCTCGTTCGCCAGCGCGTCGATCACTTCCTGCATGGTGTAAGCCTGTCGCAGGTGGCCCGCGGCGATCAGCGTTTGGCCGATCGGATAAATCCTATTGTCCGAATCGGAAACGACGCCGGCCTGGTGATCGTTGTAATGGCAGATTTTCATCAAAACCCCCTCCGTGCCATTGTAAGCTTCACGGCATGCTCAAGCCGCGCGGACTCACGCATGGGCATTACGAGTGCCGCTCTCTGGACGAGACGCTGCCGGTGTTCACCGATCTGCTGGCGATGCGGGTGGTCGAACGCTCGAGGGGTCAGGCGAGCGTCGAGCATCCCAATACCGAATGGCGGCTGGTGGTCCACGAGGGCGGGCCCGCCGCGCCCGACAAGCCGCACAACAACCATTACGGCGTGCGCGTCGCGCGCGCCGAGGAGGTCGATGCAGCGCACGCCTACCTCGAGGCGAACAGGGCGCGCTATGGCCTGAAGCGCGTCTCCCCTCCCCGCAGCCAGCACTTCGCGCGCTCGGTGTACTTCGAGGAGCCCGGCGGCAACACGCTCGAGATCGAGCACTACGATCCGCAGGCCGCGGCCGAAGGCCGCACGATCGCCAGGCCGCACTGGAACCGCGAGCTGAAGGAGAAGGATTTCCCGGGGCGCGGCTACGTGCCGCAGGCGCTGACGCACGGCACGCTCGAGTGCGACGACAAGGAAGCGAGCGCCGAGTTCTACAGCGGCGTGCTCGGCCTGCAGATCGCCGGCGGCGGGCGGCTATCGGTCTACATCAAGCACAGCGCCACGCCGTGGTACCTGGTCGTGCTGCCGATCAAGCGGCGCAAGACATTCCTGCGGCCCGCGAACCGCTTCACGCTCACGCTCGGCACGCAGGCCGAGGTCGAGGACGCGCACGCGGAGCTGCGCTCGGCGAAAGGCGTGACGGAAGTTCAGCCGCTGGAGAGGCGTGACGGCCGCGCCTCATTCCTCTTTGCGGACCTCAACCGGAACTGGTGGGAGGCGACCTCTAGCTAGAGGCGCTCTTGCGCCGGCGCGCTCGAGCACGAGGTCGACCAGGCGCAGGAGCAGAAAATCCGGCAGCGGCCTGCGCTCGTCGATATAGGCGCGAACCAGCAGCTCGCCGATGTTGAGCTCCTTCGCGAGCG
>DASQAW010000274.1:0-8737 GCA_035635495.1 Burkholderiales bacterium
AGCTTTGACGGCACGCACGCCGTCAAGGACGTGAATCTCGAGATCCGCGACCACGAGTTCGTGGTGCTGGTCGGGCCGTCGGGCTGCGGCAAGACGACGACGCTGCGCATGGTGGCGGGGCTCGAGGAGATCACCTCGGGCGAGATCAGCATCGACGGCAAGGTGGTGAACGACCTCGCGCCGATGGACCGCGACATCGCCATGGTGTTCCAGAACTACGCGCTCTATCCGCACATGAGCGTGTACCAGAACATGGCGTTCGGCCTGCGCATGCGCAAGTTCGAGAAGCCCGAGATCGAGCGGCGGGTGAAGAAGGCCGCCGAGGTGCTCGGCATCCAGGCGCTGCTCGAGCGGCGGCCGCGGCAGCTCTCGGGCGGGCAGCGCCAGCGCGTCGCGCTCGGGCGGGCGATCGTGCGCAATCCCCGGGTCTTCTTGTTCGATGAGCCCCTGTCGAACCTCGACGCCGCGCTGCGCGTGCAGATGCGCGTCGAGCTGAAGCGCCTGCACGACCGCCTCGAGACCACCGCGATCTACGTCACGCACGACCAGGTCGAGGCGATGACGCTCGGCGACCGCGTGGTGGTGATGAAGGACGGCGTGGTGCAGCAGGAAGGCGCGCCGCTCAAGCTCTACGAGGGGCCGGCGAACAAGTTCGTCGCCGGTTTCATCGGCTCGCCGGCGATGAATTTCATCCCGGTGACGCTCGAATGGTTCGAGCATGCGCTGTGGGCGCATGCGACCGGCATCCGCGTGCGCGTGCCCCCGCAGCGGACCGAGGCGCTGCGCCAGCACACCGGCAAGCGCGTGATCCTCGGCCTGCGCCCCGAAGCGCTGCACCCGGCGGGCGGGGCCGACTCCGCCGGCTACGCCTTCGACGCGACGGTGGAAGTGGTCGAGCCGCTCGGCTCCGAGATCCTGCTCGACGTGCGCGTCGGCGAGAGCCCGATGGTGGCGCGCGTCGATCCCGCCCTGCGCGTCGCCGCGCACGACCACGTGCGCCTCGCCTTCGACCCGGTGCGCGCGCACTTCTTCGACGTTGCCACGGAAGCGGCCATCTGAAAAAGGGGTCAGAGCAATTTTCCTGTAACACCTCCGTGCGTTAGTAGTTACAGGAAAATTGCTCTGACCCCTTTTTTGATTGCGGACGCACACCTTCACCTCTGGGACGCGGAGGCGCATCGCTATCCCTGGCTGAGCGATCGGCCGGTGGAGTTCCGCTATGGCGACTACAGCGCGCTGCCGCGCCGCTATCTCGTCGACGACTACCGCCGCGACAGTACCGGCTGGGATGTCGCGCGCGGCGTGCACATCGAGGCCGAGTGGGATCCCTACGATCCGCTCGGCGAGATGAACTTCATCGCCGAGCTGCGGCGCGAGCACGGCTTTCCCACCGTGGCGGTGGCGCCGGCGTGGCTCGATCGCGACGACTGCGCGGCGGTGCTCGATGCGCAGGCCGCGCATCCCTTCGTGCGCGGCGTGCGCCACAAGCCGCGGCCGGGACAGATGGACGACGCCGGCTGGCGGGCGGGCTACCGGCGGCTCGCGGCGCTGCGGCTGCACTTCGAGCTGCAGGCGCCGTGGCGGCAGCTCGGCGAGGCAGCGCGGCTCGCGCGCGATTTCCCCGACACGACCATCGTGCTGAATCACGCAGGCCTTCCCCTCGAGCCCGAACTGGGGGCCTGGCGTAGCGCGATGGCGAAGCTCGCCGAGTGTCCGAACGCGACGGTGAAGATCTCCGGCCTGGGAAACCTGGGCGCGCGAGCCAGGCGCCAAGTCGCGGCTGCGGTGATCGAGCTCTTCGGCGCGCGGCGCGCGATGTTCGCGAGCAACTACCCGGTCGATTCGCTGCGCGACAGCTTCGACGGCATCTACGCCGGCTTCGATGAAGCGACGCGCGGCCTTTCGCCCGCCGAGCGCCGCGACCTGTTCCACGACAACGCAGTGCGCATTTACCGGATGGAGTAGCGCCATGGCAGAAAAACCGTTCTCGCTCGGCTACGTCGGCGTCGGCCTGATGGGCGGACCGATGACGAAGCGCCTCGTCTCGCTCGGCTGGAAGGTCCGCGCCTATGACATCGTCCCGGAGCGCTCCACCACTTCTTCGGCGGCCGACGCCGCGCGCGGGGCGGATGTAGTGCTGCTCAACCTGCCGACGAACGATGCGGTGAAGGATGCGGTGTTCGGCCGCGACGGCGTCGCCTCGGCGGTCACGGCAAAGCAGCTGGTGGTGGATTTCTCCACCATCCCGGTGAGCGAATGCCGCGCGCATGCCGCGCGGCTCCTCGAGCAGACCGGCTGCCGCTGGGTCGACACGCCCGTGTCCGGCGGGCCGCCCGCTTCAGCCGCCGGCACGCTCACGGTGATGGCCGGCGGCGAGGAAGCCGACCTCGAGCGCCTCGCGCCGCTGATGCGCGACATCAGCCAGCGCTGCACGCGCATGGGCGCGCTCGGCGCGGGGCTGGCGGCGAAGATGATCAACCAGCTCATCGTCGGCGTCGGCCACGCCATGCTCGCCGAGGCGGTCGTGCTCTGCGGCAAGGCCGGGATCGACGCCGCGCGCATCCCCGAGTGCCTCGCCGGCGGCTATGCGGACAGCAACGTGATGAAGGCCTACTGGCCGCGCATGGTCGAGCAGGACTTCGCGCCGCGCGGCTACCTGCGCCAGCTCCTGAAAGACCTCGAGATGGTGAACGACTGGGCCGGCAGCCTGAAGGCACCCGCGCCGCAGCTCGCGCAGGCGCTGTCGCTCTATCGCCTCGCCGCGAGCCATGGCTTGAGCGAGCTCGACAGCTCCGCGGCGGTGAAGATCTACATGTCGGGGCATGGCATTAATTGACTGTTGGCCCGGCCCCAACCTGCGATGATCCTGGACATGCGCCTCGTGGTCGGCTCTCTTGCTCTCCTGATTGCGGTGAATGCCGCCGCGCAGATCTATCGCTGGACCGACGAGAAGGGGCGCGTGGTGTATGGCAACGAGCCGCCGTCCGGCACGAACCCGAGCGTCGTGCAGGAGCGCATCAATTCATACAGCGGGCCGCCCGAAGTGCGCCGCGCGCCGCCGGCGTCGACGCCTGTGACGGCAGCGCCGGTCGCCACCACGATTCCGGTCGTCATGTACGCCACCTCGTGGTGCGGCTACTGCGCGCAGGCCCGCGCGCATTTCGCCAGGCGAGGCATCGCCTATATCGAGTACGACGTCGAGAAGAGCCCGGCGGCGCACGCCGAGTTCAAGCGCCTGGGCGGACGCGGCGTGCCGCTGATCGTCCACGGCGCCAACGTCATGCGCGGCTTCAGGGAACAGTCCTTCGACGCGCTGCTCGCGCGCAACGGCAAATAAAGGGGTCAGAGCAATTTTCCTGTAACAACTCGCGGCGACGAAACCTATTGCGAGGTCGTGCGTTTCCGTCCTCATGGGCCGACCTCCCCGCCTCGAGCTGCCCGATGTCCCGCTGCATGTCGTTCAGCGCGGCAACAATCGCGCTGCGTGCTTCTTCAATGAGGTCGATCGGCGTTTTTATCTGAAATGCCTGGCAACAGCCGCCCTAGCGCGCGGTTGCGCTATACACGCCTACGTCCTCATGACCAACCATGTGCATCTTCTGGTCACCCCATCCGAGGCGGGCGCGGTAGGCGCCATGATGCAGGACGTCGGCCGGCGCTACGTGCGCGTGCTCAACAGCATCCACGGACGGACGGGCTCCCTGTGGGAAGGACGCTTCAAGTCCAGCCTGATCGACTCGGAGAGCTACCTGCTGACCTGTCACCGGTATATCGAGCTCAATCCGGTCCGTGCGGGCATGGTGGAGCATCCATCGGAGTATCGCTGGTCGAGCCACGGCCACTATGGCAAGGCTCTAACGAATGGCGTGATAACCGAGCACCCCGAGTACCAGCGGCTCGGTACGACCGCTGACGAGCGCCGCGCGGCATTTCGCTCCTTGTGCGCTGACCCGCTGCAGCAGCACGCGATCGATCGGATTCGGGTGGCGATCAACACCGACTCGGCGCTCGGCTCAGAGTCGTTCATGCAGCACGCGGAGGAGCAGCTCGGGCGCTCGGTGCGGCCGCCCACGCGCGGCCGGCCAATGAAAAGTGTTACAGGAAAATTGCTCTGACCCCTTTATTCGCGGAGCGCGCGGTTGACGCGCGGCAGCACCTCTTCGGCCATCAGCTCCATCGAGCGGCGCATCGCGGGCGCGTCGACCCAGTCGTGGCCGACATAGAGCAGCGTGCCGAAGGCGCCGATGTGCTGGCGGAAGGCGAGCAGCTTGTCGACTACCGCGTTCACCGTTCCGGCGATGCAGAGCTGTGAGACGAGATAGTCCTCGGTCACCGCATCGTCCGCCACCGACGGATCGTGCTTCAAGAGGGTGTTGCCGCGCACCCTTTGCGCCTTGAGCTGCAGGTTGCGGAAGTAATAGGCGAAGGGGTTGCCGCGGTCGCGCGTCATGCGGCGTACGGTGGCGTCATCGTCCGCGACGAAGATGCTCTTGGCGACGCGCCAGTCCTGCGGACGCGCCGCGCGGCCGGCGCGTGCGCAGCCTTCGGCGTACTTCGGCCAGTGCGTCCTGATCACCCAGGGCTGGACGAAGTTCGCGGAAATCGGCGTCCAGCCGCGCTCCGCCGCGGCGGCGATGCCGTTCGAGTCCGGCAGGATCGCGGTCACGACGATCGGCGGGTGCGGCTTCTGGAAAGGCTGCAGCATTCCGCCCATGCCGAGGTCGGGGGTCCAGGTGCGCTCGGTGGTGAGGGTCCACCTGCGGCCGCGCAGGCGATAGGGCGGCGCCTCGGTCCAGAGCGCGATCATGTGGTCCATCGCCTCGACGAAGATCGCGTTCCGATCCTCGTCCATGGTCTGCATCATCTCGGCGTCGGAGGGCAGCCCGCCCGGCCCGACGCCGAGGATGAAGCGGCCCTCGAGCATCGTATCCACCATCGCGATCTCCGCCGCGGTGGCGGCCGGATGGCGGTTGGCGAGGTTGACCGTGCCGCTGCCGAGCTTGATGCGCTTCGTGTCGCGCGCCAGCGTGGCGATGAAGATGAGGCACGAGGTGATGGTCTCGGCGAGATCGGTGACGTGCTCGCCGATGAACGCCTCTTCGTAGCCCAAGCGCTCGGCCAGGAGCACCGCCTCGCGGTCCTCGGCGAGCGTCTGGCGCCAGTCGCGGCCGACCGGGTGCAGCGGCATGGTGAAGTAGCCGAGCTTCACGCCATCCGGGCGGCCAGCAGCAACGCCCCGCGCGCGAGGGCAATTACGGGGCGAGCGCGAGACGCGGAATCCATGTCGTGATCGCCGGGAAGTAGGTGATGAGCAGGAGCGTGATCGCCAGCGGGACATAGTACGGCAGCATCTCCTTCAGCACGTCCTTCATCGTCACCTTGGCGATCTCGGCGACGAGGAACAGGGCCAGTCCCATGGGCGGCGTGAGCAGGCCGATCATCAGGTTGAAGACCACGACCATGCCGAGGTGCACCGGGTCCACCCCGGCCGCGACCAGCGGCTTGGCGATGATCGGCGCGATGACCAGGATGGCGGTGGTGCTGTCGAGGAACATGCCGACCACGAGCAGGAGGAGGTTGACGATGAGCAGGAGCGCGTACGGATTGGTGGAGATCCGGAGCATCAGCGCCGTGAGCTGCTGCGGCACGCCCTCCACCGAGAGGATCCAGCCGAACAGCGCGGCCACGGCGACGATGAGCAGGATGCCGGAGGAGGAGCGGATGGTCTCGTAGCTCGCGTCGAGGATGCCCTTCCAGGTGAGCTCGCGGTAGAACAGGCTCGAGATCAGCAGGGCATACAGGACCGTGACGGAGGCGATCTCCGTGGGAGTGAAGAAGCCCATCAGCATCCCGGCGATGAGGATTACCGGCGCCAGGATCGCGGGCAGCGCCGGCTTGAAGTCGCGCCATACCTCGGCCCGGGTCGGCCAGCGCGCGGTGCGCGGGTAGTTTCGCCGCAGCGCGAGCCACCCGGTCATCGCCATCAGCATCACGACGCACAGGATTCCAGGCAGGATGCCGCCGAGCAGGAGCTGGATCACCGACACGCCGGTGACCGTGCCGTAGATGATGAGCGGGATCGACGGCGGAAAGATCGGCCCGACGATGGCGGAAGAGCTGGTGACCGCGGCGGCGAACGGCGCGGTGAAGCCCTTGCCGCGCATGGCGTCGATCTCGATGCGCCCGAGGCCGCCGATATCGGCCAGCGCCGAGCCCGACATGCCGGCGAAGATCAGGCTGCCGAAGATGTTCACCTGGGCGAGGCCGCCGGGCAGGCGGCCGACCGCGGTGTCGGCGAACTGGTAGATGTAGCGCGAGATTCCGGCGGCGTTCATCACGCTGCCGACGAACAGGAACACCGGCACCGCCACCAGCGGGAACGAGTCGAGCGCATACAGCGTGCGCTGCGCGACCAGGTCCAGCGGCAGATCCTTGGCGAAGATGTACACCAGGCACGGCATGGCGATCGCCAGCACCACCGGAAACCCGAGCATGAACAGCACCAGGAATCCGAGGACGACGAGGAAGCCTTCCATCTCTCAGGTGAGCACGGTGTGCTTCGCTTCGGGTCGCCGCGCGCGCCAGGTGTGCGCCAGCATGGCGAGCGTTTCCGTCACCAGCAGAGCCGAGCCCACCACCAGCGGCGCGAAGAACAGCCAGAACGGCATCTCCAGGATCGGCGTCACGCTGTTCAGGTTCCGCGTCACCGTGACGACCGAGGCGACGAACAGGATGCCGAATACCGCGACGCCGCAGGCCTCGATCACGAGCTGCAGGATCCAGCGCGGCTTCGGCGGCAGGAGGAACTGGAACTCCTCCATGCGGATCTGGCCGCCCTCCCGCGTCACGTAGGAGGCGGCGACGAAAGTGAGGCAGATCAGGAAATACTTGGCGAGCTCTTCGGCGCCGGCCAGCGGCACGTTGAACACGCCGCGCATCGTGATCTGCGCGAGCGGCGTGACGATCAGCGCGGCAAGGAGGACCAGGCTCGCCTTCCTCACCGCTGTCCTGACGAGGTGCAAACTATTTCACGGCGCGGATTTGCTCGATGTACTTCCCCCAGTCCGGGAAATCCTTGTTCACCTGCGCGAGCACCGACTTGCGGAAGCCCTCCACGTCGAGGCCGTCCTTCTGCTCGACGAAGATCATGCCCTTCGCCTCGAGGTCCTGGCGGTACTTGGCCGAGGTCTCGCGGTCCCAGTCGAGCGTCTTCCTGCCCACCTCGACCATCGTGTCCTCCATGACCTTGCGGTCGGCGGCGGGCAGCTTCTGGTACACGCCCTCGTTGATGAACACCGACAGGATCGACTGCATGTGGCCGGTGAGCATCACGTACTTCTGCACCTCGTACAGCTTCAGGTTGTAGATGTTCGGCAGCGGGTTCTCCTGGCCGACCACCAGGCCGGTGGCGAGCGCGGTGGCGAGCTCCGACACCTCCACGGGCGTGGCGACCGCGCCCATGCCGGTCAGCATCGACGACCAGAGCTTGATCGGCACGCCGCGGTACTTCTTGCCCTGCATGTCCTTCACCGAGAGCACCTTCTCCTTGGAGGTGAGCTGGCGCGTGCCCTGGAACAGGCTGGCGATGATGCGCAGGTTCCCCTTCTGCACCAGCTCCTGGTTGATCTCGCGCAGCGCCGGCGAGAGCTTCGGGTCGGTGGCGCGCAGGCTGTGCTCGGCGTCGCGGTACATGAACGGCGTGTTGAACACCGCGGTGTTCGGCACGATGCGGCCGAGCGAGCCGAAGTCGTGGTGGCCGATGGCGATCGCGCCCGAGCGCACGCCGTCCACCATCTCGTTCACGCCGCCGAGCTGCGAGTTGGCGAACACCTGGATCTCGATGCGTCCGCTGGTGCGCTCCTTGACCAGCCTCGCCACCTCGTCGGCGTAGAGCGTCTGCGGCGCGTTCGCCACGCCGACATGCGCGTAGCGCAGCTTCACCTGCGCAAAGGCGACCGAAGACGACAGCAACAGCGCCAATGCGACTGCCTTCAATGCGACTCTCATCTCCGATCCTCCTTTAGCATTGCGAAAGCCTTTCCTTGCACGTACGAAGAACTTCATCCGGGTCGCGCTGCCACCAGTCGAGCTCGGAGAAGATCTCCACCTCCTGGAAGCCCGCGTAGCCGGTAGCTTCCACCCACGAGCGGATGAGCGGCAGGCCGATGACGCCGTCGCCCATCATGCCGCGATCGTTCAAAAGATCGCGGGTCGGCACCAGCCAGTCGCAGATGTGATAGGCGAGCACGCGCTTTCCTGCCCTTTTTATTTGCGACTGCAGCTTCGGATCCCACCAGACGTGATAGACGTCCACAGCGACGCCAATTCCGTCGCCGAGCTCGTCGCAGATGTCGAGCGCCTGCTCGAGCGTGTTGATGCACGCGCGCTCGGCGGCCTGCATCGGATGCAAGGGCTCGATCGCGAGCGGCACGCGCGCCTTGCGCGCCTCGGGCAGGATTTCGGCGATGCCATCGCGCACCTGGCGCCTGGCGCCGGCCAGGTCTTTGGAACCGGCCGGCAAGCCGCCGACGACCAGCACCAGGCACTGTGCGCCAAGCGCATGCGCCTCCTCGATCGCGCGGCGGTTGTCGTCCTTCCAGTCCTTCGCAGTGAAAAACCCTCCTCTGCAGACTCCGGTGACGGTCATTCCGTTTCGCTTGATGGAGCTAACCGCGTTCCTTAACCCCATGGCGGCGATCTGGTCGCGCCAGGGCGAGATGCCTTCGATGCGGTGGCG
>DASQAW010000275.1:0-14843 GCA_035635495.1 Burkholderiales bacterium
TGGAAAAAGTTAATAGCGTCCTCGTGCGGTAATGCACAAGCTGCGACGGTAAGATAAGCCGCGCGCGCCACAAATCCACGGCGCGTGCAAAAAAAAGTTTTGCCCGCGCCAGGTGTTGTTATGGTGGTTGCGGGAGGGTGAAAGTGCAGCGCTCAGCTCTACGCAGCGGCGGCGCTGGTGACGTCGCCGCAATAGTTCTCGCGCGCCACGACTTTTTCTGGGGCCTCGGCGCCGCGTGCCGCTTGCATCGCGTGGCGTGCGACCCGCGGTTGCTCGAGAGCCATTCACCGCCGCCGCATACGCTGGTCTCGTTCCACGAGGCGCTCGCCTCCCTCGGCTTCAAGGTCGCGCTCGCGCCCACCGCTCCCGCCGCGATTGCAAGCCTGGCGCTGCCCTGCTTCGTCTTGCTGCGCGCGCCGAATGCCAGGGGGTTTTGGCTGGCGCTCTGCATCGGAGCGGCGGGAGGCAAAATCTCGCTGCTCGAGCCCGGTGCAACAGCGCGGCACGAGCTCGCGCCGGAAGAATTTGCCAAGCGCTACGCAGGCTGGACGGCGCAATTCGCGCCGCAGGAGCGCGCGCTGCCCGATCCGGACCGCGTGGAGCCGCGGTCGTTCGGCTTTGCCTGGTTCGTCCCCGAGCTGCTCAAGCACAAGCGCATTTGGCGCGACGTGCTGACGGCCTCGCTCGCGCTGCAGCTGGTCGGCCTCGCCACGCCGCTCTTCACGCAGGTGGTGATCGACAAGGTGGTGGTGCACCACACGCGCAATACGCTCTGGGTGGTGGGCATCGCGCTCGCCCTCTTCATGGGGTTCAGCGCGGTGATGAGCTGGATGCGGCAGTACCTGGTGCTCCATACCGGCAACCGAGTGGACGCGGTGCTCGGCCAGACGGTGTTCCGCCATCTCTTCCGGCTGCCGATGCCGTACTTCGAGCACCGCCAGACCGGCGTGCTGGTGGCGCGGCTGCACGGCGTGGAGCAGATCCGCGAGTTCGTCTCGGGCGCGGCGGTGACGCTGCTCCTGGACTGCCCGTTCCTCTTCGTCTTCCTCGCGGTGATGTTCTGGTATTCGTGGCAGCTCACGCTGATCGCGCTCGCCGCCCTGGCCGCCATCGTGGCGCTCAGCCTGTTCGTGTCGCCGATCTTCCGCACGAAGCTCAACAACCAGTTCAAGGTCGGTGCGCGCAACACCGCCTTCGTCACCGAATACCTCGCCGGCATGGCGACGGTGAAGTCCCTGCAGATGGAGCCGACCCTCGAGCGCCGCTACGGCGAGCAGCTCGCGCAGTACCTCGCCGCCGGCTTCGAGACCCGCCAGCTCGCCAACACCTACAACGCCGCGGCGAACGCGCTCGAGCAGATGATGACGCTCGCCATCCTCGTCGCCGGAGCGCTGCTCGTCATGGACAGCGCGGCGCGCGCGTCGGTCGGCGCGGCCACCTTCACCATCGGCATGCTGGTCGCCTTCCAGATGTTCGCGAGCCGGCTCTCCCAGCCGATGCTGCGGCTCGTCGGCACGTGGCAGCAATTCCAGCAGGCGCGGGTCGCCATCAAGCGCCTCGGCGACGTGATGGACATGCCGACCGAGCCGCACACGCTCGCGCCGCAGCGCGCCCCCAGCGCCGAGGCCGGCCGGATCGAGTTCCAGTCGGTGTCGTTCCGCTATTCCGAGCGCCACCCGTGGCTGTACCGGAACCTGAGCCTCGCCATCCGGCCCGGCCAGCTCACCGTGCTGATCGGCGCGAGCGGTTGCGGCAAGAGCACGCTGGCGAAGCTGCTGCTCGGCTTCTACTCGCCGATCGACGGCCGCATCCTGATCGACGGCCAGGACACGCAGCACATGGCGGCCAACGAGTTGCGCGCCAACTTCGGCGTCGTGCCGCAGGAGACCACGCTCTTCTCCGGCAGCGTGCTCGAGAACCTGCAGATGGCGAACCCGCACGCGAGCTTCGAGCAGCTCGTCGAGGCCTGCCGCATGGCCGAGATCCACGAGGTGATCGAGGGCCTGCCGCAGGGCTACCAGACGCCGCTCGGCGAGCAGGGCGTGGGGCTCTCCGGCGGCCAGCGCCAGCGCATCGCCATAGCGCGCGCGCTGCTCAAGCGGCCGAAAGTGCTGATCTTCGACGAGGCCACCAGCAACCTCGACCAGCACACCGCCGCGTCCTTCGCGCAGACCGTCAACCAGCTGAAGGGCAAGGTAACCCTGCTCTTCATCGCGCACAACCTGCCGCGCGGGCTGCAGGTCGACGAAATACTGCAGTTCGGCGCTCGGCAGGCAAGCACGGTGTCCGTCGCCGGCGGGTCGCAACAACAAGGGCAAGGATAGGGAGACGACAATGACTAACCTAGTCACGATCGCCGATTTCGCCGCCGTCAAGGAAGACAGCATCCTTTCGGCGGGCGGCAATGTGCTCGCGAACGATCGCGAGGCGAATCCCGGCACGCTGCTCAGCCTGCCGTACCCGGGCATGATATTCGGCGCCTACGGGCACATCGAGCTCTTCGAAGACGGGAGCTACGTCTACACGCTCGACAACACTTCCGCCGCGGTGCAGGACCTGGCTCAAGACGAGGTCGTCGAGGAAGTCTATGTCTATGCTATCGCCGCCAACGGCATCGATTCCGCGCAGGGGTCGCTGACGGTCCGGATTGCCGGCAGCGACGAGGTGCCGGTCGCCGTTGCCCTCAGCAACGGTGCGCCGGTCACCGTGGATGACGCGGCGAGCGTGCAGGAGGACGTGACTCTCATCGCCACCGGCAACGTGCTCCTGAACGACTCCGATCCGGATGCCGGCGACGTGCTCACCGTGGCGAACTTCGGCCCGGCGTTCGACGCCTACGGGCGGCTCGACCTGTTCGAGGATGGCCGCTACCAATACACGCTCGACAACGCCGCGGTGCAGAGCCTGCGGCAGGGCGAGGTGGTGGAGAAGGTCTATATCTATGCCGCCACGGACAGCATCGCTTCCACCCCGGGCTCGCTGACGATCCGCATTACAGGCACCAACGACGCGCCGGTCACCGTGAATGACGCGGCGAGCGTGCAGGAGGACGTGACTCTCATCGCCACCGGCAACGTGCTCCTGAACGACACCGATCCGGATACCGGCGATGTGCTCACCGTGGCGAACTTCGGCCCGGCGTTCGACGCCTACGGGCGGCTCGACCTGTTCGAGGATGGCCGCTACCAGTACACGCTCGACAACGCCGCGGTGCAGAGCCTGCGGCAGGGCGAGGTGGTGGAGAAGGTCTATATGTATGCCGCCACGGACAGCATCGCTTCCACCCCGGGCTCGCTGACGATCCGCATTACAGGCACCAACGACGCACCGGTCACCGTGAATGACGCGGCGAGCGTGACCGAGGACGGGACGCTGACCGCCAGTGGCAACGTGCTGACAAACGACAGCGACGTCGACACGGGCACGGTGCTGCGCGTTGCGGCGCCGCGTGCCTATAGCGGCAACTACGGGACGCTGGCGCTCGCGGAGGACGGCTCTTACACCTACACGCTCGACTCGACGCTCCCGGCCGTGCAGGCACTCGGGCTGGGCGAGCGGCTCACCGATGTCTTCGGCTATGCAGCGAGTGACGGAATCACCGCGACGGCCGGCACGCTGACGGTCGTCATCGGCGGCGCGAACGATGCGCCGGCGACGGTGAACGACAGCGCAGCCGTGCAGGAGGACGTGACGCTCACTGCGAGCGGCAACGTGCTCGCGAACGACAGCGATCCCGATGCGGGCGCCGTGCTGCACGTCGCCGCCGCCGGCGACTTCTTGGGGATGTACGGCAGCCTGACGCTGGATGCCGATGGCGGGTACAGCTATACGCTCGCTGAAGCCTCGCCGGCCGTGCAATCGCTGCGCGCGCGCCAGACGGTGAGCGACGTCTTTACCTATCTGGTGAGCGACGGCATCGCCAGCACGCCGGGTACGCTGACCATCAGCGTCGCGGGCAGCAATGACGCACCCGTGACCGTGAACGACACCGCGTCCGCGCGCGAAGACACGATCCTGATCGCGACCGGCAACGTCCTTGCGAACGACCGCGACGTCGATGCGGGAACCGTGCTCGTGGCCGCCGCCGGCAGCTTTACGGGAACCTACGGCAGCCTGGCGCTCAATGCGGACGGCAGCTACACGTATACCCTGGCGAATGCCTCGACCGCGGTGCAATCGCTGCGTGCCGGGCAGGCGGTGACCGACAGCTTCAGCTACTCGGCGAGCGACGGCATCGACACCACGCCGGGCACGTTAAGCGTCAGCGTGCTCGGAACGAACGATGCACCGCTGCTTGTCAATTCGCTCACCGATCAGAACGCGCAGGTGGGCGCCGCGTTCAGCTTGGCCGTGCCGGCCAACACCTTCACCGACATCGACCAGGGCGACACGTTGTCCTACGGCGCGCGCACGGCGGACGGCTCGGCGCTGCCCTCGTGGCTCGCCTTCGATCCGGCGTCGCGCACGTTCTCCGGCACGCCCGGTGCCGCCGATGCAGGAACGCTGCAGGTGCGGCTGACTGCCACCGATCTTGGCGGCGCTTCGGCGGACGACATGTTCGCGATTGCCATCGAGGGAGCAAGCGACGAGCGCACCTTCAACTTCCAGGTGGACGGAGTCTGGCCGGCATGCGACGACGATGCCGATCGCAGGAACGTCGGCAGCCCCGGAAAGCCCGGCACCGGAAAGGAGGTATCGATCGCAGGCAAGAACCGCACGGACGGCATCTACGTGGGCGGCGCGGGCTCCGATACGCTGAACGGCACGAGCGGCGCCGATGCGCTGCTGCTCGACGACGGCGCCAAGCCGCGCCTCGTCTCGATCGAGACCATCAACATGGGCGACGGCGACGACGTGGTGGATCTCACCAGCAAGCGCTATACATACGGCGACGTCACCGTCAACGGGAACGCAGGCAAGGACGTAATCTGGACCAGCGCCGGCAATGACGTGCTCGACGGCGGCGCCGGCGACGACGCCCTTGCCGGCGGCGCCGGCAACGACGTCTATGTGCATGGAGCCGGTGGCGGCAAGGATGTGATCACCGAAACGGGCGGGTTCGACACGATCCTCTTCGGCGCCGGCATCGGGGCGAGCTCCGTGACCGTGCGCCGGCAAGACGGGGACCTGGTGCTCTCCGCAGGCGAGAACGACAGCGTGACGGTGAAGAACTGGTTCGGCTCGGAGTCGCGGCGTGTCGAAACGGTGCAGTTCGCCGACGGCACGGCATGGAACGAGGCGCAGCTCAGCATGCGGGCGAACTGCGGCTCCGCGGGTTGGGACGGACACTCGGGCGCGGTGGCCAACGCCGACCGCTCCAGCCCGGGCGGTTCGGGCCACCACACTTCGGATCACCACGATGGGGCCCGATCGACAGCCGGGGGCCGCGTGACCCATGCGGCGCAAGTGATCGCCGCGCTGCTCAACAAGAAGGCGCGCTACGACTTCGGCGCGCTTACGGCCTACATCGCCGGCAAGTACGGCGACAGCAGCGGCCGGCCGCTGTCGGTGGCGGAGATCGGGCTCAAGTGGCGCTCGTTGCAGCGCTTTGCCCAAGGGCTGGCGCAGGTCGATGCCTATGCGAAAGAGGCGGCGTCCGGCCGCGGCTACGCCGAGGACCTGCTGCAGGTCGCGGCGGCGGCGATGGGCTGGGGCTACGAGGGTTCGACCGGCCGCGCGCGCGACGCGGGCGGCATGAGCTCGCTGGAGGGACTCGCCGAAGGGTTTAAACGGCTGTGAGCGCCCTCACCCGCGCGAATCCGCGCGACTTCCGGCCCGCGATCGTCCGCCTCGAGGAGACGCCGCCCAATCCGCTCGGCCGCCGAACGCTCTGGGCGACGCTCGCCTTCCTGGCGGCGCTCCTTGCCTGGGCGGCGTTCGGCCGGCTCGACATCGTCGCGGTGGCCGAGGGCAAGCTCGTGCCCGACACCTACGTGAAAATCGTGCAGCCGGCCGACGGCGGCGTGGTGAAAGAGATCCTGGTGCGGGAAGGCGAGCTGGTGAAGGCCGGGCAGGTGCTGATGCGCATGGATACCACGCTCTCCGAGTCGGACCTGAAGGCGCTCACCGCCGACCACCAGAACAAGCTTATCGCGCTGCGCCGCATCGACGCGCAACTCGCGCAGGCGCCGTTCACGCACCGCGCGGACGAGCCCGCCGAGCTATTCACGCAGGTGCTCGCCCAGTACACGGCCAACCGTCAGGCATACGAGAACGCGCTCGGGCAGGAGCGCGCGTTGCTCCAGAAGGCGCGCCACGAGCTCGCCTCGGCCGAGGCAATACGGTTGAAGCTGCTGCAGGTGCTGCCGCACTACCGCGAGCAGGAGGCGGCGTTCGAGAAGCTGTCGCGCGACGGCTTCGCCGGCCGCCTCATGTACACCGACAAGCGGCGCGAGCGCATCGAGAAGGAGCAGGACCTGAAGGCGCAGAAGGAGGTGATCGCCTCGGCGCGCGCCACGATCGAGCAGGAAGAGATGAAGACCGCTCAGATCACCGCCGACTACCGCCGCAGCCTGCAGACCGAGCGTGTCGACATTGCGGCGCAGGCCGAGAAGGTCGCGCAGGAGCTCGCCAAGCAGACCCACCGCAACGATTACCTTGAGCTGCGTGCGCAGCAGGACGGCGTGGTGAAGGATCTCGCGACCCACACCGTCGGCACGGTGACGAGCCCCGGCACGATCCTGATGACGCTGGTGCCGAAGGACGAGATCCTGCGCGCCGAGGTCTGGGTGAAGAACGACGACATCGGCTTCGTGCGCGAGCGGCAGACGGTGAAGGTCAAGCTCGCCGCGTTCACCTTCCAGAAGTACGGCATGCTGGACGGAGAGGTGGCGCAAGTGGGCGCCGACGCGGCGGGCGACCAGCCGAAGGGCACCGAGCCGCTTCCCTACCGCACGCTCGTCAACCTAAAGAGCCAGGTGCTCGAGGCGGGCGGGGAAAAGCACCGGTTGTCGCCCGGCATGCAGGTCTCGGCCGAGATCCACCTCGGCACGCGCACCGTGCTCGAATACCTGCTCTCGCCGGTGTCGAAGGCCTTTCACGAAGCTGCGCGCGAGCGCTGACAGGTTACCCCGGCTTCCGGATCGCGACGATCAGCTCCGGCACGAGGTGGATGCCGGCAATGGGCTTCAGCGCCTTGAGCACGGCCCAGATCGCCTTCTTCACCAGCGCATGGCGCTTCGACAGCTTGCGGTGCCACAGGTCGATAGGGTCGCCCTGCTTGGGCTCGAGCAGGGCGGCCTCGCCGCCGAGCACGTGCAGGATCTCGCCGATGGTCGCGCCCCGGATGCCGGCGCGGAGCATCGCGGGCCAATCCTCGTCGCCGTTGAGGCGCTTGCAGAAGCGCTGGGTCAAGGCAAAGGCGAGGGCGTCGGGCAGGTAGTTGATCAGCGGCAGGCCGGTCGTGTGCATCTCGATCGGCGAGTAGCGGTGCGGCGTCTGGTTGATGAACAGCACGCCGCCCGGCTTCAGATGGCTCCAGATGCGCGGCAGCAGGACCTTGCGCTCCTCCGGCAGCAGGTGCTCGTACACCGCGCTCAGCACGATGTAGTCGAACTCGCCGAGGCCGCTCGGCAGCGCGGTGCCCGACGGCGAGAGCAGGAAGTTGATGGTCGATCGCCCCAGATGCTCGGCGCGCAGGCGGGCGAGGCGCAGGAGGCGCTCTTCCAGTTCCACGCCGACCAGCTCGCAGGGCGGGAAGAGGCGGCTCATGACGAGCGTCGAGGCGCCGGCGCCGCAGCCGAAATCCAGGATGCGCTTGCCGCGGAACGCCTCGGCGTCGACGTAGCCGAGCACCTCGTGGCGGATCGCGCGCTCCACGTACAGCGGATCCTCCTCGCGCCGGATCTCGTCGCAGACGTAGGCGTGCTTGGTGGCGTGGATCTCGAGGATCAGCTCCGGCGGGTAGGCGGTGGTCCAGCGCGCCGCCGCGCCGGCGAAGCCCTGGTCGGGTTGCACCTCGATGCAATGGCGGCCGTCGGACAGCCGCTCAACGGTAATGCCGCGCTGCTGCCGCAGGAATTCCGAAAGGTCCATGGCCCGGATGATGCCGATGGGATCGTTACGTCCCCGCTAAACCGCCATGCGCCCTCAGGACGCGTTTTTCTTCGGCCGGCCCTTCGCCTGCGGCCGCGGCTTCGGCCTGGGCTTCGCCGTCGCGCGCACTTCCATGGTGACCCGCTGGCCGACCACGGCGCCCTTCGGGTTCCAGTTCTTCATGTCTTCGAACGGGATGCGGTAGCGCTTGGCGATCGAGGCCAGCGTCTCGCCCGGCTTCACCGTGTGGTAGATCTTGCGATAGGTGATCGGGATCGGCGGCGCGTACATGATCGGCAGCCTGCCCATGCTGACGGCCGAGCGGGTGGTCGCCGGCACCACGAGCAGGCTGGGCATGTTGCGCGACCGCGGCGAGATGCCGTTGACTTCCTTCAAGTGGCTCACCGTCATGCCGTGCTTCTTCGCGATCGACTCGAGCGTCTCGCCCTTTTTCGGGTAGTAAGGCTTCCACGAGACTAGCGACTGCTCGTCGAGCTTCTGCAGGTTCTCATGGAAGGTGTCGACCTTGTCGGCCGGCAGCACGATGCGCGGCGTGACCGAGGCGCGGATCAGCGGCCGGCTGAAGCCGGGGTTGAGCGCGATGAACTGGTCGACCGACATGTCGGCGAGCTTGGCGGCGAGCTGCACGTCGATGTCGCGCAGCTTCGTGTAGGTGGCGAAGTACGGCTGGTTCGGGATCGGATCGAGCACGATGCCGAGCGGCTCGGGATTGCTGACGATGTTCTTCAGCGCCTGGAGCTTCGGGATGTAGTGCCGCGTCTCGAGCGGCATGGTGAGGTGCGCGTAGTCCGCCGGCTTGCCCTGCGCCTTGTTCTTCGCGATCGCCCGCGCCACCGCGTTCTCGCCCCAATTGTAGGAGGCGAGCGCGAGCTGCCAGTCGCCGTGCATGTCGTAGAGGTACTGCAGGTAGTCGAGAGCCGCGGTGGTCGAGTCGACGATGTCGCGGCGGCCGTCGTACCACCAGTTCTGCTGCAGCTCGAAACGCTTGCCCGTGCCGGGAATGAACTGCCAGAGGCCCGAGGCATGCGCGCGCGAATAGGCCATCGGGTTGAACGCGCTCTCCACCATCGGCAGGAGCGCGATCTCCGTCGGCATGCCGCGCTTCTCGAGCTCGTCGACTATGTGATAGAGGTACATGCGGCTGCGGTCGAAGATGCGCTGCAGGTACTCGGGCCGCGCCGCGTAGTAGGCCATCTTCTCGCGCACGAGGGCGTTGTCCAGGTCGGGAATCTGGAAGCCCTGGCGGATGCGCTGCCAGAGATCCTGCGGCGGCGTGGTGCGGTCGACGAGCGCGATCGGCTCGCGCGGCGCCACCGTCGCCTGCATGCCCTCGAACGGCACGGGGGCCGGCTTGGGCGCGGCGACCGGCGGAGGTGGCGCGACCGGCGGGGTCGTCCCTTCGCTCGCCGCCGGCGGCGCCGTTTCCGGCTGCGATGCCGGCTCCTGCTCAGGCGGCGTGGCACACGCCGCGACGATCAGGGCGAGACAGGCGAGCGCGGTTCTTGCGGCAATTCGCACCTGCCAATACTCGCATAGGAAGGCGGGCGCCGCTCGCTAGGCGAGATGCTTGCGGACGTAGATCTTCTGGCCTACACGTAGCTCATCGCCTAAACGGTTCCAGCGCTTGAGGAGCTGCACGCTCACGCCGTAGCGCTTGCCAATGCTGCTCAGGGTATCGCCGCGCTTGACGCGGTGCACGACGCCGAGAGTACCGCGTGCCGGAATCGGCGGCGCGTACATGATGGGCAGGTTCGCTGCCGCCGCTGCTTCCGAGCGCGTAGGTACGACGAGCACGTTCGGCACCCGCGAGGAGTGGGCCGGCACGCCGTTGACCTTTTTCAGTTCCGCGATGCCCACGTCGAACTTTTTGGCGATCGTGGCAAATTGCTCACCGGGGCGCGGGTGGTAGACCTGCCATGAGACGAGCGACTCGGTGTCGCGCTTGGCGAGGTTGTCGTAGAACACGTCGAGCTTTTCCGCCGGCAGCACGAGGCGGGAAGCCTCCGACGCGCGGATCAGCGGGCGCTTGAAGCCGGGATTGAGCGCGAGGAATTCCTCCACCGGCATCTCGGCCAGGTCGGCGGCGAGCTTCAGGTCCATCGCCGGCGCCTCGGAAAGCTGCACGAAATAGGGTTCGTTCGGGATCGGATCGAGGTTCACGCCGAAGCGCGCCGGGTCGCGCACGATGTTCTTCAGCGCCTGCAGCTTGGGCACGTACGCGCGCGTCTCGCGCGGCATGCGCAGGCTCCAATAGTCGGTGCGCTTGCCCCCCTTGCGGTTCGTGGCGATGGCGCGCGCCACGGCGTTCTCGCCCCAGTTGTACGAGGCGAGCGCCAGGTGCCAGTCGCCATGCCTCTTGTGGAGCTTCGCCAGATAGGAGAGCGCCGCCGAGGTCGAGCCGACAATGTCGCGCCGCTCGTCGTACCACCAGCTCTGCTCGAGGTCGAAACGCTTGCCCGTGCCCGGAATGAACTGCCATAGCCCGGAGGCGTGGGCGCGCGAATACGCCATCGGGTTGAACGCGCTCTCGACCATCGGCAGCAGCGCAAGCTCGGTCGGCAGCCCGCGCCGCTCGAGCTCGTCAACGATGTGATAGAGGTAGAGCCGGCTGCGGTCGAAGACGCGTTGCAGGTACTCGGGGTGCGCGGCATACCACGCCGTCTGCTTGCGCACCATCGCGTTGTCGAGCTCCGGCATGGCAAAACCTTTGCGCACGCGCTGCCACAGGCCCTCCGGCGGCGCGGTGCGATCGACGGTGACGATGGGCCGCGGCTCGACGGTCTGCGCCTTCAGGGGCGGCAGCTTGGCCGCTGCCACCACCGTCGCGGGCGTCGCCGGCCGCGCGATCGGTGCTTGCGCGGGAGGCAGATGCGGCGCCGGCTGTGGCGCCGGTTCCGCCGCCGGTGGCGGCGAGGCGCACGCGTGCAGCAGCGCCGCCGCGGCCGGTATCAGCAAGCCGTGCAGCGCTCGCCTCAAAACCGGTTCTTCCAGTCCCGGATCGCGGCGAAGACGCGCACCGGATCGGTGACGCGCGCGCCTAAGTACTTGTTCGCCGATTCGACCACCGCCGGCTCGCGGCAGCGGAGAAACGGATTGGTCGCCTTCTCGTCGGCGAGCGTGCTCGGCAGCGTCGGTTTGCCGGCCTCGCGCAAACGGCGATCGCGCGCCTCGCGCTGGCTCAGCGCCTGGTTGTCCGGCTCGACCGCCTTCGCGAAGCCGATGTTGGCGAGCGTGTATTCGTGCCCGCAGTACACCTTCGTGTCGTCGGGCAGCGCGGCGAGCTTGGAGAGCGACGCGAACATCTGCTCGGCCGTGCCTTCGAAGAGGCGGCCGCAGCCGCAGGCGAAGAGCGTGTCGCCACAGAACAGCGCGCCTGCCCCATAATAGGCAACGTGCGCACGCGTGTGGCCGGGGATGTCGAGCACCGAGAAACTCACCCCCAGCTCCGGGATGCTGATGCGATCGCCTTCCGAGACCGGCTGAGTGAGCGTCGGAATCGGCTCGTTGCGCGGTCCGAACACGGGGACACGGTAATGCTGCAGCAGTTCCGCGATGCCGCCGACGTGATCGGGATGGTGATGCGTGGCGAGGATCGCGGCGAGCCTGAGGTTCTCGCGCGAAAGGTAGTCGAGCACGGGCCGCGCCTCGCCGGGATCGACGACCGCGGCGTGCGTCGCGTTGCGCAGCGTCCAGACGTAGTTGTCTTTGAACGCTTTGACCGGCACGATCTCCATGATGCGTCAACCCTTCGTGCAAAACGGGGCGCAAAAGTATAACGGCGAGCGCTCATCTCTTTCCGGGTGGTTTGGCACGCCCCAAGGGGCGTACGTCCTCGGCTGGGAGCTCGCCCAGTTTGACAGCGCCGTAGATGATGTGTTCGGTTTCAGGGCAGTACAGGTCGGCCTACCGGACGTCGATTTCCTGCGACAGAACCGGATCAATTACCGCTTTTCGGTCGCGCTCGAGCCCGGCGCCGGCGTCGCCGCCGATCCGCTGCAGCTGCCGCTCGCCTCGCAGAGCGTCGACCTCGTCGCGCTGCCGCACGTGCTGGAATTCCATCCGAACCCGCACGAAGTGTTACGCGAAGCCGAGCGCGTCCTGATGCCCGAGGGCCAGATCGTCATCTCCGGGTTCAACACCGCGTCGCTCTGGCGCCTGCGGCAGTTGTTCACTTCGCGCCAGGTGGGCGCGCCGTGGGATGCGCGCTTCATCGGGCTCCTGCGCCTGCGCGACTGGCTGCGCGTGCTCGGCTTCGAGCTGAACGGCGGCAAGTTCGGCTGCTACGCGCCGCCTTTCGAGCAGCGGATCTGGCTCGACCGCTTCGCGTTCATGGAGCAGGCGGGCGCGCGCTGGTGGCCGCTCCTCGGCGGCATCTACGTGGTGCGCGCGGTGAAGCGCGTGCACGGCATGCGCCTCGTCACGCCGGCCTGGCGCATGGAGCGCGCGCGGCGCCGGGCGCTCGCGCCGGTATCGCAGCGCAGCCATAAGAATCACCATGGCGGATGATGTCGTCGAGATCTATAGCGATGGCGCCTGCCGCGGGAATCCGGGCCCCGGCGGCTGGGGCGCCGTGCTGCGCTACAAAGGCAAGGAGAAGGAGCTCTACGGTGGCGAGGCGGCGACGACCAACAACCGCATGGAGCTCTTGGCGGTCATTCGCGCCCTGGAAGCGCTGAAGCGGCCGAGCCGGGTCCGCCTCTATACGGACTCGCTCTACGTCCAGAAGGGCATCTCGAGCTGGATCCACGACTGGAAGCGCCGCAGCTGGCGCACCGCCGACAAGAAGGCGGTGAAGAATATCGACCTGTGGAAGGAGCTCGACGAGCTCGCCGCCAAACATGAGGTAGAGTGGCACTGGGTGCGCGGCCATGCCGGGCATCCGGAAAATGAACGCGCCGACGCGTTGGCCAATAAGGGAATACCAAGATTGGACGGGGATACCAATAACAATGACGCGCCAGGTAGTGCTGGACACTGAGACGACCGGCCTCAACGCCAAGCTCGGCGACCGCATCATCGAAATCGGCTGTGTAGAGATCCTTTCCCGCCGCGTGAGCGAGCGGCAGTTCCATTCCTACCTCAACCCGGAGCGCGACGTGGATCTCGGGGCGACCCGAGTGCACGGCCTGGCGCTGGAGGACTTGCGCCAGAAGCCGAAATTTGCGGACGTCGCCCGCGAGTTCCTGGATTTTGTTTCGGGGGCCGAGGTGATCATCCACAACGCCGAGTTCGACGTCGAGTTCCTCGACCTCGAGCTCGGCCGCGCGCGGCTCGGCCGGCTCGGCGACCACGTGGAGAAGGTGACCGACACGCTGGCCTTCGCGCGCGAGCTGCATCCGGGAAGGAAGAACACGCTCGATGCGCTGTGCGAGCGTTACTTCATCAGCAACGCGCATCGCACCCTGCACGGGGCGCTGCTCGACGCCCTGCTGCTGGCCGAGTGCTACCTGGCCATGACCCGCGGCCAGGAGAGCCTGGTGATGGAGCTCGAGACACCCGCCCAGACGGCCGCCGCGGCGGCGCTCCTGCAGGTCGACCTCGCCAACCTCTTCGTCCTCCCGGCACTGCCCGAGGAAGTGGCGCTCCACGAGGCTTACCTCGACGCCATGGAGAAAGACGCCAAAGGCCCGAGCCTCTGGCGCAAGCTGGCCGCCTGAGCTAGTTCGAGTACCGCGCGGTGCGCGGCATCCACTCGGCGCCGGCGATCTCGCGGCGCGCGCTCGGCAGGGTGATCTGGTAGTTGATGAGGTAGACCGGCGCGTCGGCGGCGAATTCGTCGACGTGCTTTTTCTCCACCGCGTGCTCGAAGCAGCGCTCGAGCTTGGGCGAGCGGTTGGCGGTGGACTTGACGAAGACCTCGAAGGACCAGCGCCCGGAGCGGAGCCGCAGGGGCTCGGCGCGCCGCTTTTCGGCGAGGTCGAATAGCACGAACTTGGCGAGCGAGCGTTTGCCTTCGAGCGGGAAGGCGGTGAAGGGCTCGATGCAGTTCTCGTTGTCGAGGCGGCGCTTCGCCTGGAAGAAGCGCTGCATGTCGACCTCGGCGACCGGGGACAGGAGCACCGAGCGCTGGATGTCGCCGTCGATGGTGAGCCTGAGCGCCATCCACTCGACCACGCCGTCGGCGGAGCCGGAGTTGGTGAACTGGAGCGGCAGGAGGAGCTTGACGTCGCCGCCCGCGCGGCTCGGCCGCGGCACGATCACGTCGCCGGCGAGGACCTCGGGCGTGAACTCGAGCAGGCCCGCCTTGCAGACGCCGAAGATGGCGATCGACACCGCGGCGATGGCGAGGCCCAGTGCCAGCAGGCCCGGCTGCGGGAGCGCCTGGCCGAGCCACGTGGCCAGCGCGAGGGACACGGCGACGATGGCCGCGATGATCAGGACCGTTTTGCGCATGACGCTATTCGACGGCCGGCCGTGTGAATCGTCTACCCGCGGACCGCTATACTTGGCTCATGGCGGCGACGATTTTTGATCATAATCTCGAAAAGAATCCCGCGAACTACGCGCCGCTCACGCCGCTTTCGTTCCTCGAGCGCGCGGCCTACGTCTACCCGGAGCGCGTCTCGGTCATCCACGGCGAGCAGCGCACCACCTGGTCCGAGACCTATGCGCGCTGCCGGCGTCTCGCCTCCGCGCTTGCCAAGCGCGGCATCGGCGTCGGCCAAACGGTCGCCGCGATGCTGCCGAACACGCCGCCCATGTACGAAGCGCATTTCGGCGTGCCGATGGCCGGCGCGGTGCTCAACACGCTGAATACCCGGCTCGACGCCGAGGCGATCGCGTTCATG
>DASQAW010000276.1:0-2441 GCA_035635495.1 Burkholderiales bacterium
TCCTTGATGGACGCGTAGATCTCATTCATCTGCTTCATTTGCTTGCTTGCCATGGTTACTCTCCATTTCGTGGGGTCATGTTCATAATCGCGCGCGCTAGGCGGCGCGCGCCGTTTTCAAAGCCTGGGTCCACCACAGCAGGTCGTCGATCATCGCCTCGGCGGGCGCCTCGAGCTCGGCGAGTCCGGCGTCGACATCGCCGCCCTGATAGTGCGCGAGCAGGGTGGGGACCGGGATGTAGATGGATGAGCGAATCGGAGCGAGTTGCAGCTCCACCACCGTCAGGCGGAGCTGTTGCACGCCGCGCGCGCCCCCGATGCTGCCGTAGCTCACGAAGCAAACCGGCTTGCGATGCCACTCCGCATAAACCCAGTCGATGGCGTTCTTGAGGACTGCCGAGGGCCCGTAGTTGTATTCGGGGGTGACGAAGATGAAGCCGTGGGACTTCCCGATCGCAGCGGTCCATTTGCGAACCACCTCGTGCGCGAAAGGCGGGCGACCCGGCGTGGCCGGCGTTACCGGCTGATCGAAGAACGGCATCGGAAAGTCGCGTAGATCGAGCAGCCGCGCGTCGACGTCCTCGCGTTTCTTCAGCTGCCGAAAAATCCAGCGCGCCGGCTTTTCCGAGAAACGGCCCTCGCGCGTGCTACCGACGATCACGGAAATGACGCTCATGCTTCCGCCCGCGCCGGCAATTCGGGTATCCCTTGCTTGAACATCGCACGGGCCATCTCGGCCGAGTTCATGGCCTCGCGAACCAGCTTGATCTTGCCGTTCTCGGCCACCAGCCTGCCAAAGAACAGCTGATGCACCTTGCGGCCTGTTCTTGTCGAGACCGCGGTGAATTCGTATTCGGCGAAGACCTGGTCCGGCGTCTCGATGAGGATCTTGAGATTCTCCAGACGAAGACCGGGAAAGGTGTCGTGGAGAAATGCGGTGAATCCGGTGATGCCCTCGGCGCCGGCGAAACGCTCCGGGTAGCCGAAGTCTGTTAGATACGGCAGCTCGAGGCCGCCATCCTCAGCAAACATTGCGACCATCTGTTTGGGATCTCGCCATGAGGCTTTGAAGAAGTCCTCGAGGAGCTCTTTTGCATTTTTCACTGCATGGTTTCCTTTTAATTGACCAACGTCGGCCGCTCGAACGCATGAGGCAAGGATGGTGCGGCCCGCTGTCAAAATGGTCTCGATTCGCCTGGCTCGTGTCGCGTTTGTGACGCGATCCGAGAAACGTCAGGAATGTGACCGTGGCGGACCGCCGCAGGGCCCGCGTTTGATGCGTTTCGCGGCTTAGGCCGCGCGGTGCAGGACGCGAGCGAGCGTTGTCGCGATCTCGCGCGAATGGAGCGGCTTGGTGAGGAGCTCACTGACGCCGGCGGCGAGCGCCTGCTGCGTCAGCAGCGGGCCGCTATAGCCGCTCACCAGCACGATCGGCAGATCGGACCGATGGCGGCGCAACACACTCGCCAGCCCCGTCCCGGTGAGCCCGGGCATGACTTCATCGGTGACGACGACGTCGAACTGCCTGGGCGCGGCCTCGAACGCGGCGAGTGCGGCGTGGCCATCGGAGAATGACACGGGTACGTAGCCGAGCCGCGACAGCACCTCGGCGGTCGCCGCGAGCAACGGCGCCTCGTCGTCGACGAGCAGCACACGCTCGCCGTTGCCTCGTGGCGGCGCGGCCGCCGTGTCATCTGCAGCGGCGAGCGCGATCTCCGCCTGCGTCAGGTAGATCGTAAACGTGCTGCCCTGCTTGAGCGCGCTCTTCACGTCGATCGCGCCACCCGAGTCGGTGACGATCGCGTGCACCAGCGCCAGGCCGAGGCCGGTGCCCTGGCCGATTTCCTTGGTGGTGTAAAACGGCTCGAAAATGCGGGAGAGCGTCGCCTCGTCCATGCCGGATCCGCTGTCCTCGACGCTCAGGCGCACGTAGCGGCCCGATCCAAGCGTTCCGTGCGAGAGCGCTCGCCCAGCCTCGATCCCTGCGGCGTCGAGCGCCACGCGCAAGGTGCCGCCACCGCTCATGGCCTGGATCGCGTTGCTGCACAGATTCGTCACCACTTGGTGCAGTCGGGTGGCATCGCCGATCACCACGAGCGGCGACTCGGGAGCGCTCGCCTCGAGACGGACGTCTGCGGGGAGCGAGCCTCGGACCAGCTCGAGCGTCTCGGCCACCACATGGGCGATGTCGACCGGCACGCGCTTGCCGCGCTGGCTGCGGCTGTAGCCGAGGATCTGCTCGACCAGCGCGCGACCACGGGTCGCGGCGATGAGCACGTTCTGCGCATAGCGCTTCAGCGGCGAGCCAGCGGGCGTTTCCTCGACGAGCATTTCGCCGAAGGCGAAGATGCCGGCCAGGACATTGTTGAAGTCGTGCGCAACGCCGCCGGCGAGCCGCCCGACCGCTTCCATCTTCTCGGCCTGGCGCAGCCGCTGCTCGAG
>DASQAW010000277.1:0-2879 GCA_035635495.1 Burkholderiales bacterium
GGATCAGTTCGCGACCGGCCTGTCCCGACCTCGGTGGCCCAAGTCAATTTTGACAGCGGCCTGTCTTGAAGTGCCGACGATTGTCCTGGCCGGCAGACCAACGCCCAGCATCCCCACTGGCAACCCGGCCGCCATGCTGTAAGCTTGCCGCCGGACTGGCCCCGGCCTCCCTGCCCGGCGGTCTGACCGCAACAAAAAAAGCCAGCTTTGGAGGACTCCCCATGTCAGCTCCCACGAGCCGTGTCTCGTTCAATCGCCGGGCGCTTCTGCGCGCGGGCGCCGGCATGGCCGGCATTCTCGCCACCGGCCGCGCACCGGCATTCGCGCAAGCCCAGCCGAAAAAACTCGTGTTCGCGCATATCAACGCGATCCCGGAATCAGCCGCGGTCGCGTTCGACTGGATGGCAAAGGAAGCAACCGCGCAGTCCAAAGGCGCGCTTGACGTGCAGTTCTTCGGCAAGACCCTGATCCCCCAAGAGCTGGAGATCATGAACGCGGTCAAGTCCGGCAGCGTCGCGATGGGCAGCCCGGCGGGCGCCGCCGCAACCGTGTTTCCGGAAATGGGCGCGCTGCTCGTGCCCTATCTGGTGAAGGATTATGCCTCGGCCTACGCCATGCTCAACGGGCGGATCGGCGACAAGATCAGCAAGGAAATCGAGGACAAGTACAAGCTCAAGGTGCTCTGCTATTTCGACTACGGCTTCCGCCATTTCTGGACCGCGAAGAAGCCGATCATCGAACCGAAAGACCTGCGCGGCGCGAAGATCCGCGTCCAGCAGGCCAAGGTGTTCGGCGATACCATCAACGGGCTCGGCGGCAGCGCCGTGCCGATGGCCTGGGGCGAGGTTATCACCGCCGCCAAGCAGGGCGTGATCGACGGCGGCGATCTGCCGATCGTCAACATGAAAGCGCTGAAGGTCTACGAGGTGTCGAAATATGCCTCGCTCACCTACCACAATTACGGCCCGACCAACGCCGTGATGAATCTCGAAATCTGGAACGGGCTGTCGGCCGAACACCAGAAGCTGATGATGGATCTATCGCGCGCCGCGCAGGAGAAGATCCGCGAGATGACCGAGTCGGTCGACAATTTCGCCAAAGCCAAGTCGGAATTGGAGCCGTTCGGCATGATCGTGGTGGAAGCCAAGGTCGACGAGTTCCGGAAAGTTGCGCAGCAGAAAATATGGCCGGCCTACAAGGGCCAGTACGGCGCATTGTGGGACGAGATCGAAGGCTTCAAGGCCTGAGTGAGCGGCGGGGCCGGAGCCAGATCTTCGGCCCGCCAAGCCTTCTGCCCACAAGCCTTCTGCCCACAAGCCTTCGGCCCCTCGCCCGCCCCATCAATCTTTCGGAATTCCATCGCGCATGCTGCGAATACTCTCAGCCGTCCCGAAATTCACGGTCACGGCGCTGATCATCCTTGCAATCATCAACCTGCTGGTCGGCGTGGTCCTGCGCTATTTCGTCGGCGCCATAACCGACTGGCTCGATGTCGACCCGGTGCCGTTCACCTGGGTCGAGGAAGTGGGCGAGCTGTCGCTGGCGTGGCTGACGCTGATCGGTGCTGCGATCGGCATCCAGTCACGCTCGCATTTCATGCTCGCAGTGTTCGTGCATCGCCTGCCCGAGACCGCGCAGCTCTGGATCCACCGTTTCAATCACGCGCTGATATCAGGCGTCGGCCTCCTTGCTGCGTGGTACGGCTTCAAGCTCTGCCTGCTCAACCGCACACTCACGACGCCCGGTCTCGAAATCAATCTCGCCTGGCTCTACGCGTCTTCCGTGGTCGGCGGTGTCCTGATCGCCGTCTACGGCTTCGCGATGATGATCTCCCCGCTGCCGCAAGGCGAACCCCAGCACTGACCGGGACCATTCATGCTGCTTGCGACTGTCGCCATCGTTTTCGTTGTGCTGATCCTGCTCTCGATGCCCATCGTGTTCGCGCTCGGCGTCGCCGGCATCGCGGGACTGTGGATCGGCGGCTACCCGATGCAACAATTTTCCTCCGCGCTGGTGTCCGGGTCGCAGAGCTGGGTGCTGCTTGCCATCCCTGCCTTCGTGTTCGCCGGCAATCTGATGGAGCGCTGCGGCATGAGCCACGCGCTGGTGGAACTGGCGCGCGCCCTGATCGGCTGGGTCAAGGGCGGGCTCGGCATGTCCGTGATCGTGGTGGCGTATTTCTTCTCCGACATCTGCGGATCGAAAATGGCGGAAGTCTCGGCGCTCGGTTCGGCGCTGATGCCGCCGCTGACCAGGGCCGGCTACGACCGGCGCGATTCAGCCTCGCTGATCGCCGCCGGCACCGCGATGGGCATGCTGGTGCCGCCGGCGATCTTCATGATCGTGATCGCGCAGGTCACCAACACGTCGGCGGTGGCGCTGTTCGTCGCCGGCTTCATTCCGGCCGTTGTCATTATGCTGTGCCTGATGGCGGTGGTTTACATCCGCGCGCGCCAGAACGACTGGCCGGTCGATTCCAGGCCGAGCCTCAAGCGCCTCGGCCACGCGGCGCTGCACGCCGCCGTGCCGATGGTGGTGCCGTTTGTGATCCTTGCCGGCTTCATCCTCGGCATCATCACCGCGACCGAGGCCGGCGCCGTGGTCGCGGGTTACGCCTTCCTCGCCGCCAAGCTCTACTACCGCAATGTCTCCTGGCGCGAGATGGGCAAGATCGCCTACGACAGCGCGATCCTCACCGCAGCGGTGGTGTTCCTGCTCGCGGTCGCCTCGGTCTATCAATACCTGATGGGCGTGAGCGGCGTGCCACAATTGCTTGGCCAGGTGCTCGGGCCACTGAAAGCGCACCCGTGGCTGTTCCTGATCGGAACCGCTGCCATGAGTTGCCTGTTCGGCATGGTGCTGGAGGGCCTGCCCGCCGC
>DASQAW010000278.1:0-1707 GCA_035635495.1 Burkholderiales bacterium
GCGATCGGTGCCGGCGATGCGGAACTCGCCCTCGCGATACTCGATGTCGGAGGCCGCCGCTTCCAGCTTCGCGGCCGCCGCCTGTCTTCCCTTCTCGACCACTTCGCCCGCCGCGGCCTGGGCGGCGACGCCGCCGATGGCGAGGAAGCGCGAGCCGCCGGTGAGCCCGTCCGCCGGCACGACGTCGGTATCGCCCTGCACCACGCGGATGCGCGACGCGTCGAGGCCCAGCTTGTCCGATAGCAGCTGCACGAAGGTGGTGGCATGCCCCTGCCCGTTGTCCTGCATGCCGGAGTACGCGACGACCTCGTCGCCCTCGACCTTCAGCCGGATCGTGTCGCCGGGCCCGCCGCCGCAGCGCTCGATGTACATGGCGAGGCCTATTCCCCTTAAGTGCTTGCTATCGGCCGAGCGCTTCTTTCGGCTGCCGAAACCCGCCCAGTCCGCCTTCTCCATCGCGCGCGCCATCACGGTGGCGAAATCGCCCGAGTCGTAGCGGCTCTCGACCGGCGTCTGGTAGGGCATCGCCGAGGGCGGGATGAAGTTGCGGCGCCGGATCTCGTCGGGCGCGAGCTTCATCTCGCGCGCCGCGGCGTCGATGACGCGCTCGAGGAGGTAGATCGCCTCCGGGCGGCCAGCGCCGCGATAGGCGTCCACCGGCACGGTGTTGGTGAGCGTGCCCTTGATGTGGAGCCAGATCGCCGGGATGCGGTACACGCCGGAGAGCATCGGTCCCGCGAGCTGCGGGATGAACGGGCCGAAGTTCGACAGGTACGCGCCCATGTTCGCCCAGGTCGTCACGCGCAGAGCGAGAAAGCGCGCGTCGCGGTCCATCGCCAGCTCGGCAATCGTATAGTTGTCGCGCCCCTGCGCATCGGAGACGAAGGACTCCGAGCGGTCCGCGGTCCAGCGCACGCTGCGCTTCAATCGCCGCGCCGCCCACACCATCATCGGCTGCTCGGGATAGAGGAAGATCTTCATGCCGAAAGCGCCGCCGACGTTGCCGGAGACGACGCGCACGTCTTCGCTCTTCACGATCGCCGCGATCTGGCCGCGCAGATGGTGCGGACCCTGGCACGGCGTAACCAGCGTCACCCTTCCCCGGCTGTATTCGGCGAGCGCGGCGCGCGGCTCGATCGGGTTCGCGACCAGGCGGTTGTTGACGAGCTCGAGGCGCGTGACGTGCGCGGCCTTCTTCAGCGCCGCGTCGACCTTCTCGCGCGACTCGCCCAAGCCCATGTCGAAGGCCACCTCGCCTTCGCGCACATCGGTCACCGACGGCAGCGGCTCGTAGTCCACCTGCACCAGCTCGGCGGCGTCCTTCGCCTGCGCCAGCGTCCCGGCGATCACCACCGCCACCGGATCGCCGACGTGCGCCACGCGCTCGAGCGCCAGGATCGGCCGCGGCGTCTGCTTGAGATCCGGCATTTCGATCAGGCACTGCATGTGCCCCAGCCCGTCGGCCGCCGCGTCCCTGCCGGTCAGCACCGCGACCACCCCTGGGGCTTTGCTTGCATCCCCGGTCAACACCTTCCGCACGCGCGCATGCGCGTGCGGCGAGCGCACGACGACGGCATGCGCCGCGCCGGCGAGCGCGAAATCGTCGGCGTAGCGGCCGGCGCCGCGCAGCAGCGTGTCGTCCTCGAGGCGCGAAAGGCCTTGACCTACGGCGAACTTGGGCATGGCATGATCATAGCCATGCCGAGT
>DASQAW010000279.1:0-5264 GCA_035635495.1 Burkholderiales bacterium
CTTTTGCGGCTGGCCGCCGCGGAAACCGAGCTGATAGCGCGTCGGCTCTTCGCGGACGCCCTGCGGGAAAGCGAGGAGCGTCTGCAGATCATCACCGACAACGTGCCGGCCCTCGTTTCCTACATCGACGCCGATGAGCGCTATCGCTTCAATAACCGCGCCTATGAGGACTGGCTCGGTCTCGGCGCGAAAGAGATGCTCGGGCGTACGGTGCGCGAGGTGTGGGGCGAAGAGCGCTACGCTCACTTCCGCCCGAACATCGAGCGGGTGCTGGGCGGCGAGCGAGTGACGTACGAATACGCCATGACGCAGGCAGGGGTCGAGCGGCAGGCGCTCGCGAGCTATGTCCCGGACCTCGACGCGGCCGGCCGCGTCAAAGGCTTCTTCGTGCTGGTCAGCGACGTCACGGAACTCGCCGCCGCGCGCAACGAGCTGCGCAAGGAGCACGCAAGACTCGAGGCGGCGATCGACGGCTCGGGTGTGGTGCTGTGGGACACGGACCTGCGTACGGGTCGCGTTTACTTGAGCGATGCCTGGGCCGGGATCGTCGGCGGTCCGCGGGGCGACAGGGTCGCTACCACCGACGAACTCGTCGGCATTACCCATCCCGACGACATCGACGATGTAAGGCGCCTGTCGCTGGAAGTGATGAAGGGCTCGCGCGCGGTGTATGCGATCGAGCACCGCGTGCGCGGGGCCGACGGCGAATGGCGCTGGATCATTTCCCGCGGCCGCGTGACCGAGCGCGATCCCGCCACCGGGCGCGCCTGGCGCATGATCGGCACCAACGTGGACATCACAGACCGCCGGCGGATGGAGGAGGCCGTGCAGTCGGCGGCGCAGATCGACCCCCTTACGGGGCTTGCGAACCGCGGCTATCTGGCCGAGCGCCTCCGCGTGGCGCTGGCCCGATGCCTGCGAGGCGGCGGACAGATCGCGCTCCTGTACATGGATCTCGACCGCTTCAAGGCGGTGAACGACGGCTTCGGCCATGCTGCCGGCGACCTCCTGCTGCGGGACTTCGCCGCGCGGCTGCGTGCCAGCGTGCGCGCCACCGACACGGTCGCGCGCTTCGGCGGCGACGAGTTCGTCGTGCTGCTCGAGGACGTAAGGGAGCGGGAGAACGCGGTGCGCGTCGCGGAAAAGATCGTGGCGGACTGCCGCCAGCCGTTGCGCATCGACGGCCGCGACATCGTGGCGACGGCGAGCATCGGCCTCGCTTACGGCGGCGCTGCCGACGACGAAGAGGCGCTGATCAAACGCGCCGACGCGGCGCTGTACGACGCGAAGCGGGCCGGGCGCAACTGCTTCCGTCTCAATGCCGGCGCGGTAGCGTCCTGACAGCCGTCGGAAAAATCCCGATAGGCGCGTAGGCGGGCGCGGGCACCGCCTTTGCTGCCTCCCGGCGCATGCTGCGCCCGCTCCTCGCTGCTCTCCTGCTTCTCTCGAGCCATGCATTGGCCGATGACGGCCTCACGCCGGACCAGAAGCGCATGCGCGCATGCAACACGCAGGCGAAGGCGAAGCAGCTCTACGGCGCCGAGCGCAGCCGCTTCATGACGCACTGCCTCAACGGCCGCGACGGCGAGGCGCCGAAGCTGACCGCCCACCAGGCGAAGAACGAATCCTGCACGAAGCGCGCCGACGGGCAACGGCTCGAAGGCGCCGCGCGGCGCGGCTTCATGAGCGACTGCGTGAAGCCCGACCGCGTCAAGCAGCAGACGGCCGAGCGCGAGAAGCTGAAGAATTGCGATCGCCGCGCGGACGGACGCCGGCTCGACGGCGAGGACCGGAAGAAGTTCGTCGCCGGCTGCCTCGACGGCTCGACGGTGGATGGCTAGCGCTCCGATAGGAGACGGCTAGCGCCTTAGCCCGCGGGCCTTCCTTGCCTGAGCTCGCGGCATGCCTTTTTCAGATGAGCGAGCACGCGATCTAGCGCGACTGCTGGCAGATCGCGGCGTGCCAGTGCACGAGGGTGTCGTCGAGTTGCTTCACCTCTTTCACCCCTGCCATGAAGCGCGGGAACTCCTCGAACTGCGTCCACTGGTTGTAGACGGTGTGCACGGGGCAGCGCACTTCGGTGCTCTTGTCGATCCGTTCCATGGTTCCTTTCCGATGAAGGTGCAGGCGCTAATGCAAACTGCGTTCCCGGGCGGAATGGGGGCATTCGTGTGATTTGAACTTTGCGTGACACGGGGGCGAAGCGTAGTGTTTCGCGCCGGGTTAACGACAAGGGGAAGAGCCATGAAAAAGAGCCTTAGCGCTGCGGCTGCTCTACTTCTCGCCGCGTGCGCCCAAAACCCGCAAACAGCCGAGGAATTCCGTGCGTACGTCCCGACCTCGTCCTTCGCCAAGGTCCAAACCATCGAAGCCAAGCGCCCGTTCCGCGAGGTGACGAAGACCTTCCAGGCGAAGGCGCCCGAATGCCTCAACGTCGCGGTGCGCATGGTGGAGCGAAGCTCGACCAGCAGCAGCAACATCCTGACGACCTACAAGCCCACGGTGCTGGTGAGCGAGCAGAAGGCCGAGCTGCACGTCCAGCGGACCATGAAGGGCAATGTCATCGTGCCGGGGAAGGTGCCCGAAGGCGGCCTCTACTACCTCGTGGCCGACGCCACGCCGCTCGATCGCAACCGCACTCGCGTCGACATCTACGCGCCCACCATTGGCGCCGACACGCTGGTGCGCGCCGTCACCGGCTGGGCGACCGGCGAAAACGTCGGCTGTCCCGACCTGACCAAATGATGCGCGCCTGCCTGGTCGCCGTGGTGCTGGTCACCGCCGGAGGTTGCTCCGGCATCAGGACCTATTCCAACGACGCGCCGAAGAACCTGCACGTAACGACGCAGACCGACGGCAAGGTGCGCGCTGCCTTGCACGTGCACGAGGTGAGCGGCGCGTGCGCCACGGTCTACCAGGGCAGCTTGGCGCTCGACCGTCCGGCGCTGGAGGTGGGCATCCCCGCCGCGCGGTCCGCCTACCTCGTCGTAACCTTCGACACCTCGTCGTTCATGGCCGGCTCGCGCTCGACCAGCGTGGCGACCGTCCTCATGCCGCGCGCAGGCTACGAGTACGAGCTGGCGGTCAGCTACAAGCAGGATATCTATAACGTCGCGCTGCGCGAGAAGGACCTGCGCAAGCGCTCCAGCCGCGAGCTGGCACGCCAGCCGCTTGCCGGCTGCTAGCTCGCGTAAGCAGCGCGTCGAAGTAATCGATGGTGCGCGCGAGACCTTCGCGCAGCGGCACCTTCGGACTGATGCGGGTTTCTTGCCGGTCCTACGGAACGCCGAGCGGGGAAGGCAGTCGTAGTACTGCCATATGCGGACGACACGTGCGCGCCAGGCGGCGCTTCTCCTCGGCCTCGGGCTGGGCGGCTTCTTCGAAGGGATCCTGCTACATCCGCTCGGCGGATTCGTCTACATGGCGCTCTGGGCGCTGACGCTGGGCGGGGTGCTGCTCCTCTGGACGGCGATGCGCGGCCCCGGCGCGCTGCCCTCCGGGCGGGCGTTCGTCGCCAACTTCGTGATCGGCTGGGGCGTCTTCAACATGCTGGAAGCCCTCGCGCGGCACGACCTGCGCCACGAATGGCTGGTCTTCGCCACCGGCATGGGCTTCGCGCTCCTCGGCGCGATCCTCCTGTGGACGCGGCCCGAGCCGCACTTCATCGAGCGCCGCACGGGCGACGACCGCCGCTCGGGGTCTCCGGTCCGCTAGTGCTCGGCCAGCAGTGATCCCCAGCCGGGGATCCTGTCCTTGATGCCGTATTGGCGCAGCGCGTACCAGTAGGTGGCGGTGTTGATGGCGATCACCGGCTTGTCGAGCCAGAACTCGGCCATCGCCGCGACCTCGGCCGCGGCGAGATTCGTTCCCACCTGCACGACCGCGTCCACCTTGCCCCGGTTCACGCGATGGATTGCGTCGCGCAGCTCGGCTTTCGAGACGCCCGCGATGGCCGTCGGGCTCCTGCACTTGAGGCCGAGCAGATTGACCACCTTGTAGCCGCACTCGGTGAAGAAGCGCACCACCTGCCTGTCGCCGACGGGCATGTACGGCGTGACCACGCCGAGACGCCTGACGTCCCGCCCGTAGGCCCGCAGCGCCGCGCGGCAGGCATCCGAGCCCATCGCCACGCCGCGCCGCGCGGTCTTTTCCAGCTTCTTCTGCAACCGCCGCGAGCCCTGCATGCCGTCCCAGAAGGTTTCCGACGACATGCCGAGGATCACGTAATCCGGATCGCAGGTGAGCACCGATTCGAGCGCCGGGAAGAGCGCGCCGCGGATGTTGTCCATCATCGCCAGGAAGCTCGCGTCGTCGGTGACCTTCGAGTCGGGGATGACGAGCCGCGAGTGATGGTGCGTGACGCCCCAGGGCCGCATCGCGTCGAACTCGGGCTGCACCGAGGTGTTGGTCGACGGCGCGAGCACGCCGAACTTGCCGCGCGATCCGAGCGAATCAGGCATGGAGCTAGAATGCCACAGCCATGGCGGCCGAAGTCCTCCCCATCGTCGGACGCGGATTCTGTTTCGAGGATCTGCGCCTCGGCTTCCGCTTCCGCACGCACCGGCGCACGATCACCGAGGCGGACCTCGCCGGCTTCGTCAACCTGAGCTGGCTCACCGAGGAGCTCTTCGCCGTCGAGGATCAGGCCGGCCGCGCCATCAAGGGCCGCGCCGTGCCGGCCGCGCTGGTCTACGCCTTCGCCGAGGGCCTGCTCTTGCCCACGATGCAGGACACCGGCCTCGCCTTCCTCAACGCCACGCTGGACGTCAAAGGCCCGACCGTCGTCGGCGACACCATCCACGTCGAGGCCGAAGTGATCGAGCATCGCCTCACCTCCAAGGGCGACCGCGGCCTCGTGCGCTTCGCCAACCGCGTGGTGAACCAGCGCGGCGAGCCCGTGCTCGAGTACAACCCGCTGCGGCTGCTCAAGCGCAAGTAGGTGGGGCCGCTCGCAGGAATCCGGGTCCTCGAGCTCGGCTCGCTCATTGCCGGGCCGTTCTGCGCCAAGACGCTCGGCGACTTCGGCGCCGAGGTAGTCAAGATCGAGCCGCCGGGCGAGGGCGACGCGCTGCGCAAGTGGCGCCGCATGCGCAACGGCACGTCGCTCTGGTGGCATGTCCAGTCGCGCAACAAGAAGTCGGTCACCTGCGACCTGCGCCGTGCCGAAGGCCAGGAGATCGTGCGGCGGCTCGCCAAGCGATCCCATATCGTGATCGAGAATTTCCGGCCGGGCGCGCTCGAGAAGTGGAACCTCGGCTGGGAGG
>DASQAW010000280.1:0-9312 GCA_035635495.1 Burkholderiales bacterium
AGGTCGCCTACGACGAGGGCTGCCGCATCGAGACGCGGGAGATGACGCTCACGATGACGCAGATCGGCGGCATCGCGCACTGCAGCGGCAAGGACTGCGCGCAGCTCCTCGCGGCGGCGGGCGCCGTCACGGCGGCGAGCGCGATCGTGTCCGGCAGCATCGTCGTCACCGGCAACATCGTCTACTGGCTCGAGAAACAGGGACGCTGCCTGGCGGCGCTTTAAGCCGTGGGCCACAATCGGCGAGAATAGCTTCACACGATCGGAATAATTACGGACGTCGTACGGAATTCGCGGTAAAAGCGCTCCTGCTCATGTTCGCCCTCTACGCCGTACCTGCCGTGATCTTCTTCGGCATGACGATCGCCGGCGTGCGCGTCGCGCATCGCGGTCTCGTGCTGCCGATCGAGCGCGCCGCGTGGATCCTCCCCGTCTTCGTCGGCAGCGTCACGCTCGCGCAGTGAGCCCGCTTTTCGCCGCCGGCTCGTTGACCGCGTTCGAGATGGACGCCGGCGACCTGCCGTCCCTGCAGCGCTTCTTCGAGGAGAACCCGGAATACCACCTGGCGGTCGAGGGCGAGCCGCCGGGCGCCGACGCCGCGCAGAAGGAGTTCGACGCGGTGCCGCCGGCGGATTGGCCCTTCGAGAAGAAATGGCTGATCGGCGTAAACGACGCGGACGGCCGCATGATCGGCATGGCCGACCTGATCGAGAACCTCTTCGTCGACGGCGTCTGGCACATCGGCCTCTTTATCGTCGCCGCGCACCTTCACGGGCGCGGCACTGCACCCGGCCTATACCGGGCGCTGGAAGCATGGCTGCGCGAGCAGGACTGCCGCTGGATCCGCCTCGGCGTGGTCGAGGGCAACGCGCGCGCCGAGCGCTTCTGGGAGAAGGTCGGCTACCACGAGGTGCGCAAGCGCCGCGCCATTCCTATGGGCCGCAGGACGAACGATGTGCGCGTGATGGTGAAACCGCTCGCCGGAGGCAGCCTGCGCGAATATCTCTCGGCGGTGGCGCGCGACCGGCCGGAATGAACGACAACTTCTCCGAGTCGCAGGTCGTCCGCAAGCGCGTCGTGGCGAGCCACGCCGGGATCGTCGCCGCGCAGCACAAGCGCGCCGCGGCGGCCGGCGCGGCGATCCTCGAAGCGGGCGGCGACGCCATCGATGCCGCCGTCGCCGCCTCGTTCGCGCTCGGCGTGGTCGAGCCGTGGATGAGCGGCATCACCGCGGGCGGCTGCATGGTGGTGTGGCGCGCCGAAGAGCGGAAGGCGTACGCCATCGACTATGGGATGCGCTCGCCCGCGGCGCTCGATCCCGCCGGCTTCCCCATCGTCGGCGGCCGCGACCCGGAGCTCTTCGGCTGGCCGCGGGTCAAGGACGACCGCAACGTGCAAGGTGCGACCGCCGTCGCGGTGCCCGGCGTCGTCGCGGGCATGGCGCTCGCGCACGAGCGTTTCGGCAGGCTGCCCTGGCGCGATCTCGTCGCGCCGGCCGCGCGCCTCGCCGAGGAAGGGATGCTGCTCGACTGGTTCGCCGGCCTGCAGATCGCCTCCACCGCCCGTGCGCTCTCGCACGATCGCGACGCGGCGGCGATGTTCCTCGACGAAGGCAAATGGGCGCCGCTGAGTGGCTGGACCGTGCTCTCCGAAAGACACCTCGACCAGCGCCGCCTCGCGGGCACGCTGGACACGATCGCGCGCGAGGGGGCAAAGGCGCTGTATGGCGGCGAAGTGGGTGCGGCGATCGCCAGGGACGTGCGCGACAAGGGCGGCTGCCTCGCGCTCTCCGACCTGGCTTCCTACCGCGCGAGCATCGCCGATCCGCTCGAGATCCCCTACCGCGGCGGGCGCGTCTTCGCCGCTCCCGGCTACACCGGCGGGCCGGTGATTGCCGCCTGCCTGCAAAAACTGCCCGAGCGGCCGACGTATGTCGACTATGCCCGCGGGCTCGATGAGGCATGGCGCACGCGGCTCGGCGCCCCCGGCGACAAGGACGGCTGCACGACGCACTTCAGCGTCGCCGACCGGCGCGGCAATCTCTGCGCGGTGACGCAGACCAACCTCTCGATCTTCGGCTCGCGCGTGGTCTCGCCCTCGACCGGCGTGCTGCTCAACAACGGCGTCATGTGGTTCGATCCGGAGCCGGGGAAGCCCAATTCGCTCGGGCCGGGCAAGCGCTGCTTGGGCAACTACTGCCCCGTGGTCGGCGAAACGCCCAAAGCCGAGCGCTTCGCCATCGGCGCCTCGGGAGGAAGGAAGATCGTCGGCACGGTGCTGCAGCTCGCCTCCTTCATCCTCGACCACGGCGCGACCCTGGAGGACGCTTTCCATCGCCCGCGCATCGACATGAGCGGCGGCGAGCGCGTCATCGCCGACGCGGCGCTCCCGCCCGAGGAGCTGCGGGCGCTCGAGGCCGCCTTTCCCGTCGCGGTCGCGCGCCGCCTGCCGTTCCCCTATCACTTCGCCGTGCCGGCGGGGGTGATGCGCTCCGGCGAGCTCAACATCGGCTGCACCGAGACCCTCTCGCCCTGGGGCGATGCTGTCGCCGAAGGACGACAGAAGGCGTCACATTAGGCCTGTAGAATTCCTGCAGTGCCGGCAGAGCCCAATCGCAGCGCGCAATTGCCCGAGCCTTCCAGGCGCCTGCGCGTCCTCATCGTCGACGACGAGCGCGATACGGTTTCCACGCTGACGGCGCTGCTCGCCGACGAGGGCTACCAGGTGCGCGGCGTGCACTTGGGGCGCGACGTGATCCCGGCGATGCGCGACTTCATGCCCGACGCGGTGCTGCTCGACCTGGCGATGCCGGGCATCAGCGGCTGGGACCTCGCACGCGAGATCCGCAGCCGCTACCCCGACCGGAACCCCGTGCTCGTCGCGATCAGCGGCCAGTACAAGGAGGACGCCGACAAGCTCCTCGGCCAGCTCGCCGGCTTCGACCACCACGTGACCAAGCCCTGCGACCCCGAGGAGCTGATGGCGCTGCTCGCGGGCATGACCCCGCGCGGCTGATCGGCGGCTCCGGGTACGCGGATTGCATGGGTGCGTCGTCACCCATTTCGTAGGAGTTTCACGATGAGTCCCCTCGCCTCCCTGACGGCATTCGCTTTCAGCGCGCTGCTGAGCGTGCCGGTTCTCGCGCAGAAGATGGACAACAACGACGCCGCGGCGCTGAAGCAGCTCGCGCAGGCCAACCTGAACGAGGTCGAAGCCGGCAAGCTGGGCGCCGGCAAGGCGCAGAGCCCCGCCGTCAAGCAGTTCGGCCAGAAGATGGTCGACGACCACGGCAAGATGTACGAGGAACTGAAAAGCCTCTCCAAGCGCAAGGATGTCGCGGTGCCCGACAAGGCCTCGCTCAAGGACCTGGCGCAGCTGAAGCTGCTCGAGCGCAAGTCGGGCGCGGACTTCGACCGCGAGTACATGGACCACATGGTCAAGGACCACGAGGAGGCCCTGAAGGACGCGCAGGCGCTTGCCGCCAAGGCCAAGGACGCGGAATTCAAGGCCGCCGTGCAGAAGGCCGTTCCCGTCATCCAGCGGCACCTGCAGATGGCGCAGCAGATCTCGAAGAGCGCGGCCGCCGGCTCGTCCAGCGGCAAGTAGCCGCACCCGCCGTTCAACGAAAGGCCCGGAGCATCGCCCGGGCCTTTTCGTTTATGCTGCCGCCGTGCGGCCGGCACTGCTCGCCCTCGCAGTACTGCTGATCCTCGGCGCGCTCGCCGCGCTCGGCGTCGCTCTCTTCCATTTCTGGATGTCCTCCGGCCCGCCGATCCCGCAGCCGAAGGATGTCTTCTTCGAGCGCGCCTGGATCGACCTGGCGGCGTCCGCGATGTTCGCTATCGGCGCCTCCGCGGCCCTTTGGGTGCGCGCCAACCGACGCGCAACCGCGTGACCTCGCGCAGAGAGTTTGTAACCGCCGGCATTGCCTTCGTCGGCTGCAGCCTCTTTCCTCACGCCCACGCGCAGGTTCGCCGGCGCGAGGTCGTCGTCGCCGGCAAGCGCATCCGTACGATCGACGTCCACGCGCACGCCATCATTCCCGAAGCGCAGGCGCTGATGAAGCAGAAGGCCGCGCCCGCCTACTCGAGCACCATGGCCGAGCGGCTGACTCGCATGGACGAGCAGGGCATCGACCTGCAGGCGCTCAGCATCAACCCCACCTGGTACGCGCTCGATCGCGATCTCGTCACCAAGGTGATCGAGGTGCAGAACGAGAAGCTCGCCGAGATCTGCGCGCAGCAGCCCGACCGCTTCGTCGCCTTCGCCAGCGTCGCGCTGCAGTATCCCGACCTCGCCGCGCAGCAGCTCGAGCAGGCGGTGAAGACGCTCGGGCTGCGCGGCGCGGCGATCGGCGGCAGCGTCGAGGGCCAGGAGCTCTCGGACCGCAGATTCCATCCCTTCTGGGCCAAGGCCGAGGAGCTCGGCGTGCTGGTCTTCATGCACCCGCAGCGCACGCGCGACCTGGACAACCGCCTGAAAGGCAACGGCGGCCTCGACAACACCATCTGGAATCCGCTCGAGACGACGCTCGCCCTCTCGCACCTGATCTACGAGGGGACGCTCGACCGCTTCCCGGGGCTCAAGCTCTGCGCCGCGCACGGCGGCGGCTACCTGCCCTCCTACGCCGCGCGCTCGGACCACGTCTGCCTCACCTTTCCCGAGCGCTGCTCCGCCGTTCTTCTCAAGAAACAGCCGACGGAGTACCTGAAGCAGCTCTACTTCGATTCGCTCGTCTTCACGCCGGAAGCGCTGCGCCACCTCGCCGCGCAGGTCGGCGCCTCGCAGCTCGTCATGGGCACCGACGACCCGTTCGGCTGGACCCGGACCTCGGTCGACCACATCCTCGGCACCCCCGAGCTCACCGACGCCGAGCGCGCCGGCATCCTCGGCGGCACCGCCGCCCGGCTCCTCGGCCTCAGCTTCTGAGTCGAGCGGAAATATTGCCTCCGCGCTGGCGCGGTCCTCTCGGTATGCTGGCCCGATGGACATAGTCAGCGAAGCGGTCAATCTGGCGCAGCGCTACCAGAAGGGCGACGCCTTCCGCCACCATGTCGAGGCGCGGATCGGGCTCGTGCTCGGGGTACTGCTGCTGTGCATCGGCTTCAGCATCGCGCTCAGCCTCGGCGTGGTCGCGCTGCTGGACAAGAGCGCGCTGCGCGCCTTCCTCGGCGTGCTGCTGATGCCGATCGTGCTGATCGGCAGCCTGGCGGTGCAGGCGTACCTGTTCTTCTCCTGGCTCGAGCTGCGGGCGCTGAAGCCGATGCTGGCGCATGGCGCCCGGCCGACGGCGAAACCGCGCGTGCGATGGCTCGCGCGGCTGCTGCGACGCCTGGGCAAGCCGCCTTCGGTTCCCTGGATCGCGGCCGCGGTCTTTCTCCTCCTGCCCTACCTGGCGCTCGTGCTGGTGTCCTTGAAAGTCGCGGTGTTCGTCCTGGTGCTCGCCATCCTCACGCCGGTCGGATACGTTCACCTCGACCGGTAGAGTCATATAACGCCGACCGCCAGGGCGCGCAGCGCCAGCCCGGGACCTGCGGACCATGAGCTGAAATCGCGCACACGCTCGCTCGAGGAAAGAGCGACCTTTATTTCGCGCGCGGCCTTGCAAAGCGCAGCGCCGTCCCCATATACGGAACGCTAGCTTGCATGACGTATCACCGGAGAAACACAATGGTCAACATCACCCGCTTCAATCCCCTCGACGACGCCTTCGACAACATGTTCCGCGGCCTCCCCGTATGGCTGCCCAACCTCGAGAGGCGCGAGATCGCGCCGGCCCAGTTCCGCATGGACGTGAGCGAGAACGAGCGCGAGTACCAGGTGCTCGCCGAGATGCCCGGTCTGAAGAAGGAAGACATCAGCATCACCATCAACGTCAACGAAGTCTCGGTCTCGGCTGAAGTGAAGCAGGAGAAGGACGCCAAGAACGGCGATACCCAGCTTCGCTCGGAGCGCTACTTCGGCAAGATCCAGCGCGCCTTCACGCTCAGCCACGAAGTGGACCAGGCGAACGCCCAGGCCAAGTACACCGACGGCGTGCTGCAGCTGACGCTGCCGAAGAAGACCGCGGCGGCGCTGAAGAAGCTCGCGGTGCACTGAGCACGCGTACCGTTCTGCAGGACCAGAAACCCCGCTGAGACGGGGTTTTTGCTTTTTGGGGCCTTCGCGCGTCGCTCGTCGTGCCCGCGCTAACGCTCGCCACGGAATAGCCGCCCGACTGCGGCGCGAGCACGTTCTGCAGCATCGCACGAAGTCGCTCGGAGGACGCGAGCCGAAGAAGCGCAATGGAGGCGATGTTGAAAACGCTCCGACTGATTCTCGCGATGCTGTCGCTCGCAAGCGCCACTTCGGAGCAAGTGCGATCGCCTACGATCGCTTGAGGAGATCAACCAGTTCGGCGCCTGGCAGCGGCTTGCTGAAAAGGTAGCCCTGCATCTGGTCACAGCGTAAGAGGCGGAGGATGTTGGCCTGGTCTTCCGTCTCGACGCCTTCGGCGACGACCTTCAGTCGCAGCGAGCGGGCGAGCTGGATGATGGTCTGCACCAGGGTCATGGTCGTCGGGTCCTTGTCCATGGTCTTGATGAACGAGCGGTCGATCTTCAGGGTCTCGACCGGCAGGCGCGCGAGGTAGGCGAGCGAGGAGTAGCCGGTGCCGAAGTCGTCGATCGCGACGCCGATGCCGAGGTCGCGCACCGCGGCGAGCTTCTCGATGCTCGCCTGGATGTCCTCCATGATCAGGCTCTCCGTGATTTCCAGGTCGATGCCGGCGCTGCCGGCGATCGACTCCTGCACGACGCGCACGAAGTCGCGCTGGCGCAGCTGGATTGCCGAGACGTTGACCGCGATCTTCGGCGGCTTGATGCCCGCTTGCAGCCAGCCGCGATGGTCGAGCGCCGCGCGCTTCAGTGCCCAGGAGCCGACGTCGAGGATCAGGCCGGTCTCCTCGAGGAGCGGGATGAAGCGGATCGGCGGCACCAGCCCGAGCTCGGGGCTTTGCCAGCGGATCAGCGCCTCCAGGCCGACGATGCGGCGGCCTTCGAGCTCCACCTTGGGCTGGTAGTGCAGCACGAACTCGTCACGCTCCAGCGCGCGGCGCAGCTGGTTCTCGAGGGCGAGCTTGTCGGCGATGCGCGCCGACATCTCCTGCGTATAGAAGAGATGGCGCTCGCCGCTGGTCTTGGCCTTCTTCACCGCCGCCTCGGCGTTGCGCAGCAGGGTGTCGGAGTCCGCGCCGTCGTCGGGGAAGAGCGCGGTGCCGATGCGCACGGAGATGTGCAGCTCGGTGCCCGCGATGGTGAAAGGCGCCGCGAAGGTCTCCGTCGAGCGCCGCTCGGTATGGCGCGCCACCTCCTGCTCGGTCTTCACTCCGGGAGTGACGATGGCGAAGTGGTCCGCGCCGATGCGCGCGAGCCAGCTCGCCCGATGCGCGACCTGCGCCATCCGCTTGGCGATCGCCGCGAGCAGCGCGTCGCCGGCCTGGCGGCCGAGCGTGTCGTTGATGGTCTTGAAGCGCTCGATGTCGAGGATCTGCAGCGCGACGCGCTGGCTTTCGCGGCCGGCGTCCTCGAGTTGGAGCTTGAGGCGCTCGTGGAACAGGGTGCGGTTCGGCAGCTCGGTCAGCGTGTCGTAGTACGAGATGTAGTCGAGCTGGCGCGCCTTCTCGAGGTGATCGAGGGCGAAGGAGATGTCGCCGGCAAGCTCGCCGAGCAGCCGCATCTCCTGCTCGTCGAAGAAGCCGAGGTCGGCGGCGTACAGGGCGAGCACGCCGACCGCCTCGTCGTTGACGACGAGCGGCAGGAGGGCGAGCGAGTGGATGCCGCGCTCGCCGAGCTCCTTGCGCATCGGGCGCTGCGGGTCGTTCTGGACGTCGTTCGCCACCACCGCGCTCTTCGTGCGCACCGCGCGACCGACGAGGCCGTGGCCACCGGGCTTGTTCTCGAGGATCGCCATCGGCGCGCGCTCGAAGAAGTCGCGTACGTCCCCGGCCGTGGCGACCGGGTCCACCAGCCCCGCCTCGCGGTCGACCACGCCGATCCAGGCCATGACGAAGCGCCCGGCGTCGACCGCGACGCGGCACGCCTCCTGGAACAGCTCCTGCCGGTCGCGGATGCGGACGATGGCGGAGTTGATGCCGCTCAGCACGGCGTGCACGCGGTTCAGGCGCCGGATGCGCTCCTGCGCGCGCACCTGGTCCGACACGTCCTGCAGCGTGTTGAACCAGCGCAGCGGTCCCCTCGCATCCTCCTCGAGGGCAAGCGGCTCCATCGCCTGGCGCACGTGGATCAACGTCGCGCCTCGCCGCAAGCGGTACTCGAGCTCGGTGCGCCGCAGCGTCTGCGCGGCTTCGATCGCCTTGGCGCGGAACAGCGCCTGGTCGTCCGGATGCACGAGCTCGAGCCACGCGCGCGTAGTGCGCGGCACTTCGGCGGCGCCGAGCCCGATCAACTCCGGCAGCGTCTCGGACCAGGTCTCGAACGCGCCGTCGGCTGTGGTGATGATGTGCGCGAGCCTCGCCATCGCCTGCGCGCGGCGCAGGCCGGCCTGCATCTCGTACCTTGCCGTTCTGCTCGCGGCGCGTTCCCGGGCTTCCGCGACCGCTTTTTCCACGGCTCCCGGCAGCCGGGCGAGCCGGTCCTTGAGCAGATAATCGTTGGCGCCCATCCGCATGATCTGCGCCGCCTTTTCCTCCCCGATGGTCCCGGTGACCAGGATGAACGGCAGGTCGCGCGAGCGCGCGCGCAGGAGCTCGACCGCGCGCGGGCCGCTGAAGCTCGGCAGGCTGTAATCGGAAACGACGATGTCGGGCCCGGCGGCGAGCGCGGCGACGTAATCCTCCTCGGTCTCGACGCGCGTCCAGGCCGCATCGCGGCCGGCCTCCCGGAACGCGCGTAGCAGGAGCTCCGCGTCGTCGGGGTTGTCCTCCACGAGCAGGATGCGCAAGGCGCCGGTCATTGCCGGCCCAGCCTGCCCGGCACGCGAGCGGATTTCTGTCGCCTTTCCCCGCATCCGCCTGTCCGGCAATTCCGGACAGCCGCGCTATTCCATCGCAATGATTCCCCGCCTGAGCGCGAACTTCACCAGGGCAGGAAGATCGGCGAGCTTCAGCTTCTCCATCGTGCGCTCGCGGTAGGTTTCGACGGTCTTGCGCGAGAGCGACAGCTTGGCGGCGATGCGCACCACGGGATGTCCTTCGGCGAGCATCTTCAGCACCTGCCGCTCGCGCGCGCTGAGGCGCGAGAGCGGATCGTCGGTGGCATCGAGCATCCGGTCGAGCAGCTCCTCGGCGAGCGGCGCGCTGAGATAGCGCCGCCCG
>DASQAW010000281.1:0-1926 GCA_035635495.1 Burkholderiales bacterium
AGAAGCGCAAGCGAGGCGTAGGCCGCGGCTCCCGAGAGGTTCGCAATGATGACGCCGGCGATGGCGGTGCCGATCGCCTGCCCGAGATAGGTCGCGGAGGAATTGAGCGCGATCGACGCGGGGGCGTACGCCGGCGCGAGCGCCGCGAGGCGCGCCTGCTGCGCGCTCAGCGCCGCGATGTGGCCAAGGCCCCAGATCGCGACCGCCGCCGCGAGCAGCGCCGGGTGCCCCGCCGACCAGGGCCACAGCAGGTGTCCGGCGAGCACCGCAGCGAGGCCCCAAACGACCACGCGGCCCGCCCCGGCTCGGTCCATGAACCGCGCAGCGAGCGTGTTGCCGACGATGGCCGTCACGCCGAGCGTGGCGTAGAGCAGGCTCACTTCGTGTGGCGAAGCGTCGATGAAAGCGTGCGCGGCGGGCACAAAGTAGGCGAACAGCGCGAAGCTTGCAGCGGCCATGAGGGCGGTGACCGCGACGACCGAGAGCAGGCTCGCGTTCCCCAGGATCGCGCGCCACATCGCGCCGTCGACCGGCCGCACCTTGAGCCCGCCGGGCAGCGCACTCCATACTGCCGCGGCGCCGATCGCGGCGAGCGCTGCAACAAGTCCGAAGCCGGCGCGCCACCCGAAGGTGGCGCCGATGTAGGAACCGAGCGGAAGCCCGAGCACCCCGGACACCGACCAGCCGAGGAAGACGAAGGCGATCGCCCGGCCGCGCTCCTGCGGTGGCACGAGGAGCGCGGCGGTCGCAGCGGCCTGCGACGTGAAGAGCGCGGCGCCGATCGCAGTCACGATCCGTACGCCGAGCATCGGCATGAAGGAGGAGACCAGCGCTGCCCCGAGGTGGCCGAAAAGTAATACGAGCTGCATCGCCACGAGCAGCGCGCGCCGGTCGTAGCGGCTCGTGGCGCCGGCAAGAAGCGGCGCCGCGACGCATATTGTCACGGCGAACGCGGTGATGAGGTGCCCGGCCACCGGCAGCGACACGCCGAGACTGTCGGCCAGGTACGGCAGCAGCCCGGGCACGATCAGCGTGCCCGTCCCGATGACGAAGTTGCCGAAGGCCAGCGCAGCGAGACTCCACTTCATGGTTACCGTGTTGCTCGAGTCACAGATGGGTGCGCGCCCAGGCGGCGAACGACGTCGGAGCCGCTCAGCCCGGCCGTCGGCCGCGCAGGGTCCGCCTTGCTTGCCGACAGATCGGTCATTCACGCCTCCTTTGCGTTTGCCACTGCGTCTCGGACAGTAGACCGTGGTGCACCGACCCGCTCGCGGCCCGGCTCAGCCGCCCGGTTTCATGTTCTTGCGCGCCCACTCGGAAAAGGCGGTGAAGCCGCCGGGAACGAGGGCATTCGCTGCGGCGATGGCGGTCCGCGCGTCCGGACCGAAATAGGTATGCGCCTCGAAGTACTGGTACATCTCGCGCAACTCCTTGGCGCCGGGGAAGAAGCCGTCGAAGACCTCCGGCGCGACCCTTACGACCCCGAAGTCGTGTCCGAGCGCATTGAGCGTCGCCACGAAATCGTCCCAGGAGTACATGCCGCCGCACACGGCGAGGTAGCTACCGTTCGCCAGCTCGGCTCCGGCGCCGAACGCGGCAGCCACGGCCAGGCCGAGCTCGGTGATGTCCCCGGCGTGGATGACGCGCGCTGTGGGGTCCATCGGAACCGCCCAACCGCGACGACCGTCCGGTAGGGGCTGCGGTGCGCCCATCTTCAGAAAATTCTGGAAGTAGAACGGCGCCTCGACAAACGTGTGGCGCTCGAAGCCGGCAGACCGGACCACGGCATCCACGTGCGCCTTCATGGTGAAGTGCTCCACCTTCAAGCGCCCGCCGCTGATCTTCTCCACGTCTGGCAGCGTGGACCAGATCAGATGCTTCACCCGAGCGGAGCGGGCGGCGTTCACGGCACCGGCGCCGATCTCC
>DASQAW010000282.1:0-6249 GCA_035635495.1 Burkholderiales bacterium
AGGCCCTGCTCGTGCAGCGACGGGATCTGCGGCGCGAGCGGCGAGCGCTCACGCGCGGAGCCGCCGATCGCGTGGATCTTGCCGCTTGCGCCGAGCGTTAGCGCGACGCCGAGGGGCACGAACATCGTCGCTATCTGCCCCGCCATCAGGTCGGTGAACGCGGGCGCAGAGCCCTTGTAGGGAATGTGCGTGAGCTGCAGGCCGGTGCGCAGCTTCACCGACTCCATGATCAGGTGATGGTGCGTGCCGTTGCCCGGCGAGCCGTAGTTCGCGTTCGGACCTTCGCGCTTCGCCCACTCGAGCCACTCGGCGTAGTTCCGCGCCGGCACCGACGGATGCACGACCAGGCAGAAGATGTTCTCCGCCACCATCGAGATCGGCGTGAAGCTGTTCAGGATGTCGAAGTCGATCTTGAAGAAGATCGGCAGCGTCACCGTGGAATTCACGCTGATGGTGATGACATGCCCGTCGGGCGGCGACTTCGCCACCGCGTCGAGGCCGATCGCGCCGCCCGCGCCGCCCTTGTTCTCGACGATGAACGGCTGGTTCCACTTCGCCTGCATGCGCGGTGCGAGCGTGCGCGCGACCAGGTCCGGCGTCGTCGCCGGCGTCTGCCCGAGCACGAAGCGCACCGGGCGGTTCGAGATGCCTTGAGCCCTTGCTACCAATGGGCTCGCCAGCGCCGCGAGCAGCAGGCGGCGGCGAAGCTCATTCATTTGCATCCTCCTCATTAATTGGGGTCTGACCCCATTTATTCGGCTTTGGCGCCGGAGTCTTTCACAACCTTGGTCCACTTCGGGATCTCGCGCGCGATGTAGGCGGCGAAATCCTGCGGCGAGCCGCCGGCGACTTCGGCGCCGAGGCCGTTCAGTCTGTCGACGAGGTCGCGCTGCGCGAGCGCGGCGTTGATCGCGCGGTTCAATCGCTCGATCGCCGCGGCGGGTGTTTGCGCCGGCACCACGACGCCGTGCCAGGTGATGGATTCGAAGCCCGGTACGCCGGCCTCCGCGATGGTCGGCAGATCGGGCAGCGCCACGGAGCGCTGCGCGGTGGTGACGGCGAGCGCACGCAGGCGGCCGGTCTTGATGTGCGGGATCACCGAGGTCGAGGTGGCGAACATCAGCTGGCATTCGCCGGCGATCACGTCCGTGAGCGCGGGCTGCGCGCCCTTGTAAGGTACGTGCACCATGTCCACGCCGGCCATGGCCTTGAAGAGCTCGCCCGAAAGGTGCGCGGCTACGCCGACTCCGGTCGAGGCGTAGTTCAGCTTTCCGGGCCGCGCCTTGGCATAGGCGATGAATTCGGCGACGGTATGCGCGGGCACCGAGGGGTGCACGACGAGGATGTTCGGCTGGATCGCGACCAGCGCGACGGGCGCGAAGTCCCTCACCGGGTCGTAGCCAAGATGACTGTAGAGCGCGTGATTCGTGGCGAGGATGGCGTTATTGCCGAGGAGCCAGGTGTTGCCGTCCGGCGCGCTCCTGGCCACGACCTCGGCGGCGAGGTTGCCGCCTGCGCCCGGGCGGTTCTCCACCACCACCGGTTGGCCGAGCGAGTCGGCGAGCTTCGTCGCGAGCGCGCGCGCCAGGATGTCGCTCGACCCGCCGGGCGTGAAGCCGACGACGAAGCGGACGTTCTGCGCCATGGCGAGGCATGGCGCCAGTGCGAGGCACAAAACTAGAGCAGCGCGCATGGCGCAATGGTAATTCCGTTGACCGCGCGCGAGGGCCGGCGTAGCTTTGGGCCGCGGTTCAACTCCTGGGAGCATGAAATGCTGAAGCGTTCGTTCGCGGTCGCCATTGCTGCCGCGTTTGTCACGATGGGCGCGCAGGCGCAGGCGCCGGCGACGAAGACCATCAAGATGCAGTCGACCTGGCCGGCGAGCAACACGCTGCAGGAGCACTTCAAGATGTTCGGCGAGCGGGTGGACAAGCTCACCCAGGGCGGGATCAAGATCGAAACCATGCCCGCGGGACAGATCGTGCCGCCCTTCGAGGTGCTCGATGCGACGAACAAGAAGGTGCTCGATGGCTGGCATGCCATCTCCTACTACTGGGTGGGCAAGAATCCGGCGGCGGCGCTCTTCGCCGGGCCTCCGGGCGGCCCGTTCGGCATGGATCACATGGACTGGCTGGGCTGGCTCTACGTCGGCGGCGGCCTCGAGATGTGGCGCGACTTCTATCAGAACGATCTGAAGCTCAACGTGATCGTCTGGCCCGCGCACCCGTCGAGCCCGCAAGCGCTCGGCTGGTTCAAGAAGCCGCTGAAGAGCGTCGCCGATCTCAAGGGCCTGAAGTGCCGCCAGACCGGCCTCAACGCCGAGGTGTACGCCAAGCTCGGCGAGAGCGTCGTCAACATGGCCGGCGGCGAGATCGTGCCGGCGGCGCAGCGCGGCGTGATCGACTGCGCGGAATGGGTTGGCGGCGTCGAGGACTTGCGCCTGGGGCTGCACCAGGTGTTCAAGTACCACTACACGCCGGGCATGCACGAGAACAATTCCGTCGGCGAGCTCGGCTTCAACCTCGACGTGTGGAAGAGCTTCACGCCGGCGCAGCAGGAGGCGGTGAACTCGGCGGTCAAGGACACCTTCATCACCTGGCTGACCAAGTGGCAGAAGGACAACGCCGACGCCATCGAGGAGATGATCAAGAAGCACGGTGTGCAGATCCGGCGCACGCCGCCCGACATCCTGATCGCCTCGCTCAAGGCCTGGGACGAGGTCGCGGCCGAGAACTCGGCGAAGTCGCCAACCTTCAAGAAGGTGTACGAGTCGCAGCGCGCCTACGCCGCGAAGGTGGTGCCGGCAAAGCGCTACATGTTCCCGCCGTACTCCTTCGCCGCGAACTACTACTGGCCGCAGGAAGGCGCGCCGGCCGCCGCCGACAAGAAGGCGGCTAAGAAGCAGTAGCGGCGTCGTCCAGCCAGGCGCGCAGGTAAGGCGCGAAGGAGCTGCGTACGTAGATGGTGAACTCCTTCGCGCCGCGCCGCTGGATGATGCCCTGCGTGCGCGCGATGTTGGTCTGCGCGCAGCTCCCGACCGGGAAGGCCTGGACGCTGAAGTCGAGCGTCGCCGCCTTCGACAGGATCTCCTCGGCGCGCTCTCCCGACACGACGAGCGCCTTGCGGCTAGAAGTGACGTCGACCACCGCGCTGTGAATGCCAGACAAGGCCTTTTTGAGATCACCGATAACGTGGTCTGTCCCTGTTCTTGAGTCTATGAGTAGCCATTCGTCCGGGCCGAGCCACAGGATGGTTGTGCCGGCAGCGGACGCGACCGTGTTCGGCGCGGTCGGCGGGCGCATGCCGAGCACGGATTCGCACGCGGCGAAAAACTGCTCGCCCGATCCGCGGAGCGAGAGGTGGGTCATTTGATGAACACCGGCTCGACGACGCGCACCTTTGCAGCGCGGCCTTCGAGCGGCACGTAGAGCTCGGTGCCGCGGCGCGAGCGGCCGGAGCGCACGAGGGCGAGCGCGAAGGAGCGGCCGAGGTTCGGGCTCATGTAGCTGGAGGTGACATGGCCGACCATCGGCACCGGCTTCGAGCCATGGCCGCGTGGCAGCGCCACATCCACCTCGGTGATCTGCGCGCCTTCGGGCAGCACGTCGCGCGGATCGGCGGGCAGCAGCCCAACGAGCTGCTTGCGGTCTGGACGCCGCGTATCCGCGCGCGCCAGCGAGCGCCGGCCGATGAAGTCCTTGCTCTTCGCCACCGCCCAGTCGAGGCCGAGGTCGTACGGCGTCACGGTGCCGTCGGTCTCCTGCCCGACGATGATGAAGCCCTTCTCCGCGCGCAAGAGATGCATCGTCTCGGTGCCATAGGGCGTGATGCCGTGCTTGGCGCCGGCCGCCGTCACCGCTTCCCACATCGCGAGGCCCTGGTCGCCGGGCACGTTGATCTCGAACGAGAGCTCGCCGGTAAAGCTGATGCGGAAGACGCGAGCTTCCATGCCGGCGACGCGGCCCTCGCGGCAGGTCATGAACGGCAGGTCCTCCAGGCCCGGCGCGAGCTCGGCCATCAGCTCGCGCGCCTTCGGCCCGGCGACGGCGATCGTCGCCCACTGCTCGGTGACCGAGGTGCAGTACACCTCGAGCTCGGGCCACTCGGTCTGCAGGTACTCCTCCAGCCAGTCGAGCACCCGCGCCGCGCCGCCCGTGGTGGTGGTCATGTGAAAGTGGTGCTGCGCGATCCGCGTGGTGACGCCGTCGTCGAACACCATGCCGTCCTCGCGGCACATCAGGCCGTAGCGCGCCCGCCCGACCGCGAGCGCGCTGAACGTGCCGGCGTAGATGCGGTCGAGGAACTTGGCCGCGTCGCGGCCCTGGATGTCGATCTTGCCCAGGGTGCTTGCATCCAGCACGCCGAGCGCCGCCCTTACGGCGCGCGTTTCACGCTGCACGGCGTCGTGCATCTCGCGGCCGTAGTACCAGGGGCGCTTCCACTGCCCGACGTTCTCGAACGCGGCGCCGTGCGCGGCGTGCCACTCGTGCAGCGGCGTGACGCGGATCGGTTCGAGGAAGTCGCCGAGGTCGCGTCCGGCAAGGACGCCGTAGCTCACCGGCGTATAGGGTGCGCGGAACGTCGTGGTGCCGGTGTCGGCGATGCTGCGCCCGGTCGCGCCGGCGAGGATGGCGAGCGCGTTGATGTTCGAAGTCTTGCCCTGGTCGGTCGACATGCCGGCCGTGGTGTAGCGCTTGAAATGCTCCACCGAGGAGAAGCCTTCCTGCGCCGCGAGGTGCACGTCGCGCGCGGTCACGTCGCTCTGGAAGTCGACGAAGGCCTTGGGCGCATTCACTTCCCACAGCGGCTCGATGCCGTAGCCGGGAAAGGCGCCGTTCGCGCGGCCGACCACGCGCACCGCCTGGCGGCCGCCGTCGGGGACGAAGCAGAGCTTCTTCTCGTCCCAGCGCAGCCGGCCCTGCGCCTGGCTGTAGAGGTGCACCACCGGGCTGAAGCCGCCGGCCATCGCGACGAGGTCGCAGGCGATGCGCGCGTCACCGACCGCGACGCCGGTGACGCGCTTACCGCCGAGCGTGCGCGTGATCACCGAGCCTTCGCGCGAGTCGATCACGGCTGCGACGTCGATGCCGAACTCGCGGAACACCTTGGCGCGCTCGTGGCCGCTGTCGTTGTTGGTGAAGACCACCACTCGCCGGCCGGGCGCCACCGCGTAGCGGCGCAGATAAGTCTCTACCGCCCCGGCGAGCATCACGCCCGGCTTGTCGTTGCCGCCGAAGACGAGCGGCCGCTCATGCGCCCCGGTGGCGAGCACCACTTCCTTGGCGCGGAAATGCCAGAGGCGCCTTTGCCGGCGCGCGTCGCTCTCGACCGCGCAAAGGAAGTTGTCGTCGTAGTAGCCGAACACCGTGGTGCGCGCGAGGATCTCGACGCCGGTGATGGCGCCGGGATCGCCCTCGTCGCAGAGGACGACGCGCTTGCCGGCGGCCGCCGCCTCGACCGCCGCGGCCCGGCCCGAGCGGCCGCCGCCGACCACCAGCACGTCGCAGTGCCGGTGCAGCTTGTCGTAACGATCGGGGTCGGGCTGCGCCGGCGCCTCGCCGATGCCCGCCGCGCGCCGGATGAGCGGCTCGTAGAGCGATTGCCACAGCCGGCGCGGCCACATGAACGTCTTGTAGTAGAAGCCCGCCACCAGCAGCGGCGCGAACCAGCCGTTGATCGCGCCGAGATCGAACCCGAGGCTCGGCCAGCGGTTGAGCGACCGCGCGACCAGGCCCTCGTAGAGCTCGACCATCGTCGCACGGCTGTTCGTGTCGAGGCGGCCGCCTTCGCCGACCGCGACCAGCGCGTTCGTCTCCTCGACGCCGGCGCTCATCACGCCGCGCGGGCGGTGGTACTTGAAGCTGCGGCCGACGAGAAAGACGTCGTTCGCGAGCAGCGCCGAGGCGAGCGTGTCGCCCTGGAAGCCTTCCAGCGCCCGGCCGTCGAAGCGAAAGCGCAGCTTCTGGCTGCGGTCGATGCGACCGCCGTCGGGAAGGCGGAAGGCCGTCATCGCCTTGGCCCCCTGTCAAGGGGGCCGTGAGCCGAAGGCGCAGCGGGGGGTTTTGGTTTTTTCAAACCCCCCGCTCGCAAAACCCGCTCGCTTCCCCCCTTGACAGGGGGGCGGCGGAAGGCCTGCTTCATGTCTCGCCCGGCTCATAAGTTCGCCGGATCTCGTGGGTGACCGTATGCCGCTCGGCGTTGAACCAGCGCCGGCAGCCGGCCGCGTGCACCCAGCGCTCGCGGAACCAG
>DASQAW010000283.1:0-8130 GCA_035635495.1 Burkholderiales bacterium
AGCACGCCGCGGCGCCACTCGTCGAGCCGGCGATCGAGGCGCGGCTTCAGCTTGTCGAAGTTTTCCCAGGTATCGGCCACTTCGTACGCGGTCGTGAGCCCGGCGCAGAGCACGCGGTCGTAGTCCTTGAGGTAGCCGCCCTGGTCCAGGTCGAAGTATGCCGTGACGAAGCCGTTGCCCTCGGCGTTGAGCTGCTCGTCGACGAACTTGCCGTCGCATTGGTCGTTGAAGAACCGGCCCGGCGTGATGCGGCGCGCGCGCAGGGGCGGCAGGTCCTCGGCGGCGAGCTCGCCGCCGAGCCCGGAGAGCAGCGCCCAGGCGATGAACATCCCGGTATGCGTGGCGGCCGCCTCTCTGGGCAGGTGCTTGGGATATTCGTCCGCGCCCGTGTGCCAGGAGACGTCGTCGTACTTCACCGGACGGACTCGCAGTTCACTTCAGGCGCAGGAGCCTGGCCGCATTCTCCTTCAGGATGAGCGGCCGCACCTCGGGCTTGATCGGCAGCTTGTCGAACTCCTCGATCCAGCGCTCGGGCGAGATCACCGGATAGTCGGAGCCGAAGAGCACCTTCTCCTTCAGCAGCGTGTTGGCGTACTGGAGCAGGATCGGCGGGAAGTACTTCGGCGACCAGCCGGAGAGGTCGATGTAGACCTGCGGCTTGTGCGTCGCCACCGACAGCGCCTCTTCCTGCCAGGGGAAGGAAGGATGCGCGAGGATGATCGGCATGTCGGGGAAATCGACCGCGACATCGTCGAGGTAGAGCGGATTGGAGTACTTGATGCGGATCCCGCCGCCGCCGCGCGTGTTCGCGCCGACGCCGGTCTGCCCGGTGTGGAACAGCGCCGGCAGCTTCGCCTCCGCGATCGCTTCGTAGAGCGGATAGGCCATGCGGTCGTTCGGATAGAACTCCTGCACCGACGGATGGAACTTGAACCCGCGCACGCGGTAGTCCTTGATCAGCCGCCTCGCCTGCGCGACGCCCTCTTCGCCACGGTGCGGGTTGATGCTCGCGAAAGGGATGGCGACATCGCCGTGCTGGTGCGCGAGCTCGGCGATCTCCTCGTTCGAGATCTTGCGGCTCGGGTTCTTGCCGGCATCGACGGTGAAGACGACGAATGCCATCTTGAGCTTGCGGTACATCTCGGCCATCTCGGGCACCGTCTGGTGCTGCGGCTGGTAGCGGAAGTAGCGGCCCATCGCCTCCTGCGATTCGGTGAGCTTGTCGTCCACCGCGAGCGCGGATTTCCACGCGTGCGTGTGGACGTCGATGGCTACCAGGTCGTGCAGGTTCATGCAGTCATGACTCTCGGTGATCCCGCGTACAGTTCCTGCACCAGCGCGGCGCGACGCGACAGCACCGCGCGCTGGTTGATCGAGCCCTTGTCGGTCATCTCGCCCGCGTCGAGCGACGGCGGCTCGTCGAGCACCAGCATGCGGGCGATGCGGTTGGAGCTTCCCGTGCTCTCCATCGATCGCAATCGTGCCAGCAGCTCGGCGCGATCGACCTTGCCCGAGGGGAAAACCAGCGCGCCGAGCTCGTCGCGCTCGTGGCCGGTGATCACCACGTCGCGCACGAGCGGCGCGAAATGGCCGATGCACTTCGCGCGCAAAGGCCCGACGTTCACCCAGGTGCCGCTCGAGAGCTTGAAGTCCTCCGAGATGCGCCCGCGGAAGAGCAGGCCCTTCGCCGGATCGTCGTCCTCGAAGGCGAAGGCGTCGCCCAGGCGGTAGTACCCCTCCTCGTCGAACGCCTCGCGCGTCAGCTCGGGCTGGCGCCAGTACCCCGGCGTGATGTGCGGGCCCTTGACGCGCGCCTCGTACTTGCCGTCCTCATTTTCCTGGACGGGTACCAGCTTCATGTCCACACCCGGCGGCGGCAGCCCCATGTTGGTCGCGTCGCCGCTGTCCCAGGTCCTCGCGATAGTGAAGGGCGCGGTCTCGGTCGAGCCGAGGCCGGTGAGGAACAGGATCTGCTCGCCGCAGGTGCGGTAGCTGAGCTCCCTGTATTCGTCGAACACGTGCTGCGAGACGCCGGCGCCGGCGAACCAGAAGGCCTTCAGCCGGCTCATGAAGTTCCGGCGCAGGGCAGCGTCGTCGCGCAGGAACGGCAGCAGCATCTCGTAGCCCTTCGGCACCGTGAAATACCAGTTTGGCGCGACCTCGCGCAGGTTACGCACCGTCGTCTCGATCGCCCCGGGCAGCGGCTTGCCCTCGTCGATGTACATCGTGCCGCCGTTGTAGAGCACCATGCCGAGATCCTTGTTGCCGCCCGCAGTATGGTGCCAGGGCGCCCAGTCGACCATCACCGGCGGCTCGTCCTGCACGAAGGAGAGCACCTCGCGCACCATCGCCTGGTTCGAGCACCACATGCGCTGGGTGTTGATCACCGCCTTCGGCGTGCCGGTGGAGCCCGACGTGAAGAGGAACTTGGCGATCGTGTCCGGCCCGACGCGCGCGTGCGCGCGCTCGGCCGCTTCGGTGTCCTCCCGCTCCAGGCCGTGGAAATCCGTCGCGCAGAGCACCTGCGCGTCGCGCGGCACGGCCGCGCTGACGGCGCGGCCGAAGGCGCCCTCGTCGGCGGCGTAGACCAGGCCCGGAGTGACGAGCGCCATCACGTGCTTGAGCTGGGCGAAGTCGGAGGAAACGAGCGAATAGGCCGGCGACACCGGCGCGTACGGCACTCCCGCGTAAAGCGCGGCGAGGAGCAGCAGCGCATGCTCGAGGTCGTTTCCCGAGAGGACGGCGAGCGGCCGCTCGGGCGAAAGACCGCGCGCGAGCAGCCCGGCGGCGATGCGCTTCGCACGATCGCGCGCCTCGCGGTAGCTGAGGCGCTTCCACGCCGCGCCCGCCCTGCGGGCGAAAAGCGTGCGCTCCGGGGCGCGGTCGGCCCAGTAGTCCAGGCGCTCGGTGAACTTCGCCGGATAAGCACCGAGCGTGTGGGGCGAGCGCAGGCGCACTGTTCCGTCGGCGCGGCGCTCGGCCACCGCCGCAGCGCCCGCCACACGGATGCTGCGCGTCCTGCGCGTCATCGCCTCACGATTCCGCGGTGAAGCCGGTCTGCTTGACCAGGCCGCCCCACTCGGCGGCGTCCTTCTTGAGAAGCTCGGCGAGCTCGCCCGGAGTCGAAGGCTGGACTTCCAAGCCGAATTGCCTGGCGAATTCCACCACCTCGGGCTCGGCGAGGACCGGCCGGATCGCGGCCGAGGCGCGCTGCACGACCTCCGCCGGCGTGCGCGCGGGCAGGAAGAGGGCGTACCACTCGCGCAGCGCAACGACCACGCCCTGCTCGCGCAAGGTCGGCACGTCGGGAAGGAACGCGCTGCGCTCCCCGCCCGAGACGCCGAGCACGCGTACCCGGCCCGCCTTCGAATGCGCGAGGACGTCACCGGTCGGGCCGAAGAACGCCGCGATCTGGCTGCCGAGCATGTCCTGAATACCCGGCGCGCTGCCGCGATACGCCACATGCCGCAGTTCGGTGCCGCTCGCCTTGGAGAGCAGCACGCCGATGAGGTGCGGCATCGAGCCCGCGCCCGGGCTGCCGTACGCGGCCTTGTCCGGGTTGGCCTTCGCCCAGGCGAAGAAGTCCTTCAGCGTCTTCACGCTCTCGGGCACCGCGGGGCCGACCGAGAACACGTGGTGCGTGTACATGGCGAGCGAAAGCGGCGCCACGTCCTCGAGCCGGTACTGGAGCTTGGGATACGTGTTGGGGTAGATCGTGAGCATCGACGAAGGCGTGAGCAGCATCGTCGCGCCATCGGCCGGCGCGTCCTTCAGCGCGACGACGCCGAGCTGCCCGCCGGCGCCCGGCCGGTTCTCGACGATGACCACGCGCGCATAGGCGCCGCGCAGCTTGTCGGCCACCTTGCGCGCCATGACGTCCGTGGTGCCGCCGGGCGGGAAGCCGACGATGATCTTCGCCTGCTCGAGGCCCTGGGCGCGAACGGCCGCGGGCAGCGCGCCACCCAGCAACCCGGCCGCCGCGCCGAAGAACCTGCGACGTGTCAGCATGGTGGACTCTCCTCTCGTGCCGACAGTGTAAGGCTTCGACGACAGCCGTCGTTGAGCGACGAAGCGGGCATTGCCGTTGCTCGGTTAGGAACGCCGCTACATCGCGTCGCGGCTTCCGCCATGACCACGTCGGCGCCTATTCGCCAAACTCCCGGGTGCGAGATCGAGCGCACGGGGGAGCGAATGCGCGTGGCAGTAGGGCCCGCCCTGCCCGACGAGGTGCAGGAGTGCTACCGGGCGTTCGCCAACGAGTGCGTCACCGGCGGCTGCAACCGCGTGCTCATCATCGGCAACGCCAAGATCGACGCCTTCTCGCACCTCGCGCTGCGCGACGTGCTGCGGGCGATGGCGCTCGCCGGGGTGCCGGCGGGATTCCGGGTCGCGGTGGTCGCCGTTACCGCCAACCTGATCGCCGTCTACGACACCGCGGTAGTCGAAGCGGGAAAGCTCGGCATCGATGTGCGGCGCTTCATGACCGAGGAAGAAGCTACGCGCTGGCTCGCCTCCTGAAAGGCTCGCTTAGAATACGGGCCGCCAAGGAGGGGCCATGAAACGCCGTCAATTCAACAAGGCGCTCGCTGCCGCGGGTGCCATCGCCGCAGTCTCGCCGTTCGGAATCGTAAGAGCGCAGGCGCAGAAGCTGAAAGTCGGCGTGATCCTGCCGCGCTCGGGCTATCTCGGCTTCATCGGCCAGTCGTGCCAGAAGGGCGCCGACCTCGCGCCGGGCGTGATCAAGGACATGCTCGGCGTCGACGTCGAGCTGATGAACGCCGACTTCGAATCGAACGTCGACACGGCGCGCACGCGCGCGGAGCGGCTGATCCAGGAAGGCGCCAACGTGCTGGTCGGGCCGTTCGACTCCGGCGCCGCGTCCGCCATCGCGCAGGTCGCCGAGCAGCGCGGCATTCCTTTCGTCATCAACATCGCTGCCGCACCGCAGATCACCGAGCAGGGCTACAAGTTCGTGTTCCGTAATTTCCAGACCGCGCAGGACATCGTGCGCAACGGCCTCTCGCTCATCGGCGAGATGTTCCAGGCGGCCAACACGGTGCCGCGCACAGCGGTCTTCATGCACGTGAACGACACCTTCGGCCAGGCGATGGCGAAGGGCATCGGCGCCGCCATGCCGCGGCTCACGCAGCTGCCGTTCAAGATCGTCGACCAGATCGGCTACGACCCGGCGGCGAAGGACCTCGCGGTGGAGGTGTCCAAGGCCAAGGCGGCGAACGCCGACTTCCTGCTGCTCGTCTGCCGGCTGAACGACGCCATCATCCTGCGCCGCGAGATGGTGAAGCAGCGCTGGCAGCCGATGGGCATCGTCAGCCCGGGCTCGCCGGGCATGTACGAGGAGCAATACTTCAAGACGCTGGGCCAGCTGTCGGAGTACTCCATCTCCAACGTGCCCTGGTACAACCCGAAGTCGAACATGACCAGGCGCGTCGAGGCCGCTTTCAAGAGGCGAAACCCGAAGGACAACCTGGTGTTCCACGGCCTCAACGCGGGATTCACTTTCGAGGCCATCCTCATCGCCGCCGACGCCTACAAGCGCGCGCAGAGCACCGAGCCGAAGACGCTGGCCGACGCCATCCGCCAGACCAACATCACCGACAAGATGTCGCTCGGCGGCCCGATCAAGTTCAACGAGAAGGGCCAGGTCGAGGGCATCGGCTCCGCCTGCGTGCAGAACCTGAACCTGCTGCCCACCGTCGTCCTGCCGACCAGCGCGGCCACCGCTAAGCCGGTCTTCCCCGTTCCCAGCTACAAGAAGACCTAGACCGAAAAAGGGGTCAGAGCAATTTTCCGGTAACACCTACGCGACGCAGTAGTTACAGGAAAATTGCTCTGACCCCTTTTTCATGCCTGCCGCCGATCTAGTCGCCAACGTCGTCGTCTCCGGGATCCTCACCGGCCTGGTGTACGGGCTGATGGCGCTCGGCCTGTCGGTGATCTTCGGCGTGGTGCGCGTGGTGAACTTCGCGCACGGCGAGATGATGACCATCGCCATGTACGCGGCGACGGTGCTGTTCGCCGCGTTCAAGCTCGATCCCTTCCTCGCCATGCTGCCGGTCGCGGCGGGGTTCTTCGTCTTCGGCTACGCGCTGCAGGCGGGCTTCATCAACCCGTTCATCACGCGCCCCGAGCACTCGCAGTTCATGCTGCTGGTCGCGGTGGCGATCATCCTGGTGAACGCGATGCTGATGATCTTCGGCCCCGACGCGCGCAACGTGCAGACCGACTACCAGCTCGAGTCTTTCGAGCTCGGACCGATCCTCGTCGACAAGGCGCGGCTCTTCGCTGCCGCCGCCGCGATCATCGCCGCGGCCGGCCTCTTCGCATTTTTCAAGTATTCACTGACCGGAAAAGCCATCCGCGCCTGCGCCGACAACTACCTCGGCGCGAAGGTCGTCGGCCTGAACGTCAAGCACCTCTACTCCCTCACCTTCGGCCTCGGCGCGGTCTGCGTGGCGATCGCGGGCTGCGCGATGGTGGTGCTGGTCGACGTCACGCCGCCGCTCGGCCCCGCCTACACCCTGCTCGCCTTCGTCATCGTCATCGTGGGCGGCCTCGGTTCCATGGGCGGCGCGCTGCTCGGCGGCGTGCTGATCGGCGTCTCGGAAGCCCTCGCCGGCCTCTTCATCGCGCCTTCCGCGAAGAGCATGTTCAGCTTTGGTCTTCTGATTTTGGTTCTTCTGTTGCGTCCCCAGGGACTGCTCGGGAGACGCGCATGACGTTTCCGGGTCGCCCCCCTGTCAAGGGGGGTGTGAGCCGCAGGCGAACGGGGGGTTTGTCTTTCCCAAAAACCACCCCCCCGCTCGTTTCACTCGCTTCCCCCCTTGTATGTTGAGCAAGGGGTATGTTGTTCAGCGCAACGCCGGCGGGGTAGACCGCTTTTACCCCCATGGGTAGCGAGCCCGTTGTCAAGCATGGTCGCTCTGCCGGATCTCTTTGTAAGCCCGTACGGTTGCGCGAGCGCCTGAGCTCGCATTGTGGCAAGGCTGGGACACGAGGAGGAACGGTGAACAAGAAGAACGAAGTGGTGGGAATCGACGTATCGAAGGCGACGCTCGATGTGGCCGTGTTGCCTAGCGGCGAAGTGATGCAATTTGCCAATGAAGCGAATGGAATCGAGGAGCTGGCGAAGAAGGTAGCGGCGGCCGACCTGGTTGTGATGGAAGCAACCGGTGGATATGAGACCGCGGTTGCAACTGCTCTGATCGGCGCTGGTTTGCGAGTGGCCGTGGTCAATCCTCGGCAGATTCGCGATTTCGCCAAGGCGAGCGGGCGGCTCGCGAAGAACGATCGCATTGACGCCCAGGTGATTGCGGCGTTCGGACAGGCGATCGAGCCCGAGATCGTGCGCCTGCCCGATGAAGAGGCCCGTAAGCTTGAACAGCTGCTCGTGCGTCGGCGCCAGCTCGTGGCGATGCGCGTGCAGGAAATGAATCGCCTGGGCCTTATGCAAGGGGCGATGCGCAAACGCATCAAATCGCACATCGACTGGCTGGAGAAGGAGATCGATAAGCTCGACGTCGATATCACTGCCGGGCTTAGGAGCTCGCCGGCCTGGCGCGCCAAAGATGAACTGCTGCGAAGCTTCAAGGGCGTCGGACCGGTAACCTCGAGCACCCTCGTGGTCGAGCTGCCTGAGCTCGGACAGCTCGATCGGCGCGCGATAGCCGCTTTGGTTGGCCTTGCCCCGTTCAATCGCGACAGCGGCGTCATGCGCGGTCGACGCTCCATTTACGGCGGCCGCTCGCATGTGCGTACGTTGCTTTACATGGCAGCAACCACGGCGATCCGCTCGAACCCCGTGATCCGTGCCTTCTATGAGCGGTTGAAAGCGCGTGGCAAGCCTCATAAGGTCGCCATGGTGGCCTGCATGCGCAAGATGCTGACCATCCTGAATGCCATGGTCCGGCAAAGCACCCCCTGGACTCCCGAAACAAACCCCGTGTGATAAATCCATTTACAACACGGTTGCTTGACAGGGGGGCGGCGGAAGGCCTGCTTCATGTCTCGCCCGGCTCATAAGTTCGCCGGATCTCGTGGGTGACCGTATGCCGCTCGGCGTTGAACCAGCGCCGGCAGCCGGCCGCGTGCACCCAGCGCTCGCGGAACCAG
>DASQAW010000284.1:0-2415 GCA_035635495.1 Burkholderiales bacterium
AAGCTCGACGACAACCCGGAGAGCGAGCTGAAGCAGTGGCGGCTCGACGACGAGCAGGTGGCCTATCCGACCTTCGAGCTGATCAAGAAGAACCGCCAGGAGCTGGCCAAGCACCCGGGGTTCTTCAACATCTGCATCCACAAGGGACTCGCGCCGGCGTCGCCCGGCACGCCGGAGCAGGGCGCGCCGACCGACCTGCCGAAGGCCTCGCGCGACTGGCCGGAGTTCAATTTCATCATCTACCACGCCTGTTTCGGGCCGCGCTTCTTCGACGCCGAGTCGCTCGAGGCGATCCGCTCGAACAAGCTGCGCAATGGCGTGCCGGATCTTCGCTGGCTCACCGAGTTCGCGCAGATGTCGCAAGGGCTGAAGAACGTCTACGCCGAGATCGGTACCACGTTCGCTTCGTGCGTGGTGACTTTTCCCACCGTGTGCGCGCACATGCTCGGCCAGCTCATGAAGTACATGGGGCCGGAGCGCATCGTGTTCGGCTCGGACGCGCTCTGGTACGGCGCGCCGCAGTGGCAGATCGAGGCCTTCTGGCGCTTCCAGATCCCGGAGGCGATGGCGAAGCAGTACGGCTATCCGCAGCTCACCCAGGACGCGAAGCGCAAGATCCTCGGCCTCAACTCGGCGCGCCTCTACAAGCTGCCGGCGACCGTGGGCGCGTACAAAGCGGTGCCGACCGACTACGCAGCGCGCATCCCGGACCCGCTCAAGGCCACGCTCAACTTCCCGGGCCACTCGCGGCCCGGCGCCGATCGCGGCGACAAGCTCTCACGGTTCCGGGAGGACTATCTCGCCGCAGGCGGCCACCGGACGAACGACCGCTATGGCTGGGTCTGGCGCTCCTGACTAGTTCCACCGGCGTCATGCGTGGCCTGACGTCGCCGAGCGACTCGGGAACGTGGCTTGCCGCTCTCCGCGCATAGGAGACTGTATGAGACTGTCGTTCCCCGTCGCTCTGGTGCTGGCGCTCCTCGCCAACCTGGTGCCGGCGTTCCATAGGCGTCCGGTGCCCCGCCTGACGCGCAAATAGCGGCTCGCGCCCTCAACTCCGGTGATCGGTACCTGACCCCGATTTCCGGAGCTTGATGACGAGAGCCGAGACGCCCGCCGCGACCAGCAGGAGCGCGGCGATGGCCGCGATTTTCTCCACAAGCGTCGGCGGGAAGGCGACCGCGAACGGCAGGAAGAGCGCCGTGATCGCGCCGGCGATGATGAGGAACATCGGATCGCGCGGTTTGCGGGCGTCTGTCATCGAGCTTGCGGAATAGTCCTCGGAGGCGGATGTTAGCGGACGTAGCCCAACAGGAGACCAGCATGATCCGCTCGATCGCAGCCGTCGTCATCACCGCACTGTCCACCGCCGTTCTCGCCCAGGCGCCGACCCGCATCCGCGGCACGCTCGAGCAGGTCGACGGCAACATCCTCACCGTCAAGGCGCGCGGCGGCGAGCTGATGAAGGTAAGAGTGCCGGACAACGTCGTCGTCATCGGCATCACCAAGGCGAGCATCGCCGACATCGGCAACGGCAAGTTCATCGGCACCACCACGGTGGGCCAGCGCGACGGCGTGCTGGTCGCCGAGGAAGTGCACATCTTCCCCGAGAGCATGCGCGGCACCGGCGAGGGCCACCGCGACTGGGACCTGCGGCCCGAGAGCAAGATGACCAACGCCAACGTCGCCGACATCAAGAGCATGGGCGACGGCAAGGTGATGACCATCCAGTACAAGGGCGGCGAGAAGAAAGTGCTGGTCACCCCGCGCACCGCGGTGGTCAATTTCGAGCCCGCCAGCCGCGCCGAGCTGAAGGCCGGCGCGCCGGTGTTCATCAACGCCGCGGAACGTCAGCCGGATGGCACGTACACCGCGCCGCGCGTCAACGTTGGGCTGCACGGCCAGATTCCGCCGATGTAGCTACTTGCCCTTCCAGGCGGGCTTGCGCTTGTTGAGGAAGGCGTCCATCCCCTCGCGGAAGTCCTGGCTCATGTAGCACATGAGGACGAGGTCGTTGCCTTCGCCGTGCTTCACGGTCGGCCGCAGGCGCAGGATCGCCTCCTTCGTCGCCTGCAGCGTGAGCGGCGCGTGGCTCGCGACCGTGCGGGTGAGCTCCTCCGCGCGTTTCATCAGCGCGGCCTGATCTTCGAGCAGTTCGCTCACCAATCCCCTGGCGTGCGCTTCCGCGCCTTCGATCAGGCGCGCCTGGAAGACGATGTCCTTCACCAGCGCCGGGCCGACGAGGTAGACCAGGCGCGAGTAGCTCGCCATCGACAGGCAGTTGCCGAGCGTGCGCGCGACCGGGAAGCCGTACTTCATCGCGCGCGAGGCGATGCGCAGGTCGCAGCAGGCGGCGATGCTGGCCCCGCCGCCGGTGCAGGCGCCGTGGATCGCGGCGATCGTCGGCACGCGGCA
>DASQAW010000285.1:0-1754 GCA_035635495.1 Burkholderiales bacterium
GGCGACTGGCTGCGCGACGCGCTGAACCCGAAGCTGCGATGATTCTGGAGGTTGAGCGCCTCAAGGTCGAATTCCCGACGCGGCGCGGCACGCTCACCGCGCTGGATGAGATCTCCTTCTCCATCGCTCCCGGCGAAGTGCTCGGCGTGGTCGGCGAGTCCGGCGCCGGCAAGTCCATCACCGGGCTCGCGGTCATCGGGCTGCTCGAGCCGCCGGGGCGCATCGCCTCGGGCGAGGTGCGGCTGGAGGGCCGGCGCATCGACAACCTGCCGCACGAGGAGCTGCGGCGCCTGCGCGGCCGCAAGATCGGCGTCATCTTTCAGGACCCCCTCACCTCGCTCAACCCGCTCTACACCATCGGCCGCCAGCTCGAGGAGACCATCCTCACGCATCTGCCGATGACGAAAGCGCAGGCTCGGGCCCGGGCCATATCCTTGCTGCGCGAAGTCGGCATGCCGGCGCCCGCGTCGCGCTACGGCGCCTATCCGCACCAGTTCTCCGGCGGCATGCGCCAGCGCGTAGTGATCGCGCTCGCGCTCGCCGCGGAACCGCGCCTGCTGATCGCCGACGAGCCGACCACCGCGCTCGATGTCTCGATCCAGGCGCAGATCATCGCGCTGCTCAAGCGCCTAGCCGCCGAGCGCGGCGCGGCGGTGATGCTGATCACGCACGACATGGGCGTGATCGCCGAGACCGCGCACCGCGTCGCGGTGATGTACGCCGGCCGCCTCGTCGAGGTCGGCGCGGTGCGCGACGTGATCCACTCGCCGCGCCATCCGTATACCGTCGGCCTGATGGGCTCGATCCCGCGCATCGCCGCGAAGCGCGGCCGGCTCGTGCAGATCGACGGCGCGATGCCGCGCCTGAACGCGATCCCGCCGGGCTGCGCCTTCAATCCGCGCTGCCCGCGGCGCTTCGACCGCTGCCTGGTACAGCGCCCCGACCTGATGCCCGCCGGGGCGAGCCAGGCGGCCTGCTGGCTGCATGCCGCTGCTTAGGCTCGAGAGCGTCAGCCGCGATTTCGACGTCTCGCGGCCCTGGCTCAACCGCGTGCTCGAGCGCGAGCCGCGCCGCATCCTGCGCGCGGTGGACCGCGTCAGCTTCTCCGTCGAACCTGGCGAGACGCTCGCGCTGGTGGGCGAATCGGGCTCCGGCAAATCGACCGTCGCGCGCCTGATCGTCGGCCTCTACGCGCCCACCGAGGGCGCGGTGCACTTCAGCGGCCGGCGCATGCAGATGATCTTCCAGGACCCCTACGCCAGCCTGAATCCGCGCTGGCGCGTGCACGACATCGTCGCCGAGCCGATCCGCGCGCTGCACACGGCGAACCGGGTGGACGAATTGCTGGTGCAGGTGGGCCTCTCGCCCGACGACGGCGAGAAGTACCCGCACGAGTTTTCCGGCGGCCAGCGCCAGCGCATTTCCATCGCGCGCGCGCTCGCCGGCGAGCCCGACTTCCTCGTCTGCGACGAGCCGACCTCGGCGCTCGACGTCTCGGTGCAGGCGCAGATCCTGAACCTGATGACCGACCTGCAGAGCCGCCTCGGCCTCACCTACCTCTTCATCTCCCATAACCTGGCGGTCGTCTCCCAGGTCGCCGACCGCGTCGGCGTGATGTACTTCGGCCGCGTCGTCGAGCTCGCCCCGTCTCCCGTGCTCTTCACCCGCCCGCGCCATCCGTACACGCGCATGCTGCTCGACGCGGTGCCCGACCTCGGCATGAGCGGCAAGCCGCGCACGCCGGTCGCCGGCGA
>DASQAW010000286.1:0-7010 GCA_035635495.1 Burkholderiales bacterium
TCCGGGTCGCGCCAGAGCTCGCCCCAGCCGGTGTGGATGTAGACCACGTCGCCTGGCAGGATGCCGCGAAAGCTCAGGTTCTGCGCCTTCAGCATCTCCTCGATGTGCTTCGCGGTGACGACCTCTCCGGCCTTCATCGGCTGCCCCTTGCCGACGTGCGCCTTCGCATCGAGCAGCACCGCGCTGGTGATGATCGGCGGCACCTTGTCCATGCCGAGCCTGAGCAGCGGCGAGTCCGGCGTCGGCTTTACTTCCTGCTGCGTGAAGCCGCCGTAGTACACCGCCTGCTCCGCGGGAAACGGCGCCTTGCCGTCCCACGGCTGGCGGAAGCTGGCGAAGTGACCGAGCGCGTCGAACTGCGTGCCCTGCTGTCCCGGCTCCGCGCCGTCGTTGATCGTCTCGCTGTTGAAGGCATGCGCCGTCAGCGGAATGCCAGCCGTCGGCTTCGCCTTCACCGCGTAAGGTCCGGCGAAAGGCGAGAGCGGCATCGTGTTCGAGCGGATCTGCGAAAGCTCGTAGGCCTGCGCGCCGGGAAGCGTCATGTGCCAGGCGCAGCGGTTCCAGGTCGCCGCGCCCATCTGGTTCGCCATGCCGCGCTCGTCGCCCGCGGGCCACGGCGGACTGGGCATCGGTGCGCGCTGCAGCTTGAGCGGCTCGGCGGCGTGAACCAGCAATGGGGCGGCGAGGAGAATCCAACTAAGATGGGCGCGCATAAAGAAGAAGAGGAACAAAGGAGTGCATCAAGTCTACCGGGGCGCGTATCCGCTTGCACTCGCCTGGACGCTCGCCGCCTCGTCAGCCGTCGCGTCGAGCGATCCGTTCATCGATGCATTGCCGGTCGGCGGCGCGGCCGTCGGCTACTTGCTGCGCTATGAGCGCTCGACCTACCGCGGCGCCGAGAGCGGCGCCGACCAGATCCCGCTCTATCTCTACGAAGGCGAGCACACCTACCTGCACGGCACGCGCGTCGGCCTCAAGCTCAAGGTGGAGGACTGGCGCTTCGATGCCTTTATCAAATACCGCTTCGAAGGCTTCACGCAAGACCGGCGCCCCGAAAGCACCGGCGGTCTCACCATCCGCGAGCCGGGCTTCGACGCCGGCCTGAGCCTGCGCCGCCGCACGAGCTGGGGCACGCCTTACGTGGAGCTGCTGCACGACGTCAGCAACGCTTCGGAAGGCACCGAGCTTCGCGCCGGCTACTGGAACGAATGGCGGCGTGGCCGCCTTACGCTGCGGCCGCACCTGATGCTCGCCTGGCGCGACTCGAAGCTCAACAACTTCTACTATGGGACGAGCGACTACACCGCCGGCGCCGGCGTGGACGTCCAGGCGGCGCTCTACGCGAGCTACGCCCTGACCGAAAGCTGGAACCTGCTCGGCGCGCTGACCGCGACGCGCCGCTCGAGCGAGATCACCGGCAGTCCACTGGCGCAGGGCGGCCTGCAGGGCGAGGCGTTCATCGGCTTCCTGTACGATTTTTCGCCGAAGCAGCAAAGGTGGGCGCCCGCCTCGAAGCCGCTGATCGTCAAGGCGCTCTATGGCAACTCGAGCGACTGCAACGTGGCGCAGACCGTGGAGCTTACTTGCACCTCGCGCCACACCGTCGACAATACCGACATCGCCGCGGTGCATATCGGGCGCAAGCTGATCGAGAACGCCGGCGGCTGGCCGGTCGACCTCGCCGGCTTCGTCGGCCTGCAGCGCCATTTCGAGAAGACCTACGGCAACGACTTCTGGTCCGTGATGGCCTTCTTCAAGGCGTACTGGACGAAGTTTCCCTGGGACCGCTACGTTCACACGCGCTTCGGCATGGGCGCGGGCCTCTCCTATTCGGAGCAGATCAGCCAGATGGAGCTGCACGACCAGGGCCGGCGCGACCGCGGCACCTGGAAGCTCCTCAACTACCTCGACCCGAGCATCGACGTGCGCGTCGGGCGGGAGACGTACGTCGGCGTCGGCGTGTCGCACCGCTCCGGCGCCTTCGGCCGCTCCGAGTTCTTTGGCAACGTCAACGGCGGCGCCAACTACATCTATGTCTCCGTCGAAACCACCTTTTGATATCTCCGTGCTGAGCACGCTCGCCATGAAGGGCGTGCTCGATGACGCAGCGCCCGGGCTTCGCGTGCAGTTCCATGCCACGCAGGCGCTGCTCAAGTCCATCGCCGCGGGCGAGAGCGCCGACGTGGTGATCCTGACCGCCGAGGGCATCGAGCAGCTTTCCCGGGGGGGAAAGCTCATCGCGGCCAGCCGCGTCGAGCTCGGCAGCTCGGGCGTCGGCCTCGCCGTGCGCGCGGGCGCGCCGAAGCCCGACATTCGTTCCCTGCAGGCGCTCAAGGACGCGCTTCTCTCTGCCAGCTCCGTGGCGCATTCGCGCCAGGGATGGAGCGGGATCTACTTTGCCCAGCTCCTCGAACGCCTGGGCGTGGCGGACAAGCTGAAACAGCGCGTGATCGTCGAGAAGGGTCCCGTCGGCGCCGCCATCGCGCGCGGCGAAGCGGAGCTCGGCGCGCAGCTCCTCTGCGAGCTCGCGCCGGTGCCGGGGATCGACATCGTCGGACCGTTGCCCGACGAGGTGCAGAACTCGGTGGTGTTCGCCGCGGCGGTGATGTCGGCGAGTGCGAAGCGCGCCGCGGCGCAGGCCTTGCTCGACTTCCTCGGCACCGCGGCGGTCCAGGCGGCGATGCGCAAGAACCAGTTCACCCCTGTACCGCGTAGCCGCCGTCGACCGGGATAGCCGTCCCGGTGATGAAGTCCGACGCCGCGGAGCACAGGAAGACGGCGATGCCCGCGAGATCCTCGGGCGCACCCCAGCGCCCGGCAGGCGTGCGAGCGAGTACCCGCTCATGGAGCCCTGAAACTTCCTCGCGCGCGCGGCGGGTGAGCGCCGTGTCGATCCAGCCCGGCAGCACGGCATTCACCTGGATGTTGTCCTTCGCCCAGGCGCAGGCGAGGGCGCGGGTGAGCTGCACGATGCCGCCCTTGCTCGCGCCATAGGGTGCGACGAACGAGGCGCCGAAGAGCGACATCATCGAGCCGATGTTGACGATCTTCCCGCCTTTCGCCTGCAGCAAATGCTGATAAGCCGCCTGCGAGGCCACGAACGCGCTCGTCAGGTTGGACTCGAGCACCTTGTGCCATTCCTCGAGGCGGTATTCCTCGGGGCGCTTGCGGATGTTGATGCCGGCGTTGTTGACCAGGATATCGAGCCGGCCGAGCTTCCTTGCGGCCTCGTCCACCATCGCGCGGCAGGCGCGCTCGTCGGTTATATCGGCGGCTATCGCCACCGCACCGCCCAGTTGCTTGAGCGCCTTTGCATTCTTGGCGGCGTCGCGCCCCGCGATGGCCACCTTTGCCCCGGCGCGTGCCAGGCCCTGCGCCATGCCGAGGCCGATGCCGCCGTTGCCGCCGGTGACCAGCGCCGCTTTGCCTGTCAGGTCGAAGAGGCCCATGCGCCGATTATGTATTACTTGACAAAAGCAAGCATCCGCGCCGAGCATGGCGCATGTCGCGCATCGACGCCGGCATCAGCACCCTGCGGGCCTTCAACCGCTGCTACACGCGGCGCATCGGCGTGCTGCAGTCGAAATATCTCGGCACGCCCTTCCCGCTGCCGCAGGCGCGCGTGCTCTACGAGCTCGGCCACCGCGGCGAGTGCACGGCGAGCGCGCTCGGCGCCGATCTCGACCTCGACCTCGGCTACCTCAGCCGCCTGCTGCAGGGCCTGAAGCGCCAGCGGCTGGTGCAGGGCGAGCCGGCGAAGCACGATGCGCGGCAGGTGCGCCTCACGCTCTCGCCCAAGGGCCGCAAGGCGTTCGCCGCGCTGGACGAGAGCTCGCGCCGCGCGACCGGGGAGATGCTCGCGCCCCTGCCGCCGGCTCGCCGCCAGCGCCTGGTCGATGCGCTGCAGGCGGCCCACGCGGTGCTCGAGCCGCAGGCGGCGAAAGGAAGGATCACGCTGCGCGCGCACCGGCCGGGCGACATGGGCTGGGTAATCCAGGCGCATGGCGCGATCTACGAAGCGGAGTTCGGCTGGGGCGTGCGCTTCGAGGCGCTGGTCGCCGAGATCGCCGCCCGCTTCCTCCGGGACTTCGACGCGAAGCGCGAGCGCTGCTGGATCGCGGAGATGGACGGCGCGCCGGTCGGCTCGGTGTTCGTGGTGAAGGAAAGCCAGACGGTGGCGAAGCTGCGCCTCCTCATCCTCGAGCCGCACGCGCGCGGCCAGGGACTCGGCACGCGCCTCGTCGCGGAGTGCATCGCCTTCTCGCGCCGCGCCGGCTACAAGAAGCTCGTGCTATGGACGCAGTCGAACCTCTATGCCGCTCGGGCAATCTATGCGGCTGCTGGGTTCAAAAAAATCAAGAGCGCGCCTCACCGCGAATTCGGCATTCCGCTCACCGGCGAATACTGGGAGCTGGTTCTTTAGGCTGGCGCGGCGCGGAACTTGACGCTGCGGTTCCGCCCGTCCTGCTTGGCGGAATAGAGCGCGCCGTCGGCATGCGCGGCGAGGGCGTCGAGCGTCGCGCCGTCCTCCGGATAGCAGGCGATGCCGATGCTCACGCTCGAGACGAGGTCGCTGCCACCGACCTTCACGGACGTGCCGGCGATGCGCTTGCGGATGCGCTCGGCGACCTCCATCGCGCCTTTGCCCGGCGTGTCGGGCAGGAGCACGATGAACTCGTCGCCGCCGTAGCGCGCGGCGACGTCGGTGAAGCGCAGCTCCGCCTGGATCGAGAGCGCGAGATGGCGCAGCAGCTCGTTGCCGGCGGCGTGGCCATGGCCGTCGTTGACTAACTTCAGGTTGTCCGAATCGATCATCAGCACGCTGGTGGCGCGGGCGTGGCGCGCCGCCTGCGCGAAGAGCCGGTTCGCGGCGATGGCGAAGCCGCGCACGTTCAGCAGTCCGGTCAGGTCGTCGGTCTCGGAGAGCACCTTGGCGCGCGCGAGCCCGTAGCGGATGTCGGCCGAGAACATGGTGGTGATGTAGGCGACCAGCAGCACCGGGGCAAGTTGCGCGATGAAGGCGCCGACGAAGGGCAGGTCATACGTCATGCCGCCGCCGAGCAGGATGTGGCACGCGGCGATCAGCGCCACGGCGAGCAGCGTGAACACCTTGCCGAGCGTAAGCGCCGAAGTGATCACCGGCAGGAGGTAGGCGTTGAGCAGCGGGCTCGCCAGCCCGTCGGTGTACCACAGCACCCAGGTGATGAACGCCACCATGCCGAAGGTCTCGGTGCCGATCTTCCAGCGCGTCTCGCGCTTGTAGAAGTTGGCGTAGCGGAAGCTCATGACCAGCGCGGCGTAGAAGAAGATTCCCGCCGAGATCGCGGCGCTCGATTCGGCGTCCTCGCGCGCGCCGCCGAAGATCAGATAGACGAGCACGAGGATCAACAGCAGCCAGTGAATCTCGGCCACGGTCCGCGAGATGCCGCGGAGCTCCTCCTGCTCGATCGAGACTGGAGGTTCTGTTCTTGAGGGTCTTAGCAAGCCTTGGCTTCCCCTGAAAGCCGTGGCGGTATTATCCATCGCCATGAGACTCTCTGCCACGGGACTGCGGGTGCTCGTCACGGCGGGCGCCGCGGGAATAGGGCGCGTGATCGCGCAAACGTTCCTTGACGACGCCGCGCGCGTGCACGTGTGCGATGTCGACGAGAAGGCGCTCGGGCAGCTGCCGGAAGGAATTACTCGGTCGCGCGCGGACGTGGCGAAGTTGGCGGACGTCGAGCGCCTGTTCGAGGACGTGCAGCGCCATCTCGGCGGCCTCGACGTGCTGGTCAACAACGCCGGCATCGCCGGGCCCACGGCCAAGGTGGAAGACATCCGGCCCGAGGACTGGGATCGCTGCATCGCGGTGGACCTGAACGGCATGTTCTATTGCACGCGCAAGGCGATGCCGCTCATCAAGGCCGCGGGCGGCGGCTCGATCGTCAACCTGTCTTCCGCCGCCGGGCGCCACGGCTTTCCGCAGCGCAGCCCCTACGCCGCGGCGAAGTGGGGCGTGGTCGGCTTCACCAAGAGCCTCGCCGTGGAGGCGGGACCCGACAAGGTGCGCGTGAACTGCATCCTGCCCGGCATCGTCGAGGGCGAGCGCATCGAGCGCGTGATCGCCGCCAAGGCCAAGGCGCACGGCGTGAGCCACGAGGAGTTCCGCCGGAAATTTCTCGAAACGACGAGCCTGCACTCGACCGTCAGCCCGCAGGACATCGCCAGCATGGCGCTGTTCCTCTGCAGCGAGGCCGGCGCGCGCATCACCGGCCAGGCGATCCCGGTGGACGCCGACGTGCGCTACCTCGTCTGATTCAGCGCACGCGCGCCATGGAGTAGGCGTCAACGTAGCCGCCGTCGCGGAAGGCGTACTTCTTGTGCGTGCCCTCGATGACGAAGCCAAGCTTCTGGTAGAGCTTGAGCGCAGGCTCGTTGTCGGTATACACGGTGAGTTCGAGCCGTGACAGGTCGAGCCAGTTGTCGGCGAGGTCGATCGCCGCCTTCATGAGCGCCGTGCCCACGCCCTTCGACTGCCATTTGTCATGCACCGCCATGCCAAGCCAGCCGACGTGCTTGCGGCGCGGCGACGGAGTAGTGGCCATGAGAGACAGCATGCCGACGATCTCGCCCTCGACGCAGGCGACCAGAGCATAGTCATTCGCGCCGAACTTGGCGATCCGCTCCTTCCAGCTTTCCTCCGATGGAAATGGCAGCTGCAGCGTGCCGCGCAGGGCGTTGGGCTGCGCGTGCACTTGCTGCACGGCCTTATAGTCGCCAGGCTCGACGCGGCGGATTTCGATATTCATGCGCTGCAAAAACGCTTTCTCATGTAAAGATGCGGCTTCCTCTGTCCACCCGATAAGCTAACTATGGCAGCAGCTCAAGGGAAAGTCATCATCACCTGCGCGGTGACGGGCTCGATCCATACGCCGACCATGTCGCCGTACCTTCCCATCACGCCCGACGAGATCGCCGACGCGGCGATCGCCGCGGCCCAGGCCGGCGCGGCGATCGTGCACCTGCACGCG
>DASQAW010000287.1:0-3078 GCA_035635495.1 Burkholderiales bacterium
CTGAATATCCTGCAGGCGACGCTGCTCGCGATGCGGCGAGCGATCGAATGCCTGGCAACGCGGCCGGAGGTCGTGTGGATCGACGGCCTGCACTGCCCCGCGATCGAATATCCGGCACGGGCGATTGTCGACGGCGACCGAATAATCGCCGCGATTGCGGCCGCATCGATCCTCGCGAAGACCGTGCGCGACGCGCTGCTCGTCGAGCTCGACCGCGCCTACCCGGCCTACGGCTTTGCGCGGCACAAGGGTTACGCCACCCCGGAGCATCTGGCGGCGTTGCGCCAGCACGGCCCCTGTGCAGTGCATCGGCGCTACTTCGCGCCCGTGGCGCAATCCGAGTTTTCGTTCTAGGGTGCTCGGTACGGCGGCGCGTTTCCTTGCAGCGCACCGGCACGGTTGCTTGGAGCCGAAGCGCCGCGATACCATGCTTTGATCGACAAGTCCCGGAGCGGACGGGAGCTACGCGCGTGATTCACTGTGTTCTTCATGATCCCGAGGATTCCGTCGCCGTCGTCGTCGTCGAGGGCGTCAAGGCCGGACAGACGCTGACCGGGCTGATCCTCGACGAGAATCGAACGCTCACGTTGCCCTGCGTTCAGGACATTCCACTGGGACACAAGGTGGCTCTCAAGGACATGAATGTCGGCGACACGGTCATCAAGTACGGCGTGGACATCGGCAAGGTCGTAGCGCCGATCAAGACCGGGCAGCATGCGCATGTGCAAAACATCAAGACCAAGCGCTGGTAGCAACAACCGCCCATTTCCCCGCACGCGGGGGGAGCGGATTCGATAGTCAGTCGACCGAAAGATTCGTCCATGCAAACCAAATTTCACGGCTACCGCCGCGACAACGGCCGCATCGGCGTGCGCAACCACGTGGTGATCCTGCCGGTCGACGACCTGTCGAACGCGGCGGCGCAGGCGGTGGAGCACAACATCAAGGGTACGCTGGCGCTGCCGCACCCCTATGGCCGGCTGCAGTTCGGCGCCGATCTCGAGCTGCATTTCCGCACGCTGATCGGCACGGGCTCGAATCCGAACGTCGCGGCGGTCGTCGTCATCGGCATCGAGGACGGCTGGGCGAAGAAAGTCGCCGACGGCATCGCCGCCACCGGCAAGCCGGTCGCCTTCTTCGGCATCGAGGGCCACGGCGATCACGAGACCATCCGCCGCGCTTCGCAGCAGGCGCGCGAGTTCCTGCAGGCGGCGAGCGAGCTGCGCCGGGAGGAGCGGCCGCTGAAGGACCTCTGGGTGTCGACCAAGTGCGGCGAGTCGGACACCACCTCCGGCATCGGCGCCAATCCGACGGTCGGCAACGCCTTCGACAAGCTCTACCCGCATGGCGTGACGCTGGTCTTCGGCGAGACCACCGAGCTCACCGGCGGAGAGCAGCTGGTCGCCGCGCGCTGCCGCAACGACGAGGTGCGCAGGAAATTCCAGTTCGTCTTCGACCGCTATCAGGAAGTCATCCAGCGGCACAAGACCAACGATCTCACCGACTCGCAGCCGACGAAGGGCAACATCGCCGGCGGCCTGACCACCATCGAGGAAAAGGCGCTCGGCAACATCCAGAAAATCGGGCGCAAATGCGTGATCGACGGCGTGCTCGACAAGGCGGAGACGCCCACCGCGCCGGGCCTGTGGTTCATGGACTCCTCGTCCGCGGCCGCCGAGATGGTGACGCTGTGCGCCGCGGCCGGCTACGTGGTGCACTTCTTCCCGACCGGCCAGGGCAACGTCATCGGCAACCCGATCCTGCCGGTGATCAAGCTTTGCGCCAACCCGCGCACCGTGCGCACGATGCCCGAGCACATCGACGTCGACGTCTCGGGCATCACGCGCAAGGAGCTCAACATGGACCAGGCGGGCGACAAGCTGCTCGATTGCATGTTCCGCACCGCCAACGGCCGGCTCACCGCCGCCGAAGCGCTCGGCCACCGCGAGTTCGTCCTCACCCGGCTGTACGAGAGCGCTTGAAGGTCTCGGTCTGGCGCGGCGGCGGCGCCGAAGGCAGCCTGCAGACCTTCGAAGTGCCGCGCTATCCGAGCCAGACGGTGCTGGACGTGGTCACGCACATCCAGCGCAAGCTCGATCCGACGCTCGCGTATCGCTACGCCTGCCGTGTCGGCATGTGCGGCTCGTGCGCGATGACGGTGAACGGCGTGCCGCGCTGGACGTGTCGGACGCATGTGGATCGAGTAGCCAAGAATGAAACCCTCGAGCTGCGCCCGCTGCGCAATCTGCCGGTGATCCGCGACCTCGTCGCCGACCTGCGCGGCTTCTTCGACAAGTGGGAGCGCGCCGGCGGCCATTTCGACGGCACCCGCACCAAGGCGGACGACTTCGCGCGCATCGCGCCGGAGTCGGCCGAGCGGAAGGCGATCGATGCCGGCATCGAGTGCATCGGCTGCGGCGTCTGCTATGCCGCGTGCGACGTGGTCGCGTGGAATCGCGATTACCTGGGCCCCGCAGCGCTCAACCGTGCATGGACATTGGTTGTTGATTCCAGAGATACCGATACCGAGCGACTGCGGGCCGTGGCAGGCGACGCGGGGTGCCATGCCTGCCATACGCACATGAGCTGCACCGAGCGCTGCCCGAAGCACATCTCGCCTACCGCGAGCATCGCCGGCCTGAAGCGCGCGGTGGCGAAGGCGACCATCGAAGGAAAGCTTTGAGCGCCCGCGCGGACACCCGGCTGTGGATCGCGCAACGCGCAAGCGCCGCGGTGCTCGCGGTGTGCGTCATCGTGCACCTCGCCACGATGGTCTACGCGGTGCGTGGCGGCCTTAGCGCGGCGGAAATCTTCGCGCGTACGCGCGGCAGCGTGGGCTGGCTCGCGTTCTATTCGCTGTTCGTCCTCGCAGTCGCGGTGCATGCGCCCATTGGGCTGCGGGCGGTGATGACCGAGTGGCTCGGCTGGCGAGGGCGCTCGCGCGATGTGTTTCTTTTTGCTTTCGCCGGCGTGCTCGCTTGGATGGGCATGCGCGCGATCCTGGTGCTGTTCGCATGAAGCGCGTGGCGCTCGTCCATCGGCTGTCCGGAGTGGCGCTCGCGCTCTTCCTGCCCCTGC
>DASQAW010000288.1:0-7823 GCA_035635495.1 Burkholderiales bacterium
GCCTGGGGCGAGCGCGTGATCGTGGAGCCCAAGCCCGGCGCGAGCGGCTTCCTGGCGATCGAAAGCGTGAAGAACGCGGCGCCGGACGGGCACGAGCTGCTGATCGTCAGCAACTCGCACGTGGCCATCAATCCGGCGCTGTACCAGAAGCTGCCGTACGACCCGGAGCGCGATTTCGTTCCCGTCGCGCTCATCTATCGCGCGCCTTATTTCGTCACCGTGTCGGCCACCGGCCCGTATCAGAGCGTGCCCGCGCTGATCGCGGCGGCAAAGGCCAATCCCGGCAAGCTGACGTACGGCATTTCCTTCGTCGGCAGCCCGCCGCATCTCGGCTCGGCGCTTTTCTGCTTCCTCACCGGCACCGAGATGGCCGCGGTGCCGTTCAAGGAGCAGCACCAGCTCTACGTCTCGATGGCGAACGGCGAGCTGACGTGGGCGCTCTCCACCATCGGCTCGGCCCTGCCGCTGATGAAGGCGGGCAAGGTCAAGCTGATCGCGGTGGCGACGCGCTCGCGCGCCGCGGCCCAGCCCGGGATCCCGACCGTCGAGGAAGCCGGCGGCCCCGCGGGCTTCGAGGTCGACACGTGGCTCGCGCTGATGGCGCCGCGCGGCATGCCGGCGGCGCTGGTGCGGCGGATCAACGCCGACGTGGTGAAGCAGATGGGCGACGCGGACCTGCTGGATCGCATGCGGGTCCTCGGGTTCCAGGCCACGCCGGATTCAGCCGAGGAGGTGGCGCGCCTCATCCGCGACGACACGAAGAAGTACGGCGAGCTCGTGCGCAAGGTCGGCGCCACGGCGGACTGATGCAGCCGCGGGCCGAATACGACGTCGTCGTCGCCGGCTCGGGCGCGGGCGGCCTCGGTGCGGCGCTGGCGGCGGCGGAAGCAGGCCTCGCGGTCGCGGTGCTGGAGAAGGACCGCCTGATCGGCGGCGGCACGGCGCTCTCCGCCGGCGGGCTCTGGGCCGGCTGCAACCACCTGCAGCGCGCGGCGGGGCTCGCGGATTCCCGGCAGGCCGTGCTGGAGTATCTCAACTTCGTCGGAGGCGGCTCGTCCGAGCCTGCGCATGTCGAGGCCTTCGTCGACCACGCGCCGGTGGCGCTCGAGCATTTCGAGCGCTGCGGCGTGAAGACCCAACTGGTGCTCGAGTTTCCGGATCACTACTACCCGGTGGCGCCGGGATCGGTCGAGCGCGGCCGCACCCTCGAAGCGCAACCGATCTCGATCCACGAGCTGGGCGATTGGGGCAGCAAGGTCCGGGACTCGCACATCGATCCGCATCGCGTCTCGGTCGCCGAGTTCCTCGCCTCGGGCGGCCTCGTCAACAAGAAGGGGCGCGACCCGGCGCTCCTCGCCGAGCGCGAGGCGAAGGGCATCCGCACGTGCGGCGCGGCGCTGGTCGTCCAGCTGCTGAAGGCAAATCTCGCGCGCGGCACCGCCGTATTTACATCGCTTGGAATCGACCGGCTCATCGGCGATGGGGGCGTGAGCGGCGTGCGAACCAGCGATGGCGGCGAGATCCGCGCGCGCCGCGGCGTGGTGCTCGCGACCGGCGGCTGGGAGGGCGATGCGACGATAGCGCGCACGTTCGAAGGACTGCCCGGACTGCGCTCGGCGTTTCCGAAAGCGGTATCCGGCGACGCCTGGCGGCTGGCCGCCGATCACGGCGCGGCCACGGCGATCATCCGCAACAACCTCGCGCTGATCCTCGGCTTCATGGTGCCGCCGAAGCGCGCCGGCCAGGAGCCGGAGTTCAGGCACTCGCAGGTGCGCGAATGCGCCTGCCCGCACAACATCATCGTCAACGCCGATGGGAAGCGCTTCTCGGACGAAGGCTACTTTCCGGACACTTCCGCCGCCCTGCGCGAGTACGACGTGTGGCGCCGGCGCTTCCGCAACCTGCCGGCGTACCTCATCTTCGACAGCCAGTACGTCGAGAACTTCGCCTTCGCCGGCGGCGCGGCGGGCGCGGCGCCGCCAGAGTGGGTGACGCGCGCCGCTTCGCTGCCGGAACTCGCACGCGAGCTGGGCATATCGCCCGAAGGGTTGGAGGGGAGCGTGAATCGGTTTAATGGTTTCGTGCGCGAAGGCATCGACCGCGATTTCAACCGCGGCGGGAAGAAGTGGAAGCAGGCCAAGCCCGAGGCAATCAAGACCGGCAGCGCGCTGAACCGCGCGCTGGGGACGATCGAGAAAGCGCCGTTCTACGGCGTGGAGATGGTGCCGGCGCCGGTGGTGCCGAGCGGCGGCCTGAGAACCAACGCGAGCGCACGGGTGATGAGCGTGCGCGGCGCGCCGATCGCCGGGCTGTATGCGGCGGGCAATGCCGCGGCGCATCTCGAGTTCGGCATGGGCTACCAGGCGGGCATCTCGCTCATGTCCGCGCTGACCTTCGGCTATCTTTGCGTGCAGCACATGAAACGAGGAGAGGGACCATGATCCGGGCCATCGCATTTGCCGCTCTCGCACTGCTGCCGCTGGCGGCCCAGGCGCAGTTCCCGACCAAGGCGGTGCGCATCGTCTCGCCCTATCCGGCGGGCGCGGGGCCGGACACGGTGGCGCGCCTCCTCGGCGAGAAGCTGGCGAAGAGCTGGGGCCAGCAGGTGATCGTCGAGCCGCGGCCGGGAGCCAACGGCTTCCTCGCCATGGAGGCGGTGAAGAAGTCGACCGATGCGCACGACGTGGTGATGGCCGACAACGGGCACATCGCGGTCGCTCCGTCGCTCTTCAGGCGCATCCCCTACGACATCGACAAGGATTTCCAGCCGGTCGCGCTCATCTACCGCGCGGACTTCCTCATCGCAGTCGGCGCCGGCAGCCCGTACAAGACGGTGAGCGACCTCATCGCCGCCGCGAAGGCGAACCCGGGCAGAGTCTCGTACGCCACGCCGTTCATCGGCAGTCCTTCGCACCTGGGCAGCGCGCTGCTCGAGATGCGCACTGGGACGCAGATGCTGCACGTGCCGTTCAAGGAGACTTCGCAGATGGTCGCCGCGGTCGGCAACGGCGACGTCGACTGGACGCTCACCACGCTCGCCACCGCCGGGGCGCTGGTACGCGCCGGCAAAGTGAAGTTCATCGCAGTGGCGGCGAAGTCGCGGCTCGTCGCGGCGCCCGACATTCCGACGGTGCTCGAATCCGGCGGGCCGGCGGACTACGAGGTCAACGGCTGGGTCGCCTTCCTGTCGCCGCGCGCCGCGCCGGCGGAGGCGATCGCGGCCATCAACGCCGGCGTGAATCGCGCGCTTGCCGAGCCCGATGTGCGCGATCGGCTGGTCGCCTTCGGCTTCACGCCGCTGCCCGCGTCGCCCGCCGAGCTGCAAAGCCTGATCCGCGCCGACACGGCGAAGTTCTCGGAGCTGGTCCGCAAGACCGGCGCCACCATCGACTGAAGGATGCTCATGAAACGCTTGCGGGTCCTCGCCTGCGCCCTGATCCCGGCCCTCGCGTTCGCCCAGGGCTTTCCTTCACGGCCGGTCAAGATGGTCACGCCTTATTCGACCGGCATCGGACCGGATCTCTATATGCGCGCGCTGGGCGAGCTGCTGCAGAAGGAGTGGGGACAGCCTGTCATCGTCGAGGCGAAGCCCGGCGGCAACGGCTTCATCGCGGTCGAGCAGGTGAAGAAGGCCGCACCGGATGGGCATGAGCTCCTGGTGCTCGCAAATTCGCACCTGACTATCAACCCGTCGCTGTTCAAGAACGTGCCTTACGACCCGATCAACGACCTTACGCCGATCGCCGGGCTGTATCGCGCCTATTTCTTCATCGCGGTGAAGAGCGACGGGCCGTATTCGACGATCAAGGACCTCATCGCCGGCGCGAAGAAGAACCCCGGCAAGCTCACCTACGGCACGCCGTACGTTGGCAGCCCCTCGCACCTCGGCAGCGCGATCTTCGAGCACGACACCGGGACCGAGATGGTGCACGTGCCGTTCAAGGACTCGCTGCAGATTTTCACGTCGATCGCCAACGGCGACGTCGATTGGGCGGTGGCGACCGCGTCGTCGACGGGGCCGATGGTGAAGGCCGGGCGCGTCAGGCTGATCGCGGTCGCAGCGCCCAAGCGCCAGGCGAGCCATCCGGATGTGCCCACGGTGGAGGAGGCGGGCGGGCCGAAGGACTTCGAGGTCGAGGCTTGGCTGGTCCTCCTTGGACCGCGCGGCATGGCGCCGGAGCTGGCGCAGAAGATCGGCGCCGACGTGCAGAAGGTGCTCGCCACGCCGGAGATGCGCAAGCGCACCGAGGGCCTCGGCTTCGAGACCTACCGGGCGAGCCCGGCCGAGATCGCGGCGAAGATCAAGGCGGAGCTCAAGACCAACGCCGAGGTGATCAAGCGCGTCGGCGCGCGCGCCGACTAGAAGCTACGGCTGTTGCCAGCGATCGACTCGCGTGCGCGCGGCGATGTAGTACGCCAGCACCAGCGACACCGGTACCTGGATCGCGGCGGTGATGAGGTAGCGCAAGCGCACGTTGCGCATGTCGGGCGGCGGCGTGCCGGCGATGTCGAGCGGCACGAGGTAGGCGCAGGCGAACTCGATCATCATGTTCGCGATCGCGCAGGCGACGAACGCGACCACGAGGAACTGCAGCTTGCGCTCGATGCGCCGGCGCAGGAGCCCGAGCCAGAAGATCACCACCGCCGCGGCGAGCAGATAGGGCCAGAGGACGTAGCCCCAGTGCATCAGCGCTCGCCCTCGAGCGTGCCGGCGACGAGGAACACGGCGCTCGCGCGCACGATGCGCTGTCCCTCGACCGTGATGTAGCAATTGCCGAACGCGAGGCGGCTGCCGAGCTTGTGGAAGTCGACCCGCGCCTCGAGCCAGTCGCCTTCCTTGGCCGCGCCGGCGAAGTCGAGGCTGGGATTGGCGGTGACCGCCGCGGTCGGCGGCTGCGTCGAGAAGGCGAGCGAATAGCCGAGCGTGATGTCGGCGAGCGTCGCGAGGATGCCGCCGTGCACGCCGCCGCGCCTGTTGCAGTGCTTGCGCTCGGCGCGCAGGCCGATCACCAGCTCCGCGCCTTCGCCGCGCGAGTAGAGCGGCCCGATCATGTCGATGACCGGGCTCGAGCGGAAAAGCGGCTTAAAGCCTGGGGGAACCAATGGGCACGAAATCGTATTCGCCGATACCTTGCAGCACGAGAAAGGTCGCCGACTGCTTGCCGCCATTGGTGACGAGATGCGGCCGGCGCGGGGCGGCCGTGAATGTCTGTCCGGGCGACAGGCGCACTTCCTCCTTGGGTTGCTGCAGGAATATGCGCAGCTCGCCCTCGAGGACATAGAAGGTGTCGGCGACCTTGTTATGGTAGTGCCAGGGCACCTTCTGCGTCGGCGACAGTTGCAGCTCGGTGATGCGGAACCCGGGCCGCGCGGCGTGCTCGGCGCGCCGCTCGACCTCATAGAGGTGGCTCGCGTCCCTGATCGCTTCCATGGCGCCTCCTTACCTGAGAGCCTCGCGCACCAGCTCGGCGCGCTCAGCGCCGTAGAGTTTCGCGTACTCGCCCTCCGGATCGGACGAATCGTACAGCTTGAGGAAGGTTTCCATGCCACCGCGCGCGACGAGCAGCTTCACGAAGCGGTAGCCCGCCGCGTAGTAGGCCTGGCGGAACTCCGGGTCGGAGATCACCTGCGGCGGCGGCGGCAGCCGGGTACCGACGTAGGGCGTGACCGCAGCGGGCACCGGTGAGGATTCGAAGCCGGACGCGTTCGGTCCGACGGCGGCGCCGGGGCGGATCTCGAGCGCGAGGTAGTCGGCGAGGCCTTCGCGCAAGGTATGGCTGGAATAGCGCCAGGTGAAGAGGTGCGCCATCTCGTGCGCGTAGGTCGCGTTGTCGCCGCGCATCGCGCCTTCATAGGCGCGGCGGTTGAGGAAGATCATCGCCTTCGGGTCGCCAGGATGATCGTAGCCGCGCCACACGTGCGAAGGCCCCCTGATGTCGGCGACATAGATGTGGATCTTCGGCGCGAGCGCCGCGACCGCCGTGCCGCGGCCGGTCAGCGCGTCGATGCGGCGGTACGCCTCCTCGGCGAGCTGCAGGAACGCCGGGTCCACCGGAAGGTTGCGCTGGTGGATGACGACGCGCTCGCCCGAGGCGACCAGGCGCGACTGCTCGACGATGCTGAGATCCGCTTCGATCCCGCGCTGCGCCCACGAGACGCTGCTCGCAGTCGACAGCGCGAGGAGGAAAACCCTCAATCCGGAACGCAGAGGTACGTGAGTACCGAGACCTTCCGGCCGGAGAGTCGCACACGCACCGTGTCTTCCTTGCCGCTGAACTCGACGGTCGCGTTGCTCTTGAGCGCCTTGGTATCGACGTCGCCCACGCGCGGCGGCAGGGCATGGCCCTGGCGGAACGGGCCGGCAAACTTCCACTGCGGGCTGCGGATCTCGGCGGACACGACCTGGTATTTGCCCGGGTCGTTGCTGTAGGTGACGACGCCAAGGCGCAGGCCGTTGAACACGAGGTCGCGGTAGCTCGCCTTGTACATCCCGAGGTCCCGCTCGCGCAGCAGTTTCTCGCCCCTCAGCGCGCCGATCTTGCGCAGCCCGTCATAGGTCTCGGGGAGCTTCAGGCCGTAGGGCCCGGAATCGCAGGAGATCTTGTCGACGAAGTGCGACGTGTCGCCGCGAGCGAGGGCCGGCAGGGAAAAGAGGCAAAGCAGGCAGGCGGCAACGAGCTTCACAGCCTGCAATGCTGACACATTCCCTTTAATGCCGCCCGTGACGCCCCGGCGCGGCCCATAGCCCGTTGTTACCGCCGCCTGAGATCGTTGTCCCGCTTCAGGTCGTTTTCCACCTGGGCGCGGCTGCGCTCGTAGACGATCTCGCGTCCCATGGCGTTGCCGGCGTAGGCGAGGCCGTTGCGCGTGAGGGTGAGTGTGCAGCGCACGCTGTGCTGGCCTTCGCCGATCACCACCTCGATCGACTCGGGCCGCTTGCTGAATACGGTGACTTCGACTTCCTGGCGCGTGCTGGTGAGGCGGACCTTGATGCGCTCGACTTGCACTACGCGGCGAGCCGCGCCTTGAGCATCGGCGAGACGATGTCGGCGGAATTGGGCGCGGCGAAGAGATCGCCCTGGCACACGCGGCAGCCGGCCTCGGCGAGGAACTCGCGCTGCGCGTGGCTCTCGACGCCCTTCGCTACCACTTCGAAATTCATGCCGCGCGCAAGCGCGATGAGCGCCTTCGCGAGGCCCGCGCGCTCGGTATCGGCGGGCACGCCGGCGATCAGCTTGCGGTCGATGCACACCGAGCTTGCGCGGAGGCGCTGCAGCGTCGGCAGCGAGGCGTAGCCGGTGCCGAAGTCGTCGACCGAAAGCCGCGCGCCGCGGTCGGTGATGGCGATGAGCGCGGCCTCGAGCGACTCGGGCACCTTGCGCACCACCGATTCCGGCACCTCGATGAGCAGCGCCTCGGACGGCAGCCGGCTCGCGTCGAGCGCCGCCTGCACCTGCTCGGCGAGCCGACCGTCGCGCAGCTGCCTTGAGCTGACGTTCACCACGACCGACAGCGGCGAGATGCCTTCGTCGATCCAGCGTTTGCCCTGGATGCAGGCCTCGCGCAGCGCCCAGGCGCCGATCGGCACGAGGAGTCCCGTGTCGTCGGCGAGCGGCAGGAAGGATTCGGGCGCGAGCACGCCGTATTTCGGATGCCGCCAGCGCAGCAGCGCCTCGGCGCCCACCACCTGGCGCGTGGCGATGTCGATGCGCGGCTGGTAGACGAGGAACAGCTCGTTGCGCGCCATGCCCAAGCGCAGCTCGTCGACGAGCGCCGCGGCGGCCGCGGCGTCCTCGTTCAGCATCGCCGAGAAGAACTGGTAG
>DASQAW010000289.1:0-5476 GCA_035635495.1 Burkholderiales bacterium
CTTCGACGTTTCGTCGGTGAGGCTGCCCTTGTCGTCGAAGCGCTGGTGCGCGGCGGCGATCGCCACCTCCGGCTGTACCACGGCATCCATGTTGAGGAAGATGAAGTATTGGCGCAGCTGGTATTGCGCGCGCAGGCCGCCGGCAGCGCCCATCGCCGCGCTCATGATCGCCACCACCTTGCCGTTCCAGGCACTGTCGCCATAGGGGCGCGAGGCCACGTCGATGGCGTTCTTCAGCACGCCCGGAATGCCGTAGTTGTATTCCGCCGTGGAGAAGAGGATCGCATCGGCCGTCCGGATCCGCTGCTTGAACTCAGTCACCTTCGGCGTCGGGTTCTTTTCCTCGTCCTGGTTGAAGAGCGGCAGGCCGGCGATGTCGTAGATCTCGAGCTTTGCGCCTTCGGGGCACACGCTCTGCGCCGCGCGCAAGGCGGCCTTGTTGTAAGAGGCTTGGCGCAGACTGCCGGCTATTCCGAGGATTTTGATCTGGTCGGCCATGGGATTCCTCCGCGAGGGAAACTAGCAACCGTGTGCGAGAAACGTGCCGCTTTGCTTGCGCAATGCTGCAAAAACGTGGTCTGTCCCTGATTAGGTTGGACTAGCCGCAGATGCCGACGTAGCCGCAGGCGGTGCAGTAGTCGCAGCCGTCCCGGCGGATGAGCGTGCTATTGCCGCACTCGGGGCAGGGCGCGCCGGCCATCACCGTGCTCGCCTTTGCCGAGGGCGATTCCAGGATGCCCATCTGCCTGCGCGGGAAGCCTTCCTCGTCGAGGATGCCGAGCATGGCATAGCGGTGCACGATGAGCCGCGCGAGGTAGGCGACGGTCGACGGATAGGTCTGCTGCTTGCGGCTGCCGGGGACGAAGGCCATGAAGTCGCCGAGCGGCTCGGGGAAGTCGAGCAGCTTGCGCAGCTTCATCCCGATCCACGCCGGATCGAGCACGCGCATGTCGAGCGACAGGAGCTTGCACAGGCCGTCGAGCGGCCGGGGGTATTCGCCCGAGAGCCATACCGAGTAGGGGCGGGTCACGCCGTCGGGGAGGGTAATTTCCTTCAGGCCGAGGACGAAGTCGTCGCCGGTGCGCGGGTTGTAGACGTCGACGGTCCACGAGATCGTGCCGTCGGTGCCGGTCTTCGGCTCCTTCAGCGCGAACATCGCGTCCATCACCGGCGAGGCGCCGGCCTCGGAGGCGAGCTTGAATTGGTCGTCGCCCATGCCGGCGAGGAGCTGCTCCACGCGCCAGCGCACGATCTGCGCGAAGGCCGAGACCACCGAAGGCATCTGCTTCTTCTCGCCGCGCGGCGGGAAGGGCATGTCGAAGGCGTCGTCGCCGCGGGTCTTGGCCAGCGCGTCGAGCTTCAGCTTGAGCCAGGCCTGGTCGTTCGCACGCATGTCCATCGACAGCGACTTGGCCAGCGCGCCCAAGCCCCGGGGTTGCTCGCTGCCGTTGACCCACACCTCGAACGGATGCGGCACGCCATTCTCGACATGGCCGACGAACACCGCGAAGCGGTACTGCGGGTGCTCGATCATGTAGGTCCAGGCCGGGTTGCCGCCGGCGATCTCGGGCCGGCCCGGCCAGCGCAGCGAGGCGAGCACCGGGGCCGGGATGGACTTCACCGTGATGCGGCGGTTGACGTCGTCCTGGACGAAGTCTTGCGTTTTTTGCAGCGACAGGACGGAGCCCAGCACCTTGTTCGGCCGGTAGGTAGCGAGTCCCTTGAGCCCGGACTTCCAGGCGTGCAGGTACAGGTCCTCGAATTCGCTGAACGGGTAATCCTCCGGTACGTTCACCGTCTTCGAGATGCTGGTGTCGACGTAGGGCGCGACCGCCGCGACCATCTGCTCGTGCGCGCGCGCCGAGAGCTCGAGCGCGGTGACGAAATAGGGCGGCAGGGCATTGGGATCGCCGCCCATCGCCTTGTAGCGGCGCCAGGCGTGGTCCTCGACCGGGAATTCCTTGAGCGTGCCGTCGGCCATGCGCTTCTTGCGCGTGTACGTCCAGGAGAACGGCGGCTCGATGCCGTTGGAAGCGTTGTCGGCGAATGCCAAGCTGATCGTTCCCGTGGGAGCGATGGAAAGCAAATGCGAGTTGCGCAGCCCGTGCTTCTTGATCTCCTGCTTGAGCGCCGCCGGCAGGCGCGTGGCGAAGCTGGTGCCGGAGAGATACAGGTCCGCATTGAACAAGGGGAACGCCCCGCGCTCCCTCGCCAATTCGACCGAGCCGCGGTAAGCGGCATCGCGCATCGCTTCCGAGATGGTCGCCGCCATGCGGCGGGCTTCATCGGTGTCGTACTTGAGCCGCAGCATGATGAGGGCGTCGCCCAGGCCGGTGAAGCCCAGCCCGACGCGGCGCTTCGCCATCGCTTCCTTCCTCTGCTGCTCGAGCGGCCATGCGGTGACTTCCAGCACGTTGTCGAGCATCCGCACGGACACCTCCACCGTGCGCGCGAAGCGCTCGAACTCGAACTTGGCCTGCTCGGTGAACGGCGCCGAGACGTATTTCGTGAGATCGATCGAGCCGAGGCAGCAGCAGCCATAGGGCGGCAGCGGCTGCTCGGCGCAGGGATTGGTCGCCTCGATCGTCTCGCAGTAGTTGAGGTTGTTGTCGCGGCTGATGCGGTCGAGGAACAGGATCCCCGGCTCGGCGTGGTCGTACGTCGAGCGCATGATCTGATCCCACAGCTCGCGCGCGCGGATCTTGCGATAGACCCACAGGCCGTCGGCGCGCTGGTAGGTCTCCTCGCCGGGCCAGGGCTTCGCCTTGTGCACCAGCTCGTGCATCTGGTCCTTCTCCACCGCGAGCATGAACTCGTCTGTGACGCCGACCGAGATGTTGAAGTTCGCGAGGTCGCCATGGTCCTTGGCGTGGATGAATTCCTCGATGTCCGGGTGGTCGCAGCGCAGCACGCCCATCTGCGCGCCGCGGCGCGAGCCGGCCGACTCGACCGTCTCGCAGGAGCGGTCGAAGACCCGCATGTAGGACACCGGGCCGCTGGCGCGCGAGCGCGTGCCCTTGACCTCGGCGCCCTTGGGCCGGATGGCGGAGAAGTCGTAGCCGACCCCGCCGCCGCGGCGCATGGTCTCGGCGGCCTCCGACAGGGCGGTGTAGATGCCCGGGCGGCCGTCGACCTCCTCGGAGATCGAGTCGCCCACCGGTTGCACGAAGCAGTTGATGAGCGTCGCCTGGAGCTGCACGCCGGCGGCGGAATTGATGCGCCCGGCGGGGATGAAGCCCTCGTTCTGCGCCTGCAGGAAGCGCCGCTCCCAGTGCGCGCGCCGCTCCTCGGGCTCGACCTGGGCCAGGGCGCGCGCCACGCGGCGGCGCACCTCGTCGACGCTCGCTTCGTCGCCCTTGGCGTACTTCTCGAGCAGCGTGTCGCGGGAGATGTCCTGCTGGGGGGCTTCGCTGACGGTTGTGCTATCCATGCCGGAAAAAATGCGAGTACTGGAAAGGCGTACAGTATACGCCGGCCGGCGGGCCTGCAAGCCGGGCGGCGAAATCGTCGGGCTGGCTACCCCGCCTGGGTGGCAGGCTCGGCTTCGTCGGCGTCAGGCTCCGCGGCCTGGCGGGCCTTCTTCAGCAGGTCGGCCACCTCGTTATGGCCCATGCGCAGCGCCTGCTCGACCGCCGTGTCGCCTTCCTTGCTGGTCATCGTCGGATCGGCGCCGTTCCGCAGCAGGAGCTCGACCATCGCCGGGTTGCCTTTCATCGCCGCGTAGGCGAGGGGCGAATAGCCGTTGTCGTGCAGGAGGTTCGGGTCGAAGTTCATCGACAGCACCTTCTGCGCGTACACGAGGTTGTTCTTCTCGATGGCGTAGAAGAGCGCGCGGACGCCTTCCGCGCTCTTCTCGCGCGGCCTGGGCTCGAGACCCGTCGGCAGCAGCTTGACGAGGTAGTTGATGACGCCGACGCCGACCAGCGCGACCAGCGCGAGCACGATCGGCGCGCGCGAGATGTTCAGGCCATCGGCGATCTGCTCGGGCATGTTGGCGCCGGCGATGAGCAGCACCACGACGACGAACAGGCCGGTCTTGAGATAGAGGAAGAGGCCGATGATCACGCAGCAGCCGAGGATGGCGAGCAGCGTGTTGTGGCTCACGCCGAGCGTCTCCTCGACGTATTCATGCGGCAGGTTGGCGGTCACGGCGGTGATCGTGATGAGGCCCAGCAGGATGAGCTCACGCACGCGCAGCTTCGTCAGGAAATCGAGCTTTTCCTTCCCCTCGGCCATTTCTTATCTCCCCTTGCGTACCGCTATTTGTGGGCCAATTCTGAGGGTTTGGGCTCGGACCTTCAAGCTAAAATTGCCCCCCATGTCGAAGGCCTTCGTGAAGGATGACGCGGCTGCGCCTGAGACTGACGCCGAGCCTACACCGCCGCCGCCGAGCGGCAAAAATTACATCACGCCGGCGGGCTTCGCGCGCCTGCAGAACGAGAAGAAGCAGCTGCTCGAGATCGAACGGCCGGAAGTGGTGAAGACCGTCGCCTGGGCCGCGTCGCTCGGCGACCGCTCCGAGAACGCCGACTACATCTACGGCAAGCGGCGCCTGCGCGAGATCGACCGGCGCGTGCGCTTCCTGATCAAGCGCCTCGAGGCGGCGGAGATCGTGCACGCCTCGGGGCGCGACACCGACCAGATTTTCTTCGGCGCGCAGGTGCGCGTGCGCGGCGCCTCGGGCGAGAGAACGGTCAGGATCGTCGGCATCGACGAGACCGACGCGACGAAGGGTCATGTCTCGTGGATTTCGCCCATGGCCCGCGCGCTCCTCAAGGCGCGCGCGAGCGACCGCGTGGTGCTGCGCACGCCGGCCGGGGAGGAGACGCTCGAAATACTGGAGGTGAGCTACCCATGAGCTGGCTGAAGGAATTCCGCGAGTTCGCGGTCAAGGGCAACGTCGTCGACCTCGCCGTCGGCGTGATCATCGGCACCGCCTTCGGCAAGATCGTCTCCTCGCTGGTCGCCGACCTCATCATGCCGGTCGTCGGCGTCCTCATCGGCGGCATCCACTACGAGGACCTGGTGCTCTTTGTCGGCGACGCCGAGATCGCGTACGGCAAGTTCCTGCAGAACGTGCTCGACTTCGTGATCGTCGCCTTCGTCATCTTCTGGATGGTGAAGACCATCAACCATTTCCGCCGCAAGCAGGAACAGGAGCCGGCCGCCGCGCCGCCGCCGCGCGATGTGCAGCTGCTGGAAGAAATCCGCGACCTGCTCAAAAAGAAATCGGGGTCAGGTACTTAATAATTCGGCTCAGAAGTCAAAGCCAGCCGAGCTATTTTCTTCTTTCGCTGGCTGGATCCGAGGCCCTGGCTTGCCACGCTCGAGTCTTACGCCATTCGCTGCGAGGTGTGCTTTCAGGCGCTCGCCGACAAGCGGATAGCCGCCACTCGTGGCTTCGCGCATCGTTATCAGAAAGTCTGAGTCGTCGGCGCGGCCGAAGAGACCAACATATGCGGCATGCCGCGAGCGT
>DASQAW010000290.1:0-1600 GCA_035635495.1 Burkholderiales bacterium
GCCGGCAAGGGCGAGGCGCTCGCGGTGGACGTCGCCGACAAGCCCGAGGTGGCGAAGATCGCCGCCGCCATCCTCAAGCGCCACGGCCGCATCGACATCCTCGTCAACAGCGCGGGCATCAACCTGCCGAAGCGCAACTTCAGGAACGTTTCGGTCGACGGCTGGGACCAGATTGTCGCCATCAACCTGTCCGGCATGTTCTATTGCTGCCACGCGGTGCTGCCGGCGATGCGCGAGCGCAAGGAAGGCCTGGTCATCAACGTCTCCTCGTGGGCCGGGCGCTACGCGAGCACGCTGACCGGTCCCGGCTACAACGCCACCAAGCACGCCGTGGTTGCGCTCACCGAGTCCCTCAACATGGAGGAGGGCGCCAACGGCATCCGCGCCACTTCGATCCTGCCCGGCGAAGTGGCGACGCCGATCCTCGAGAAGCGCCCGGTGCCGCCGCCGGCGCACGAGCGCGCGCGCATGCTGCAGGCCGAGGACCTCGGCAAGACCATCCTGTTCATCGCCACGCTGCCGGCGCGCGCCTGCGTCAACGAGATCGTCATCAGCCCGACCTGGAACCGGTTCTACGTCGGCGGCCTGGAGAGCCCGAAGAGCTGAGTTCCTCCTCAATCTCCCGTCGGGGCGATGCGGAACTCCAGCACCGTCTCAGTATGGTCCAGCGTCTCGGCGAGGCGGCTCGCGCTCGAGCGTTCCGAGGAGCGGATGACCATGCTGTGGCGCCGCACGCGGCCTTCGCCTTCGAGCCGATAGCTGAAATTGGCGATGCTGAAGCCATGGCTCTCGACCAGGCTGCGCAGCTTCTCCTCGCTCATTGCGGTGGAGCGCGCGAAGCGCACGTCGAAATGAAAATAGCTCTGCGCCGGCATGCGCGCCTCGATCATGCGGAATAGCGACAGCACGCCGAGCGTGAGCACCACCGACACGAGCAGCGGAAAGTAGAACCCGATCCCGGCCAGGATGCCGATCGCGGCGGTGATCCAGATCGACGCGGCGGTGGTCAGGCCGCGCACCGAGAGGCCTTCCTTGATGATCACGCCGGCCCCCAGAAAGCCGATGCCGGTCATGATGCCCTGCGCCATGCGCGTCGGATCGAGCTGCACCAGCGCGGAGGCCGCGCGCATCCAGTGACCTTCGTATACGGTGACCAGCATCAGCAGGCTCGAGGCGGTGCAGACCAGCGCGTGGGTGCGGAAACCGGCCGGACGGCCGTGGTAGGAGCGCTCGAAGCCGATCGCCGCGCCGGCGCCGAGCGCCACCAGCAGCCGCGCGAGCATTTCGAAATCGTCAGCGCTCAACCGGGCTCTCCTTCAGAATTGCATCTTACGCCGATGCCCCGGTGAGCTCTTCCAACCATCGATCGGATGCGTGGCTGACGCTGCGCGTGTTCCTGCCCTTCGTCGCCGGCTACTACGTGTCGTACGCCTTCCGCTCGATGAACGCGCTGCTCGGGCCGCACATCGCCGCGGAGTTCGATCTCGGCGCCGCCGACCTGGGGCTGCTGACGAGCGTCTATTTCCTCGCCTTTGCGCTCGCCCAGATCCCGATGGGCGTGCTGCTCGACCGCTACGGTCCGCGCCGCGTCGATGCCGCG
>DASQAW010000291.1:0-2059 GCA_035635495.1 Burkholderiales bacterium
CTCGGCGGTGCGCTCCTCCACCTTGCGCTCCAGGCCCGCGTACGACTCGCGCAGCTGCGCGGTCATGCGGTTGAACTGGTCGGCGAGCGTTTCGAGCTCGTCGCCGGTCTTCATCTGGATCTGCGTGTCGAGATCGCCGGCGCCGATGCGCTGCGCGCCTTCCTGCAGCACGCTGATCGGCCGCGCCATGCTCTTCGCCAGCCAGATGGCGGCGAGGGCTGAGAAGAGCAGGCCGGCCACCAGCAGCGCGACGGTGCGGATCACCGTGGCGTCGAGCGCCTGATACACCTCCGACACCGGCTGCTCGACGAATACCTTCCAGCCGAGCGGCGTCGGACGCGCCCCCTGGAACGGCTGCTCGCGCGCGGGCTCGATCGGCGCGTACGCGGTCAGGACGCGCGTGCCGCCGAGATCCGCCGCGAGCATCGCGAGCGCCTCGTCGGAATCGGGCTTGAGCGCGGCCCTCACCTGCTCGAGGCCTGCCATGTCGGTCTTGCGCAACACGAGACCGATGTCCGGATCGGCGACCAGGTGGCCGGTGCCGTCGACGACGTAGGCCTTGCCCTTCTGGCCGACCTTGATGCGCGTGACGACGTCCCAGATGAATTTCAGGTTCACCTCGGCGACGGTGACGGCGCCGGCCTCGCCGCCCGAGCGCACGGCGATCGACATGTAGGGCTCGGTCTCCTTGCGGAAATACACCGGCCCGTACCAGGTCTGCCCCGGGCGCGCGTTCTTGAACGCGGGCTCGTTCGACCAGTCGCGGTCGGTGCCCGCCTCGTCCATCTTGAGACGCGATACCGAGAGCTGCTCGCGGCCCCTGGCGTCGATCTGCGTGATGTCGGTGACCGCGTGCACTACGCGCAGGAGCTTCAGGAACTCGATGCGCCGCTGCTCGAGGCCCTCGACGCCGAGCTGCGGCAGCGCGGCGTACGCGAGCTGCTGCTCGATCTGCAGCACGAACTGCTCGATGCGCGCGGCGGCCGAGAGGGCCTTCTCGTGCTGCAGGCTCGCGAGCGCGCCCTTGTTTTCCTGGTAGGCGAAGTAGAGGCTGATGCCGCCCGAAATCAGGAGCGCGCCGCACACCAGCGCGAGGATCAGCATGAAGTACCGGCGGAAGAGCCTTCCGCGCTGTACCCGGGTGAGATCGGCGTGCTGCTCCTCGATGGCCTCGATGGGCTTCAGAGAGCCCTCCCCGGCCTACTTTATCACCCTGTCCGCGCGGAGAGGCGCCCTGAGCCGTTGAATCTACGAGAGAAAAATTTACTGCTGTTGCCCGCGCGCTAGGGGCCCTGCTCGCCGTTGTCCCAGAGGCAGGGCTCGCAGGCCACCGCGGTATACACGGTCGGCTGGACAGCGATCGTCGGGTCCGGGCGAGCGAGCGAGACCGCGACGGCCGCGAGCAGGATGAACGTCGGGATAAGCAGCGCGACGAACAGCAGGTGCTCGGTGAGCCCTGCGAGCGGCGGTAGGCAGAAATCGGCTTTGTTCATGGTGCCCTCCACATCCCTATGGCGAGCTAGGGTAGGCCGCGGGAGCGTTCCGGTCAGCGAACTACGCCGGCAGGTAAAAGTGACAAATTCACCTGCACTTGAAAAGGCCGTGCAAAATGTCTGTCCATGAGGGACCGCTCCGCCGAGGTGCTGCAGCCGCCGCTCCTGGAGGCGCTCGCGAAGGGGGCGACGGTGCGCGCCTTTCCCAAGAACGCCATCATCGTCAGCGAGGGCGACGAGACCGACTCGCTCTACGTCATGCTCTCCGGCCGCGCGCGAGTCTACGTTTCGAACGAGCAGGGCCGCGAGGTGCAGCTGAACGTCATCGGTGCGGGCGAGTACTTCGGCGAGGTCACGCTCGACGGCGGTCCGCGCTCGGCTTCGGTGATGGCGGCGGAGGATTGCCGCTGCGCCGTGGTGAAGCGCGGCGAGCTCCTGTCGATCGTGGAGAAGCAACCCCAGTTCGCGCTGCACATGGTGCGCAAGCTCGCGAGCCGCGTGCGCGATCTCACCGAGAACGTGCGCAGCCTCGCGCTGATGGACGTCTACGGCCGCGTCGCGCGGCT
>DASQAW010000292.1:0-4648 GCA_035635495.1 Burkholderiales bacterium
CGGGGCGAGCTCGGCGAGCATCGACGCGGACCTTAGGAGCTGCAGCACCGCGGCGCAGGCGGCGCCGAGCCTGCCCTCGCCGCGCACGACATCGAACTCGGTCGAGGTGCGCACCGGACCCACGGGGATTGGCGTGCAGACGCCTTCGGGCGCCTATGGCGATGCCGATCGGCAGTTGCAGCAGAGCCAGCGCGTCGAGGACTGCATGCGCGGCAAAGGCTATACGCTGAAATCCGGCTGAGCGCCGCTCAGACGTACTTCAGAGCAAGCGCCAGGATCTCGATCAGTCCGAGCGCGAAGAAAAGCCGCACCATTCCGCCCATCACCGCGATCGGCACCGATTCCGCATCGCGCGTGGCGTCGAGGCCGGCCGAGATCGGGATCACCGCCACCACGGCGCCGAATGCGATGCACTTCACCCCCAGGCCGCCGAGGGCGAGCGGCGTGAACACGCGCGCCACCGTGCGGGTAAACGCCTCGAACCCCCACGGCGACGGCCCATACATCAGCAGATAGGAAAGCGCGATCACGAACACGCAGGCGAGCGTGGTGAGCGCGAACACCGACGCCGCCGAGGCCGCCACGCGCGGCACGAACTCGCGCTCGAAGGGCTCGATGCCGGCGCTCGCCAGATCGTGAAACTCGCCCGCGATGCGCATCAGCGCGATCTCGGTGCTGATCGCCGAGCCCGAGCGCAGCGCGACGAACAGCGCCGTGAGCAGCGGCATCAGCTCGAGCACCAGCGCGCGGAAGATGAGCTCGAGGGCGTACTGCTCCAGACCGAACTCGCGCGCCGTGCGCAGCGTGATCTCCACCACCACGAAGCCGAGGAGCGCGGCGAAGAGCGCAAATCCGGGCAGCACCTGCCATGCCGTGAAATAAATCTGGCGCGCGGTCGCTACGCGCGCCTGCGGCGTATAGAGCTTCGGCGATAACACCGCGGCCACCACGGCAAACGCGAAGCGTGCGGCGCGGCCCCAGGCGAGAAACCAGTGCAGCGCCGCTTCGGCGCTCACCGAGCGCCGGCCAGGGCCTGAAGTCGCTCGCGCGGCAGCCTCACCTTATCCGCCGCGCGCTGGATTTCCTGCCACGTGATGTCGTCCACCGGGATGCCCTCGCGCATCCGGCGTGCGCGCATCTCGCGCTCGGGCTCGCCGGCGATGCGCACATGGTCGAAGCCGGGCGCCGGACGCGACTTGCGCAGCCAGTCGAGGAAGAGCCGCGCCTCGCGCTCGAAGGCCGCCGCGGTGCCCAGTCGCTGCGGATCGATCAGGATCGCGATCATCCCGTTCATCACCCGCTGCTTGCTCGACTCGTCGTAGTGCCAGGTGCCACCGCCGGACAGCGCACCGCCAAGCAGCTCGCAGGCGATAGCCATGCCGTAGCCCTTGTGCTCGCCGAAGGCGAGCATCGCGCCGAAGGGCGGCATCACCGCATAGCGCGGGTCGTCGGTCGGACGGCCCTCGGGGTCGATCAGCCGACCCCGCGGGACCTTCTCGCCCTTGTTGTGCGCGACGCGCAGCTTGCCCTGCGCCACCGCGCTCGTCGCGTAGTCGAGCACGAACGGCGGCTCGCCCGGCAGCGGGATGGCGACGCAGCACGGATTGGTGCCGAAGCGTGCGTCGCGCCCGCCGTAGGGCGCAACGCGCGCGTGCGAGATGACATTCACGAAGTGGATCGCTACGAGTCCCTCGGCTACCGCCATCTCCGCCCAGTGGCCGATACGCCCGAGGTGATGAGAATTGCCCAGCGCCATCACGCAGGAGCCGTGCTGCTTGGCGCGCTCGATCGCCATCCGCATCGCCTCACGGCCGATCACCTGCCCATAGCCTTTGCAGCCGTCGAGGGCGAGAAGCGCGCCGGCGTCGAGCGTCGCCTTCGGATGCGCATTGGGCGCAAGGCCGCCTTCGAGCACGGCGTCGATGTAGCGCGGGATCATGCCGATGCCGTGCGAGTCGTGCCCGAGCAGGTTCGCGGTGACCAGGTTCTCCGCCACAAGCCGCGCTTCGTGCGCCTCACTGCCGCCCGCGGCGACGACGGCTTCGACGGCGCGCTCGAGCGCCTTGGGGTTGAAGAGCGTTTCCATCACTCGGGCTGGATGCCTCCCTTTTGCACCACGCGCGTCCAGCGCTCGACCTCCTCGCGCATGAATTTTCCGAACTCCTCCGGCGTGCTCGCGACGACGTCGAAGCCGATCTGGTTCATGCGCTCGGCGATGTCTGGCGAGCGCAGCGCCTTCACCGTCGCATCGTGCAGCCGCGCCAGCACCTCGCGCGGCGTTTTCGCGGGTGCCGCTGCCGCCTGCCACGAGGTGACCACCAAGTCGGGGAAACCGGCTTCGGGCGCGCTCGGTACATTGGGCAGTTGCGCGTGGCGCGTCTTCGCCGTGACGGCGAGCGCCTTCATGCGCCCGGACTTGATGTAGTTCGTGACCGCGCCCAGATTCTGGAAGGAATAGTCGACCTGGCTGCCCATGATGTCGGTCTGGCAGGCTGCCCCGCCGCGATACGGGACATGCACGGCAAAGGTGCCGGACATCTGCTTCAGGAGCTCCGCGGTCAGGTGATCGGACGAGCCGGTACCGCTGGAGCAGTACGACAAGCGTCCCGGATTCTTCTTCGCCAGCTGGACGAGCTCCTGCAGCGAATTGGCGGCGAGATCCGGCTTGGTGATCAGCACATTGGGTGTGGTGACGGCGAGCGTGATCGGGGCAAAATCGCGCACCGGGTGATAGCGCAGGTCCTTGAAGAGCGCCGTGTTGATCGAGAACACGCCGATCGAGCCGATGAGAATGGTGTGGCCGTCGGGCTCGGCCTTGGCGACGAACTCCGCGGCGATGGCACCGTTCGCCCCCGGCTTGTTCTCCACCACCGCCGGCTGGCCGAGGAACTCCTGGAACTTCGAGCCGATCGCGCGGCCGACGATGTCGGACGAGCCGCCGGCGACGAACGGAATGATCACCCGTAGGGGCTTGGACGGAAAACTTTGCGCCGCCGCGGCGCACGCGACGATCAGGCCCGCGGCCGTGACCGCGCAGCGAAACATCAGGTGCATCGATTCCTCCTGAGGCGAGGCCGGCAGTTTAGACTAAGAACTATGCCAACCCTCCTCGCCCTGCTCGCCTGTGCGGTGCTTTCGGCCGCGCACGCGCAGCCTTATCCCTCGAAGCCGATCCGCATCATCGTGCCGTACGCCGCGGGCGGTACCTCCGACATCCTGGCGCGGCAGATCGGCCCGAAGCTCTCCGAGACGTGGGGGCAGCCGGTCGTCGTCGAGAACAAGCCCGGCGCCAACGGCAACGTCGGCGCCGACTTCGTCGCCAAGAGCGCGCCCGACGGCTACACCCTGCTGCTGACGGATCTGGGCGGGCTTGTCATCAGCGCGAGCGTCTACCAGCAGCTGCCGTTCAACCCGGCTAAGGATTTCAGCCCGGTCGTGATGGTGTCCTACTCGCCGCACGTGCTCGCCGTGCATCCTTCGGTGCCGGTGAAGGATGTGAAAGAGCTCATCGCCCTGGCGAAGGCGCAGCCCGGAAAGCTCAACTTCGCGATCTCCGGTATCGGCGGCGCGCCGCACCTCGCGGGCATCGAGTTCGCGCAGCGCACCGGTGTGCAGTGGACCTACATTCCTTACAAGGGCGGCTCGGACGCCGTCGCCGCGGTCGCCGCGGGACAAGCGGATGTGCTCTTCAACGGCATGCTCGCCACGTGGCCGACGGTTCAAGGCGGGCGCATGCGAGCGCTCGCCATCTCGAGCGCGCAACGCGTACCGTCGGCGCCGGACACCCCAACAGTCGCCGAGCAGGGCTTGCCGGGATTCGAGACCGGCTCGTTCCAGGGCGTGGTCGGCCCGACCGGCATACCGCGGGAGACGGTGGCGAAGCTGAACGCCGAACTCATCAAGGTGCTTGCCTCGGCCGAGATGAAGGAACGCTTTGCCAAGCAGGGCACGGAGGTGCGCACCGGCACGCCCGAATCGCTCGGCGAATGGTTGCGCACCGAGCAAGCCCGCTTCGCTCGTGTAGTCAAGGAATCCGGCGCCAAGTTCGACTGATGCGCAAGAAACCCGAAGAGCTTCGCAGCCATCGCTGGTACGGCGTGCCCGATCTGCGCGCGTTCGGCCATCGCTCGCGCACGGCGCAGATGGGCTACGACCGCAGCGACTACGCCGGCAAGCCGGTCATCGCGATCATCAACACGTGGTCGGACATCAATTCCTGCCACACGCATTTCAAGCAGCGCGTCGAGGAAGTGAAGCGCGGCGTATGGCAGGCAGGCGGCTTCCCCGTCGAGATGCCGGCCATGTCGCTCGCCGAAGTGATGCAGAAGCCGACCACCATGATGTACCGCAACTTCCTCGCGATGGAGACCGAGGAGCTGCTGCGCTCCTATCCTGCCGACGGCGCGGTGCTGATGGGCGGCTGCGACAAGACCACCCCCGCGCTCGTCATGGGCGCGATCAGCATGAACCTGCCGGCGATCTACATGCCGGCCGGGCCGATGCTCAGCGGCCACTGGCGGGAAAACACGCTCGGCTCCGGCTCCGACACCTGGAAGTACTGGGCGGAGCTGCGCGCCGGCAACATTACCGAGCGCGACTGGCAGGAAATCGAGGACGGCATCGCGCGCTCGCCGGGCACCTGCATGAC
>DASQAW010000293.1:0-3110 GCA_035635495.1 Burkholderiales bacterium
CACCGGCCTCAAATCCAAGGCGATGACCAGCCCCTGCGGGCGCATCCGCATCCCGATCAACGAATCGGCCGACGACCGCTCGCAGATCCAGGAATATCTCGACGCCTACCACGGCGAGGGCATCCAGCACATCGCGCTGCACACGTCCGATATCTATCGGACGGTCGACGCGCTCCGCGCGAGCGGGGTGGATCTGCTCGATACGCCCGACACCTACTACGAGCTGGTCGACCAGCGCCTGCCTGGCCACGGCGAGCCGCTGGATGAGCTGAAGAAGCGCAAGATCCTGGTCGACGGCAATCCGGCCGGCGGCTTTCTGCTGCAGATCTTTACCAAGACCATGATCGGCCCGATCTTCTTCGAGATCATCCAGCGGAAGGGCGACGAAGGCTTCGGCGAAGGCAACTTCAGGGCGCTGTTCGAGTCGATGGAGCTCGACCAGGTGCGCCGCGGCGTGCTCAAGCCGGCGGCATGAAGGCATCCGCGCCCGCGCCGAAGTCGGAGCTTAGGGGCGATTACAGCAAGGCCGGTCCGGACTATTCGGTGCGGCAGGACTGGGCCGCCTATACACCCGAGGAGCATGCGCTCTACCGGCGGCTCTTCGAGCGGCAATCGAAGCTGGTTCCACGCTATGCATGCCCGGAATGGATCGAAGCGATCGCGAGCCTCGACGCTGCCAGCGAAATCCCCCGCTTCGACCATGTCTCGCGCAAGCTCCGCGCCGCGACCGGGTGGGAAATCGTCGCGGTGCCGGGGCTCATTCCCGACGATGCCTTCTTTACGCACCTCGCCAACCGGCGCTTCCCGGTCACCGTGTGGCTGCGCCGGCCGGAGGAGTTCGACTACATCGTCGAGCCCGACGTGTTCCATGATTTCTTCGGCCACGTGCCGCTGCTCTTCGACCGCGTCTATGCCGACCATCTGTACGAGTACGGCAAGGGCGGCCTGAAGGCCATGCGCCTGGACGCGGTCAAGTTCCTCGCGCGGCTTTACTGGTTCACCATCGAGTTCGGGCTCATGAACACGCCCGCCGGCGTGCGCGCCTATGGTGCCGGCCTGCTTTCATCCGGCGGCGAGCTCGCCTACTGCGTGGACGACCCGCGCCCGCGGCGCCTGGCGTTCGAGCTCGAGCGCGCCATGCGCACCGAGTACCAGATCGACCGCTACCAGGACGCGTACTTCGTGATCGATTCCTTCGACCACCTGATGCGCGAGACGGCGCCCGACTTCACGCCGATTTACGCGCGGCTCAAATCTTGAGAACCGAGGGCAGCCAGGAGACCAGCCCTGGCGCCGCCACCAGGAGCCCGACCAGCACGAGATCGGCCACGAGGAAGGGCAGCGTGCCCAAGTAAATGCGCGCGACGGGAATGTCCGGGTGCTGCGCCTGGATCACGAACACCGTCATGCCGGTCGGCGGGCTGATCAGGCCGATGGTGCACATCACCGTGACGAAGATGCCGAACCAGACGCCGTCGTAGCCCAAGCCCAGCACCAGCGGCAGGGTGACGGGCACGGTGATGAGGATGGTGCTCACCTCGTCGAGGAAGGTGCCGAGCAGCAGATAGAGCAGCATCACCGCGAGCAGGATCCACGCCGGGCCGAGCTGCGCCTGCTTCACCCAGCCCGCGAGCTCGCTCGGGAACTGCGTGAGCACGATGAAGCGCGAGAATATGAACGCGCCGACCACGATGAAGAAGATCGCCGCGGTGGTGAAGGCGGTCTCGAGCACCGCGTCCCAGAGGCCGCGCCATCCCATCTGGCGCGTCAGCATGGCGATGAGGATGGCGGCGAACGCCGCCACCGCCGCCGCTTCGGTCGGCGAGAACCAGCCGAGATAAATGCCGAACACGGCGAAGAAGAACAGCACCGCCAGCTTCCACATACCGATCGAGGCGCGCAGCCGCGCGGCGAGGCCCATGCCCGGCACTTTCGGCACCCATTGCGGGCGCAGCCAGGCCACCGCCCACACGGCGAGCACGTAGAGGCCGGCGAGCACGAAGCCCGGGATGAACGCGGCCGCGTAGAGCTTCGGCAGCGATTGCTCGGCGACGATGGCGTAGATAGCGATCAGCACCGAAGGAGGGATGAGCACGTCCAGCGTGCCGGCGCTCGCCACGCAGCCGGCGGCGAAGGAGGCGTCGTAGCCATGGCGCCGCATTTCCGGAATGGCCACCTTGGAGAAGGTCGCCGCGGTCGCGATCGACGAGCCGCAGATGGCGCCGAACAGCGCGCACGAACCGATGGTGGCGTTGGCGAGCGCGCCGCGCACGCCGGCGAAGAGGCCGTTCGCCGCATCGAACAATTCCTTCGCCATGTTGCCGCGCGCGGCCACCGCGCCCATCAGGATGAAGAGCGGAATCACGGAGAGCGAATAGGCGCTCGCCAGCGTGAAGGGCACGCGGCCGAACATCTTCAGCGCAGGTGCCCAGCCGTCGAGTGCCGCGTAGCCGAGCAGTCCGCTTGCGGCGAGCGCGATCGCGATCGGCACGCGGGCGAAGATCAGCGCGAGGAGCAGCACCACGCCCAGCACGCCGATGACGCCGACGCTCACTCGTCGTTCTTCGGGAAGATCATCACCACCGCCGCCACGGCGCCGCCGATGAGGCCGAAGAGCACGGGGATCCAGTAGAAGAGGCGATGGATCGAGAGGTCCGAGGTGACATCGTGGAAGACGAGCGTCTCCAGCGCCGCCTTCCAGCCTTCCCAGGCCATCAGAGCCAGCACCGGAATGGCGATCAGCTCGGCGAGGCGCCGCAGGCGCGGCACCCAGCGCGGCGCGAGCGGGTCGATGACGTCCACCAGCAGGTGCTCGTCGCGCAGGAAGACCGCCGGCAGCGCGAGGAAGAACGTGCCGGCCAGCAGCAGCTCGACCAGCTCGAAGGTGCCGCGGATCGGCCGGTTGACGACCGCGCGCAGCACGACGTCGGCCACGGTGAGCAGCATCATGGCGACGAGGAAAACACCCGCGGCCGCGCCGCAGGCGGTGGCGACGAGATTACGCCAGCGCTTCAGTTCCAGAAGTTCTTCGAGGTCCTGGCGTGCTTCTCGGACAGGCTGCGCATGCTGTCATAGACGGCGCGCGCGGGCATGCCCTTGGCCTCGTACTC
>DASQAW010000294.1:0-2302 GCA_035635495.1 Burkholderiales bacterium
TCGAGCTTGCGGCATTCCTGCACCGCCGCCGTGTTGCGGATGCGATCGAAAGCGGCGGCGAGGTCGGGGACCACCTTGTTCACGCCCGCGACGAGGATCACCTTGCCGGCGCCGAACGCATAGCCGGCGAGCCGGTTGCCGCTGCCGTCGACGTTGACGATCTCGCCCGCCATGGTGATGGCGTTCACGCCGCCCACCAGCCACTCGGCAGTGATGGCCTCCCGGCGCTTGCGCGTGCGCTCCGCGCGATCGTGCGTCGCGGCAATCGCAGGCCGCAGCCATTTGTAGCCGCCGCCGAGCGCGTCGAGCAGGCCGATTTCCTCCAGGGTGTGCGAGCCGCCGTTCATCACGCTGGCGCCCCTCGGGATGCGCTCGAGCACGCTCTTCAATGCCTCGCCGCGGTCGGCGGCATAGACGAAGTCGATGCCGCGCGAAGCGAGCGCTGCGCGCAGTTCGTCGACCACTATTCCTCGCGCTCGACGGGCTTGCCGCCGAGGAAGAGGTTCGACCAGAGCTTGTCCCACTTGTCGCCCTCGTCGAGCGCGATCGCCGGGTCGATGATCTCGTGCGGGAACTTGTTGAGCGGCGTATCCACCGCCAGGCTGGACGGCACTCGGTTGACCGACTTGAAGAACTCCTGCCCCTCGCGCGAGAGCAGAAAATCGGCGAACAGCAGCGCCGCGTGCGGCCGGCGCGAGTCCTTCGCGACGCCGATCGCGCTCGCCTGGCCGAAGGCCGGCGCGAGCGGCTTCCAGTCGACCGGCGCCCCCGCCTTCTTCAGCGTCTCGATGTTGTTGTTGTAGGCGGTGACGAGGAGCGGGATCTCGCCCGAGGCGACGAGCTGCGCGGCCAGGATGTGGCCATTGCGGATCGTCGGCTTCATCGCCGCGAGGCGCCGGAAATAGGCGAGGCCCTTCTCTTCGCCCATCGTCTTGGTGAGCGCCGCGAACCAGAGCACGTCGGTGGCCTCGATTGCCAGGCGTCCGTTCCAGCGCGGGTGCAGCAGATCTTCGTAGGTCGCCGGCACCTCGGCCGGCTTCACCAGCTTGGTGTTGTAGCCGAGCACGAAGAACGCGAAGCGCGCCGCGACGTATTGGCGGTGGCCGCGGGGCAAAGCCGCCGGCGAGAGCTCCTGAAAGGCTGGCGCGTAGAAATCCTCCAGCAGTTTCTCGCGGTAGAGAACTTCCATGCGGTGCGAGCTCGTCTCGAAGACGTCGGCGCCGTCGTGTCCGGCCTTGGCCTCGGCGAGCGCCCGCTGCACGATCTTCTCGGCCGAGCCGCGCCAGTGGACGAGCTTGACGCCGTACTTCTTCTCGAAGGCGGCGCCCAGCGCGCGGCCGTCCTGCACGGTCATCGTGCTGTAGAGCACGACCTGCCCTTCCTTCTTCGCGCCGGCGACCAGGCGCTGCATGCGATCGCCGCCCTGGTACATATAGAGGTCGCGATTCGCCGCGGCGGCCTGTTCCGCCCAGAGGACCGCGCAGGCGATGGCGAGAACTTTGAGCATCGACGTATCATAAGCCGCCCATGACGAACCCCATCCGCGTGCAGAAGATCGGACACGTCGGCCTCTACTGCCGGGATCTGCCGCGCATGGTCGAGTTCTATACGCGCGTGCTCGGCTTCCAGGTGTCCGACGTCAACGAAAAGGGCATGACGTTCCTGCGCTTCGGCGCCGACCACCACAGCTTCGTGCTGGCCAAGGCGCCCGAGAACCCGTCGGGACCGACGGTGCTGCAGCAGATCGCCATGGAGGTGGCAGACCTCGACACGCTGAAGCGCATCCGCGCCTACCTGCTGTCGCAGAACTCCCCCAAGGTCGGGCCGATCAAGCACGAGGGACCCGGCAACGACTACACCTTCGACTTCGACGACCCCGAAGGCAACCGCCTGCAGTTCTACTGCGAGATGGACCAGATCGGCTGGGACGGCAAGAGCCGGCCGAAAGAGCAGTGGAAGCGCTTTACTGTCGAAGACTGAGCGCGTCGCGGAAGAAGCGCTCGAATTCGCGTACCACCCGGGTATCCTCGAACAGCGCGTCGCTGCGTTCGCGGATCTTCGCGCCGAGCGCCGCCCGGCGCTCCGGCTCGCGGGCGATTGAAACGGCGATGCGCACGTAGTCTTCCGCATCGCGCGCCACGGCGTCCTCGATCTGCATGCGCCGGTACATGCCGGCGGTGTGGCGGCCGCGCTGGAACGCGGTGGGCAGGGTGACGACCGGCGTGCCGGCGGCGAATGCCTCGAGGCTGGTGTTCATGCCGTTGAAATGCAGCGTGTCGAGCATCACGTCGCATGCGCCGAC
>DASQAW010000295.1:0-1642 GCA_035635495.1 Burkholderiales bacterium
CGAAGCCGCTCCTTTCCTTCACCATCGAGGTAAAGGCGCTCGGCGTCCAGCCGGTGAGGGACAGCGTCTTCTCCGTCCCGGCCGGCTACAAGAAGACCAACTAGAAATTCGGGGCCAGGACCGCAATTCTTCGCCCTGGCCCTGACTCGGGGTATTTGAAAACCCCGGGCGCCGGATTTTCTCCATTTCCCCGGCGGAAGGCGGCGTACCATGGCCGCAAAGCCGAAATGGGAGGCACCATGTCTCGCGCGAGCTTCGCAATCGCATCATTGCTGGCGGCCGCAGCCGCCATACCGCAAGTCAGCCGGGCCGACGTCGTCACCGAATGGAACGTCGTCGCCATCAATGCCGCGGCAGCCTCGAGCTCCCTCGTCGAATCGCGCGCGCTGGCGATCGCGCACGCGGCGATGTTCGACGCCGTGAACGCGGTCGAGCGCCGCTACCAGCCTTATCTCGCCAACGTCAAGGCGCCCGCCGGCATGTCGCTGGACGCGGCGGGCGCGAGCGCGATGCATGGCGTGCTCTTATGGATCTTCCCCGAGCGCAAGGCGATGCTCGACGGCGCGCTCGCAACGACGCTTGGGCGCGTTGCCGAAGGGTCGTCCAGGGAAGCCGGAGTGAATCTCGGCCGCGAGGTTGCGCAGGCGTATGTGAACGCGCGGGCCAAGGATGGCGCCAGTGCGAGCGCGTCGCACGTGCCGGCGAGCGGACCCGGACAGTGGCAGCCCACGCCGCCTGCACACGCGCCGATGGCCGCGCCGCAGTGGGCCGACATCACACCCTACACGGTGAAGTCCTTCGCCGATCTGGACGTCAAGGGGCCGCCGGCCTTGTCGAGCGCCGCCTATGCGAAGGACTTGGATGAAGTGCGGCGGCTCGGCGCGCGTAATTCGACCGAGCGCACGGCGGACCAGACCGCGGCCGCGATCTATTGGGTGACCAACACTTCGATTCCCTGGCAGGCGGCGGCTCGCTCGGCGGCAGAACAGCGCCGCACCGGCGTGGTGGACAACGCGCGCGCCTTTGCGCTCATCAACATGGCCTGCGCCGACGCCTACATCGCCGTGTGGCAGGGGAAGAAGAAGTTCAACCACTGGCGCCCGGTGCATGCCATCCGCAATGCCGCCACGAATCCCGACCCGGCCTGGGAGCCGCTCCTCAATACGCCGGCGCACCCGGAATATCCCTCCGGCCATTGCATCTGCTCCGGCGCCTCGGCGCAGGCGATTCAGGCGCTCTACAAGGTGGAGGAAGTGACCTTCAGCGCCACCTTCGGCGGACCGAACGGCGTGACGCGCACGTGGAAGAGCATCGGCCAGGCGGAAAAGGAAGTCGAAGGCGCGCGCATCTGGGGCGGCATCCACTTCCGCACCGCCGACGAGCACGGCACGCAGCTCGGCCGCGCGATCGCCAGCCGCGCGGTCGCATCCATCATGAAGCCGAACCTGTGAGGACCACCTAGGAATTCGGGGCCAGGACCAGAATCACTGGCCCTGGCCCTGCTGCAGGCGCAGCCTTACTGCTTCTGCGTCTTGGTTTTTTCCTGCTTCGCCGCCTTCTGATCGGCCTTCAGCTTCACCTTGTCGGACTTGAGCTTTTCCTTGTCCGCCTTGACGGCGTCCTTGTTGCCGGCCTTGCGATC
>DASQAW010000296.1:0-8862 GCA_035635495.1 Burkholderiales bacterium
TCGCGCGCGTGGGCGAGCGCATGAACGGCGACGAGGACCTGCTGTTCCTGTTCCTCACCGCGCACGGCTACCGCGACCATCGCCTGTCGGCCGTGCAGCCGCCGCTCGAGCTCGCCTCCCTCACGCCGACCGCGCTCGGCCGCATGCTGCAGGACGCGGGCATCAAGTGGCGCGTGATCGTCGTCTCCGCCTGCTACTCCGGCGGCTTCATCGAGCCATTGCGCGACGACAACAGCGTCGTCATCACCGCCTCGTCGCCCGACCGCACCTCCTTCGGCGGCGAGCCCGGGCGGGACTTCACCTACTTCGGCGAAGCCTATTTCCGCGATGCGCTCACGCGCACGCGCTCGTTCGTGCAGGCGTTCGAGATGGCGAAGGCGAGCGTGGCCAAGCAGGAGGCGGCCGAAAAGCTCGAGGCCTCGCTGCCGCAGATGTGGGCCGGGCGAGCGATCGCCGAGCGCCTAAAGCAGGCGGCCGATTCCCCACACAAGGAGTGAGAGCAGCACCGTGCTGGCGAGCGGGATGTAGTAGACGCGGCCGCGCAGCGGGATGCGGAAATCGCCCGGCAGGCGGCCGAGCGAAATCCGGCCGAACCATGGCGTCACCATCGCTAGAATCACCAGCGCCAAGAACAACGTCACGAGCCACTTCACCATGATCGAACTCTATACCTGGAGCACGCCGAACGGCCGCAAGGTGTCCATCATGCTCGAGGAGTGCGGCCTGCCGTACAACGTGCACAAGATCAACATCGGCACGAACACGGAGCAATTCGCGCCCGAGTACCTGAAGATCAACCCGAACGGCAAGATCCCGTCCATCGTCGATCCCGACGGTCCCGACGGCAAGCCGATCGCGATGATGGAATCGGGCGCGATCCTCGTTTACCTCGCCGGCAAGACCGGCAAATTCATGCCGCGCTCGACGCGCGGCAAGTACGTGGCGTTGCAGTGGCTCATGTTCCAGATGGGTGGCGTCGGCCCGATGTTCGGCCAGGCGCACCACTTCATGCGCGCGAAGAAGGACGAGATCCCTTACGGCAGCGAGCGCTATGGCAACGAGGCGAAGCGCCTATACGGGGTGATGGACAAGCACCTCGCCGATCACCCGCACTTCGCCGACGAGTACACGATCGCCGACATCGCGATCTATCCGTGGGTGGCGCGCCACGAGTGGCATCGCGTCGATCTTGCCCAGTTCCCCCACGTCAAGCGCTGGTACGACAAGGTCGGCGCGCGCCCGGCGGTGCAAAAGGGAATGGCCGTGCCTCGGGTCTAGCGGTGTTGCAGGACGGTGGCGAGCGTCGCGGCGTCCACCGGTTTCACGAGATGCAGATCGAACCCTGCGGCGCGCGTCTTCGCCCGGTCGTCGGGCAGGCCGTAGCCGGTGATGGCGACGAGATAGGGCCGCCCCGCCCCGGTTGACGACGCTCCGAATTCCTTCCTAATGTGGCGCGCCAGCTCGTAGCCGTCCATCTTCGGCAGGCCGATGTCGATGAGCGCGATTTCCGGCGCGGCGGCGCGCACCGCCTCGAGGCCGCTCAAGCCGTCAGCCGCAACGCGCACGCGGTGGCCTTCGAGCTCGAGCATGCGTCTCAGCGTCTCGCGCGCGTCGTCGTTGTCCTCGACCACGAGCACATCGCGCGCCGCCGGCGAGGCTTTCGCCCTTTGGCTTGCGCGCCGCATCGACGGCGCCTCGGCGGCCGGCAGCCGCACCGTGAACATGCTGCCGTGGCCCGGGCCGTCGCTCTGCGCCTCCGCCGAGCCGCCGTGCAGCTCGGCGAGGCGTCGCACGAGCGTGAGGCCGATGCCGAGGCCGCCGGAGTAGCGATCGAGCGGCCGCTCGCCCTGCACGAACGGCTCGAACACGCGCGCCGTGAGCTCCGCCGCCATGCCGATGCCCGTGTCGCTCACGCGCAGCACCGCTTCATCGCCTCTTCTGGCTACCGACACGGTGATGGTGCCGCCCTCTGGGGTGAACTTGAGCGCGTTGCCGAGCAGGTTGCCGAGGACCTGCTCGATGCGCGTCGGATCGGCGTCGACCCACACCGGCTCGAGCTGCTGCACGAGGCGCCGCCGCCCCGTGCGCCCGGCCGCGCGCAGCGTCGAGATCGCGCGCGCCGCCGCTTCGGCGAGGTCGAGGGACTGGCGCTGCAGGACGATCTTGCCGGTCATGGCGCGCGCCGCGTCGAGCAGATCGTCGGTCATGCGCGCGAGGTGCTGCACCTGGCGGCCGATCACCGCGCGCGCCTGGGCGCGCGATTCCTCGTCGGCCGCGCCGAGGAGCTGCGCGGCGTTGGCGATGGCGCCGAGCGGGTTGCGCAGCTCGTGGCCGAGCATCGCCAGGAACTCGTCCTTCGAGCGGTTCGCCTCCTCGGCGATGGCGCGCGCCTGGCGCTCGCGCTCGAGCAGCTGCTCGCGCTCGGCCTCGCCGCGCGCGCGCTCGTCCGCCGCGACGGCCAGCGAATCCGCCACCTGCCGGATCTCGGCGATCGGGGTATCGGGCGGCCTGAGCGGCTCGCGCCGTCCGAGCGCCCGCGCGGTCTCGCTCAACTCGGCCATCGGCCGCGCAATGCCGCGCCCGACCACGAGCGCTGCGAGCACGGCGAGACCGACGGAAAGCAGGATGCCGCCGCCGTAGACGAAGAGCGCGCGCAGCGTGCCCCGATCGACGTACGACGGCGGCACGCCGATGGCGACGGTCCATTCCGTCAGGGGCGAGCGCGTGAATGCGCTGTACGTCATATCGCCTTCGATGGTCTGCGTGAGCGTGACCCCTTCGCTCGCCTGCTGATCCATCATCGCCTTCAGGCCCGGTGCCGGCTGCCCGCCGAGAGCTTCGGGCGGACGCGAACGGGCCACCCGCTGCCCCTTGCCGTCGAACACCGACACCACCCAGTCGCTCGGCACGCGCTGCCGGTTGAGCACGTCGCGGATGCCGTCGGGCTTGACCGCCGCGGTCAGCACATAGCGCAATTCGCCGTTGCGCACCACCGGCACGCGCACCGGCACCGCGAAGTCGGTGCCGCCGCGCGCGAGGTAACCGACCACCGGACGACCGGTGCGCACCGCAAGGCCGAAGCTTTGGGGCTCGACGAGGGCCGGCAAGGCGACATTCAGCGCATAACGCGCATTGAGAACCTGCCTGCCTGAAAGATCGGCGAGGATCACCGTGAGCCAGGTTGGATTGGTTTCCAGCGCCTTGGCGATCACCTGGTAGAAGCGGGCCATCTCGCCGAGCTCGAGGGACGGCGCGGAAGCGAGCACCTGAAGGGCCGAGATGGAGCGCTGCAGCTCGCCGTCGACCGCCGTCGAAAGCGCGCGGGTCACCTCGATGGCGGCGCGCTGGGCCTGCTGGCGCTGCTGGTGCACGAGCGCCAGCAGGCCGATGCCCGACATCACCGCGAGCGGAAGGAACACGGCCGCGGCCAGGTAAAAGAGCCGGGTACGCAGCGCGACCTTGCTCGGGCTCATGGGCGCGCGTGCCGCTCCAGGAACGCGTTGATCTCCTCGATGCGCAGCTGCGGCTCGCCGGGCACCGGCTTCGAGGCGACCACGCGGTTCATCCACTCCATGTTCTCCTGCATGCGCGCGACCACCGCGCGCCACTCGGCGGCGGTGTGGCGCTTGGGATCGGGCAGCACGTGGCACTGGTTGCAGGCGAGGCGGAAGGCTTCGCCTGCGGGCTGGTAGACGTCGGGATAGCGCTTCGCGTCGAGTGGCTGCTGCGCGTGCTTGCGCAGGTACGCAACCAGCCCGCGCTTCTCCTCGGGCGTGGGCGCCTGCACGCCCGCCATCATGTCGCTCATCAGCGGGCCGAGGTTGCCGCGTCCTTCCATTCGCAGCACCATGCGCTCGACGATGCCCGGCCACTTGGCCGCGTGGTGCATCGCCGGGTTCGGCAGGTTGTGGCATTGCACGCAGTAGCGCAGCGTCAGCTGCGCGCCGGCCGAGTCGCGCTCCGGCAGCTGCCGCGCCTCGAAGGTCGGCGGCAGGATGCGCTCGAGCAGCGGCCCGTGCGGGCTGTCCGCCCAGCGCTTTTTCGCCTGGTCGATTTCATCCGCTGCCGCAGCTCCGGCGCAAATGACGAGCACGATGGCAAGCCAGCCCATGCGGCCGAGTTTACTTAAAGGCTTGCGCGCCGATTACCGCGGGTGAAGCCGGCCAGCGGCGACGTCGTCCCTTTCCCGACGGCGAGCACCTTGAAGAGCTCGCCCATCTCTGCAGGCGAAAGGAGCTTCTGCGCCTCGGCGGCGATCGGGGCGTAGTGCAGCGCGTTCTCGACATTCGCCTCGGCGAGCACTTCGGTGATGCCGCAGTTGACCAGGAACTGCGCCTGCGTCGCGTAGCCGAGCACCTCGGCGCCGGCGTCATGCGCGGCCTCGGCGAGCGCGCTGAAGTCCACGTGCGCCGTGATGTTCTCTGTGCCCGGCCGCGCGAACGGATCGGCGTGCGCGTGGTGGCGGTAGTGGCACATCAGCGTGCCGGTGGCACGCTGCGGATGGTAGTACTCGCGCCGCGGAAAGCCGTAGTCGATGATGAAGATCGCGCCTTCCTCAACCGTCTGCGCGACCGTTCGCATCCACGCGCGGGCGGCGAGGGCGATCTCGCTCAGGTAGGGCACGGGCACCTGGATCTGCTCGGCGGCCGCCATCAGTTCACCGGCAGCCGGTCGATCGGCCCATGTCAGGCCTGGCCCAACGCCGCGTTCCAGGATGCCGCGCTCGGTCCAATGCACGAGGTGCACCGGCATCGCGTCGACGACTTCATTGGCGATCACCGCACCGCGGAAGCCAGCCGGGAGATGCTCGACATGGCGCACCCGGTTGCCCAGGCGCCGGTGCTGGCGCGAGCGCAGCTCGGCGCTGGTCTCGAGGATCAGATATTCACGGCCGTCGGCCAGGACGTCGGCGAGCGCGCCGCTGCCGGCGCCGATCTCGAGGAGGCGCTCGAACCGGCCGAGCTCGCGCGCGAGCGTGCGGCCGAAGAGCGAGCCGAGCTCGGGCGCCGTGACGAAGTCGCCGCCGCGACCGAACTTGCGCGCGCCGCTGGCGTAATAGCCGACGCCCGGCTCGTGCAGCGCGAGCTGCATGTAGCGGGCGAACGAGATCCAGCCGCCGGCTGCGGCGATCTCGCGCTCGATTCGCGCTGGCGCTTGCATGCCCCTAGAATCTAAAGCACTTATGCCTGAGTCGCTCGCCGGAAGGGCCGTGCTCGTCACCGGCGGCGCGCGCCGGCTCGGCGCCGCGATCGCCCGGCGCCTGCACGCGGCGGGCGCGGGCGTGCTGATCCATTACCGCGATTCCGAGGCCGATGCGACGAAGCTCGTCGCCGAGCTCAACGCGGCGCGTCCCAAGAGCGCGGTGAAGGTGAAGGCGGAGCTCCTCGCGCCGATCGCGCCGCGCGCGCTGGTCGGCGCCGCGAAGGACGCCTTCGGCCGCCTGGACGTGCTGGTCAACAATGCCTCGAGTTTTTTCCCAGTCCCGCTCGGCGCCATCGAGCTCTCGCACTGGGAGGAGCTCGTCGGCTCGAACCTGCGGGCGCCGCTCTTCATCAGCCAGGAGGCGGCGCCCGAGCTGGCCAGGCAGGAGGGCGCGATCATCAACATCATCGACATCCACGCCGAGCGGCCGCTCAGGGGTTATCCGGTCTACAGCATCGCCAAGGCCGGGCTCGCCGCGCTCACGCGCTCGCTGGCGGTGGAGCTTGCGCCCAAGGTGCGCGTGAACGGCGTCGCCCCCGGCACCATCGCCTGGCCCGACGACGGCCAGTTCGATCCCGGCGAGCGCGACCGTATCCTCGCGACGACGCCGCTCGGGCGCGTCGGCACCCCGGAGGACGTCGCGCAGGCGGTACACTTCCTCGCCTGCGCGCCCTACGTCACCGGCCAGATCGTCGCGGTCGACGGCGGGCGCTCGATCTTTCTATAGGGTTTTCGATGGCCGTCCACGCCGTTCGCATCGACAAGCGAAAGCAGGATTACGAAGCCGGCAAGCTGGCGAAGCGCATCCGCCGTCAGGTCGGCGAGGCGATCGCCGACTTCGGCATGATCGAGGAGGGCGACCGCGTCATGGTCTGCCTCTCCGGCGGCAAGGACAGCCACGCGCTCCTGGACATGCTGCTTTCGCTGCGGGAGAAGGCGCCGGTGCGGTTCGAGCTGGTCGCGGTGAACCTCGACCAGAAGCAGCCCGGCTTCCCGGCCGAGGTGCTGCCCCGCTACCTGGAAGGACGCGGCGTGCCCTACCGGATCGTCGAGCAGGACACCTACTCCGTGGTGAAGCGCGTCGTCCCCGAAGGCAAGACGATGTGCTCGCTCTGCTCGCGCCTGCGCCGCGGAGCGCTCTACCGAGCGGCGGACGAGATCGGCGCGACCAAGATCGCGCTGGGCCATCATCGCGACGACATCCTGGCGACCTTTTTTCTGAACCTGTTTCACGGCGGACAGCTCAAAGCCATGCCGGCGAAGCTGCGCTCGGACGACGGTAAACACGTCGTCATTCGGCCGCTCGCCTACGTCGCCGAGGAGGACCTCGCCGCCTATGCGGAGCAGAAGGCGTTTCCGATCATCCCGTGCAATCTCTGCGGCTCGCAGGAGAACCTGCAGCGGAGGCTCTTGGGCGAGATGCTGCGCGAATGGGAAAAGCGCCACCCCGGCCGGATCGAGTCCATCGTGCGCGCGCTGACCGAGGTGCGGCCGTCGCATCTGCTGGATCGCAAGCTCTACGATTTTTCGACACTGAAATGAAGAAGCCCACTGTTCTCGAGCTGAAGCGCGCCAAGGGCAAGCGGCTCGCCATGCTGACCGCATACGACTTTCCCAGCGCGAGGCTGGTAGCCGAAGCAGGGGTCGAGCTGATCCTGGTGGGCGACTCGCTCGGCATGGTGGTGCTCGGCTACGACTCCACCGTTCCGGTGACGCTGGACGAGATGGTCCATCACACGCGCGCCGCGCGCCGCGGCGCGCCGCAGGCGTTCCTGATCGCCGATCTGCCGTTTCTTTCCTATGGCACGCCGGAGGCGGCGCTGGCGAGCTCCGCGCGGCTGATGAAGGAGGCCGGCGCGGATTCGGTGAAGCTCGAGGGCGGCGCCGAGGTCGTGCCGATCGTCGAGGCGCTGGCGCGGGCCGGGGTGCCGGTGCTCGGCCACGTCGGTCTCACCCCGCAGACCGCGTCCGCGCTCGGCGGCTACCGGCTGCAGGGCAAGGACGAGGAAACGGCGCGCCGCGTGCTCACCGGCGCGCAGGCGCTCGCGGCGGCCGGCTGCTGGGGCGTGGTGCTCGAGCTGGTGCCGGCCTCGCTCGCGCACCTGGTCACCGAACGCATCGGGATTCCCACCATCGGGATCGGCGCCGGCCCCCACTGCGACGGACAGGTCCTCGTATTCCACGACCTGGTCGGCCTCTTCAGCGGATTCACGCCGACGTTCGTCAAGCGCTATGCCGAAGCGGGCAACACGATCCGCGATGCCGTGAAAAAGTACGCAGAGGAAGTGCGCAGCGGCGTCTTCCCCTCGGAGAGCCATAGCTTCGCCATGCAGGACGAAGTGGTAAAGCAGCTTTACGGCAGTTCTGCGCGGAAGTGACGCCGACGGCTCATGCTGCCGGCCGGACTGTCGCATGGTCGCGTCATAGTCCGTGACTAGAATGCGCAGCATGAGCGTGCGGCGCGTCGCCAAATACGTCAGATTCACGGCCTTCGCCGCTCTGGCCAGCGTAGCCCCCCTTGCGGCGCAGGGCGGTCAGGCGCCCGATCCCGCAACGACGCCCGAGCCGGTGGTGCAGGTCTACGGCGCCCGCACGATGGGAGTGAAGGGCATCTTCGGCGTGCACACGTGGGTCGCCGTCAAGCCGGCCAACGCCCTGTCGTGGACCGTCTACGAGATCATCGGCTGGCGGCTGCGCTGGTCCGACAGCGCGCTGGTCATCCGCGAGCGCCAGCCTGACGCGCCGTGGTTCGGCTCGGTGCCCGAGCTCTACGCCGACAAGCGCGGGGCAGGGGTCGAGGAGCCGATCGCGCGGATCGACAAGGCGGTGCGCGAATACCCCTATTCGAAAACCTACACCCTCTGGCCGGGCCCCAACTCGAACACCTTCACCGCCTGGATCGCGCGTGCGGTGCCGGAGCTGCAGGTCGACCTGCCGGCGATCGCGGTGGGCAAGGACTACATCGGCAGCACTTTCGTCTCGACCGCGCCGAGCGGCGGCGGGTTCCAGTTCACGATGGCCGGGCTCTTCGGCGTCGCGGCGAGCCCGGTGGACGGCTTCGAGCTGAACCTCCTCGGCCTGAATTTCGGCGTCAGCGGCTCCGGCGTGAAGCTGCCGATGGTGGGCCGCGTCGGCATGCCGCACTTCTTCGAGACCGCCAAGCAATAATCCGTGGAAGAGCTGCGCCGCGAGGCCTTGGCCCAGGCCGGCGGCGCCGCTGGCTGAGGTTACAGACTTGTAACTTTCCAGAGTTACCGGATCGCGCGCAGCCGAGCGATCGCCTCGCCGATTTCCTTCTGCTTCGCCTCGATGAGATCCAGGATCTCTTCAGGCGTGCGCGTGTCTTCTTCCGGCTTCGCGTTCGGATTGACCGCCTTCAGATCGAACCCCTTCTGCTGGAGGGTGGCGCGGTCCACGGTCCAGCTCCGCTCCGAAGCCTCGCGCTTCGGCAGCCGTGCGAAGAAGTCATCGAAGTGCGCAAGCGTGAGCGGCGACTTCTTCCCGACTTTCACATCCGAGAGGTCGTAGTACCAGACCTGCTGCGTCGGGCCGCCCTTGGTGAAGAAGAGCAGGTTGGTTTTCACGCCGGCGCCGGCGTTGACGAACGCGCCCGGTGGCAAGCTCAGGATGCACCACAGGTCACAGTCGTCCAGCAGCTTG
>DASQAW010000297.1:0-8047 GCA_035635495.1 Burkholderiales bacterium
CGGCAAGCCGGTGGCCGACGGCGAGAAGGGCGTGGTGGCGATCGCGCCGCCGCTGCCGCCGGGCTGCATGTCGACGGTGTGGGGCGACGACGAGCGCTTCGTCACCACTTATTTCCGCGACTTCAGGGACCAGCTCATCTACTCCACCTTCGACTGGGGCATCCGCGACAAGGACGGGTACTACTTCATCCTCGGCCGCACCGACGACGTGATCAACGTCGCCGGCCATCGCCTCGGCACGCGCGAGATCGAGGAAGCGGTGAACATGCATCCGAACGTGGCGGAATGCGCGGTCGTCGGCGTCGCCGACGAGCTGAAGGGCCAGATGCCGCTCGCCTTCGCCGTGCTCAAGGACGCGGCGAAGCCGACCTCCGCCGAGGAGGTCATGCAGACCGTCGACAAGCACCTCGGCGCCATCGCGCGGCCGAAGGCGGTGCATTTCGTGACGCTGCTGCCGAAGACCCGCTCGGGCAAGACGCTGCGCCGCTCGATCCAGGCGCTCGCCGAGGGCCGCGATCCGGGCGACCTCACCACCATCGAAGATCCCAACGCACTGGAACAGCTGAGAAAGGCCCTGCACCGATGAAGATGCGACCGATGCTCACGCTCGAGGACTGCAAGAAGATCTCCGCCGCCGCCGAAGCCGAGGCGAAGAAGAACAGCTGGAACGTCTGCATCGCCATCCTCGACGACGGCGGGCATCTCCTGCACCTCGCCCGCATGGACGGCTCGACGCCCGCCAACGCGCGCATCGCGGTGGAGAAGGGCCGCACCGCCGCCGAGACGCGCCGCTCGACCGCCAACTGGCAGGAGCGGGTCGGCAAGCGCGTCGAGCTGCTGCGCATGCCCGGCGTGACGCCGGTGCAGGGCGGGCTGCCGATCGTCATGGACGGCACCTGCGTCGGCGCGGTCGGCATCTCCGGCGTGCAATCGCACGAGGACGAGCAGATCGCGGCCGCGGGAATTAAAGCGCTGGGCTGAGTGTTCATACCGGATTCACCAACCTCACGGAGGAGGAACCATGAAGGGGATTCGCGCACTACTTGCAGCTGCAGTCGCAATGTTCGCGCTCAACGTCGGCGCACAGCCGTTGCCTTACGGCGCGCCGCTCTCGGTGGACGATGCCAAGAAGGCGGCCGCCGCCGCGGTCGCCGAGGCGCGGAAAAACAACTGGAACATGGCGGTGTCCGTCGTCGATCCGGCCGGCAACCTGGTGTACTTCGAGCGGATGGATGCCGTGCAGTACGCCAGCATCGCCATCTCTCAGGACAAGGCGCGTTCGGCGGCGACGTTCAAGCGTCCCACCAAGTCGATGTACGACGAGCTGGAGAAGGGCGGCGCGGGGCTGCGCTTCCTGAGCCTGCGCGGCGCGGTGGCTTCGGAAGGCGGGGAGCTCATCGTCAAGGACGGTCGCATCGTCGGCGCCATCGGCCTTTCCGGCGGCAGCGGCGCGCAGGACGGGCAGTGCGCGCGCGCCGGTACGGCGGCAATCAAGTAAGCGTCAGTTTTCGCCCGTGGCTCGCAGGTACTGCGCGAGCTGCGGGCTGACGTTCGGCGCAAACAGCTCCGCGATGTCCATGCGGCGTCGCGTGAGCTGCTGCTCATCCAGGAACTGCATCAGCGCCTCGAGCGTCGGGCGGCTGCCCTCGATCGAGTAGTCCCACGGGATCTCGCGGCTGCGCTCGATCTCGTCGATCACCCAGGGCAGCGTGACCGTGAGCGCGTCGGTGTCGTACATGTGCTTTTCCGCCGCGTCCCGCGCACGCAGGAACGCGCGGTACAGGTTCACCGCGAGCCACGGGTGCGCCTCGTACACCGGCCGGCGCAGCACGAACGTGTGCATGATCGGGAAGATCTTCGTCTTGCGGTAGTACGCGAGCTCCACTTCGCGAAAGTTCGGAAATAGGCGCTGCACCGTCTTGCCAAGGCCCTTCGGGATCATGACCGACATGAGCACATCGATCTCGCCGCGCTCGAGCAGCTGCTCGAGGTCCGCGCCCTCGAGCACGCGGATGCGCACATCGGGCGGCTGCGCGATGGCGCGGATCGGCCGGCCGACCACCCACTCGAGCTCGCGCGCGGCCACGCCGTAGTCGTGCTGCAGGAAGCCGCGTGTCCAAACCGCGGCGGTCATCTGGTAGTCGCCCACGCCGATACGCCTGCCCTTCAGGTCGCGCGGCTCGCGAAGCGGCGAATCGGCAGGGAGATACACGGCGTTCTGGCGGAAGACGCGCGACGGAAACACCGGGAGGGCGATGAAGCGGGTGTCGCCTTCCGAGCGCAGGATGCTGTAGGAGGAGAGCGACATCTCCGAGGCGTCGAACTCCTCGTGGTTCAGCATGCGCCAGAAGGTCTCGCCCGGCCGCAGCGCGAGATAGGTGAGCTCGTCGACCCCTTCGATGCGCACGCGGCCGTCGATCAGCGCCTGCGTGCGATCGTAGCGGCCGCAGGCCAATGTCAGTCGCATGCGTTCAAGTATATTCGCCGCCATGCGGCGCGTACTGATCGCCGGTGGCGGTATCGCGGGCTTGACCGCGGCGCTCGCGCTGCTCAGGCGCGGCATCGACGTCGAGGTCTACGAGCAGGCCGCCGAGCTGAAGGAGGTCGGTGCCGGCGTGCAGCTCGCGGCCAACGGCACGCGGGTGCTCCATGCGCTCGGCGTGGGCGAGGAGCTGAAGGCGCTCTCCGCCGAGACGCAGGCGAAGGAGATCCGTCTGTGGAACACCGGCGAGACCTGGAAGCTCTTCGACCTCGGTCCGGTCTCGGTCGAGCGCTATGGCGCGCCGTACTTCACGGTCTACCGGCCCGACCTGCTCGACGTGCTGGCGCGCGCGGTGCGCCGCGAGAAATCCGATGCCATCCACCTCGCTTCCAGGTGCACCGAGTTCGCGCAGGATGACGACGGCGTCACGCTCGGCCTGGAGAGCGGCGACACGGCACGGGGCGACGCGCTGCTTGGCGCCGACGGCGTGCACTCGCGCACCCGGCAGACGCTCTTCGGGCCGGACAAGCCCGAGTTCACCGGCGTCATCGCCTGGCGCGGCGTCGTACCGATGGAGCGGCTGCCCAAGCACATGGCGCGCATGGTGGGCTCGAACTGGATCGGGCCCGGCGGCCACATCGTGCATTACCCGCTGCGCGCCGGGAAGGTGATGAACTTCGTCGGCGCGCTCGAGCGCGGCGACTGGCGCATCGAGTCCTGGAGCGCGCGCGGCACGCCCGAGGAGCTCATCGCCGACTTCCGCGGCTGGCACGAGGACATCCAGGCCTTCATCCGCGAGATCGACACGCCGTACAAATGGGCGCTGATGGTACGGCCGCCGCTCGAGCGCTGGACGGTGGGCCGAGTCACGCTCGCCGGCGACGCCGCGCATTCGATGCTCCCGTTCCTCGCGCAGGGCGCGATCATGGCGATCGAGGACGGCTGCGTGCTCGCGCGCTGTCTTGCCCAGTACCCGGTGCCCGAGGCGCTCACACGTTACGAAAGGGCGCGGAAGGAGCGCACGCGCCGTACGGTGGAAGGCTCGGCGGCCAACATCCACCGCTTCCATAACCCGGTTCTGGCCGACCCGGAGGAAGGACGCCGCTTCATCGAGCGCGAGTGGACGAGCCAGGGCATCGCGGATCGCTACGAATGGCTCTTCCGCTACGACGCCACGAGGGTGCCGATCTGATGGACCTCGACGGGTTTCGGCTCCGCCGCTTCCTTGAGTCGCTGCCGCCGGATGAGCTTCAGCGCGTCCAGCAACCCGTCGAGCTCGGCGACGTCGCCCCTGTGCACGAAGGCAACGCGAAAGCCGTCTGGTTCGCGAATGCCGGCGGCGCAGAGCTGGCGGCGAACGTCACGGCCAGCCGCTCGCGCCTGGCGCTCGCTTTCGGCACTACGCCGGACCGCCTGCTCGCCGAAGTGCTCGCGCGCCTGGGCGCGCCCCAGCCCGTCGTGGAGGTGGTGGCGGCGGCGCCGGCGCAGGAGGTCGTCGAGCGCGATCCCGACCTGACCGCGTTGCCGGTGCATCTGCAGCACGGATACGACGGCGCGCCCTACATCTCGGCGTCGATGGACTTCACCCGCGACCCGGCGCGCGATGTCACCAACGTCGGCATCCGGCGCCTGATGCTGCGCGGACGGCGCGAAGCCGGCGTCGATCTCAACGCTCCTTCCGATCTGCAAGCCATCTACCGGGCGGCCGTGAGCCGCGGCGAGCGGCTGCCGATCGCCTTCGTCGTCGGCTCGCATCCGGTCGATCACGTCGCGGCCGCCATGCGGCTGCCGGGCGACGAGCTCGCGCTCATGGCCGCGCTGCGCGGCGCGCCGCTCCCGGTCGTGAAGTGCAAGACCAGCGATCTGCGCGTGCCCGCCGATGCCGAGTACGTGCTCGAGGGCTATCTCGACGAGCGCGGCTACGTCGAGCCCGAAGGACCTTATGGCGAGTTCCTCGGCTACTACGGCGCCTTGAAGACCAATCCGGTGTTCCACCTCACCGCCATCACCCGCCGGCGGGACGCCGTGTTCCAGTGCGCCACCATCAGCGGGCGCTGGCTCGGCCGCACCGACACCGCGCAGCTCAACGCATTGCGCGTCGAGGTTTCGGTATGGCGCGCGCTCGAGACCGCGGTGCGCGAAGTGGTCGCGGTGTACGCCACGCCTTCGAGCGGCGGCGCATTCAACGTCCGCGTCGCCGTACGGCAGGGCGTGCCGGGCGAGGCGCGCGTCGCGATCGGCGCGGTGTTCGCCACGCCAGTCAACGTCAAGCACGTGTTCGTGGTCGATCCCGATGTCGACATCTTCTCGGACGAGCAGATGGACTGGGCGCTCGCCACGCGCTTCCAGGCCGAGCGCGACCTCGTCGTCGCGGGCGGCTTTCGCGCGATGCCGCTCGATCCCTCGCTCCTGGGCGCGCGCACAGGATCGAAGGCGGGCTTCGACTTGACCTTGAAGCAGGGCATGGACTCGCAGATTCCGGCGCCGCCGCGCTACGACGGCCCGCGCTTCGACTCGCTCGAGGCCGCGCTCGCCGACGGGCCGAAGTTCTTCGTCGGGCTCATGAGCGCGCGCGGCAGCCGCGACGGCCGCGAGATCGTGCGCGAGCTGGAGGCGCTGCGCCAGTCCGGGCGCCTCGAGCGCGACGCGGAAGGACGCTATGTATATCGGCCGAGCGCTCCCGCGCGTTGAGGACGACCGGCTCCTCACCGGCCGCGGCCGATTCGCCGACGACGAGACCTGTGCCGGCCAGGCGCATTGCGTCTTCGTGCGCTCGCCGCACGCCCACGCTCGCATCACCGGCATCCACGCGCCCGCGCGGCGCGATGTGTTTGTGCTGACCGGCGCCGACTATGCCGCCGACGGCTTGCTGCCGGTCGACCATGTGCCCAATCCGCTCGACATCCACGACATCACCAGGCGCGCTTTCGACAACCCGCGCCAATGGGCGCACTGGCCGCTCGCGCGCGGCGAGGCGCGCCATGTCGGCGAGCCGGTCGCGGCCGTGATCGCCGAGACGCTGGAGCAGGCGCGCGACGCGGCCGATGCGCTCGAGGTGGACTACGAGCCGCTGCCGCTGGAGGAAACGCTGTGCTTTGACCATGCATTCGGCGATGCCGCGGCAACCCAAAGCGCCCTGGCGCGAGCCGCCCAGGTCGTGCGGCACGAGTTTGTCAGCCAGCGCGTCGCCAACTGCCAGATGGAGCCGCGCTCCGCGCTCGGCCAATGGGACGGGCAGGGTTACACGCTCATCACCGGCAGCCAGGGCGTGCTCCTCCTGCGCGGCCTGCTTTCCAGAGTGCTGGGTTCCGAGCGCGTGCGAGTAGTGACGCGCGACGTCGGCGGCGCCTTCGGCCCGCGCACTTATCTGCAGCCCGAACAGGTCATCGTTTGCTGGGCGGCGAAGCGACTCGGCCGGCCGGTGCGCTGGACGGCGAGCCGCAGCGAGGCGTTCCTCGCCGATTTCCAGGGGCGCGATGCGGCCATCGAAGCGGCGCTCGGCGTCGACGCGGAGGGGCGCATCGTCGGTTACGACGTCAGCGTGCGCGGGAACATCGGCGCCCACACCGTGTCCTTCGTCCCGCTCAACAACTTCCGCAACATCCTCACCACGGTCTACCGCGTCCCTCATGTTTCCCTACGCGTGCAGGGCGTTGCCACCAACACCGTGCCCGCAGTGCCTTATCGTGGCGCGGGCCGGCCCGAGGCGCACCACGTCATCGAGCGCCTGCTCGACCTCGCGGCCCGCAAGCTCGGGATGGACCGCGCCGAGATCCGGCGGCGTAACTTGGTACCGAAGGGCGCGCTGCCATACCGCACGCCTATGCGGCTCGTTCTCGAAGCGGCCGACTTCGGCGGCTACATGGAGCGCGCGCTCGAGCTCGCCGACTATCGCGGTCTTGCCGGTCGCAAGGCGAAAGCGCGCGGCCTGCGCGGCCTGGGCATCGCCAACTACGTGGAATCGCCGGTGGGCGCGGCGCGCGAGCGGGTCGAGCTGCATCTGACGAAGCACGGCGTGGACATCATCGCCGGCACGCAGTCGACGGGGCAGGGGCACGAGACCGCGTTCGCGCAGGTGGCCGCCGACCATCTCGAGCTGCCGATGGAGCGCATCCGCTTGCGCACGGGCGACACGGCGTTCGTAAGCGCGGGCGGCGGCTCGCACTCCGACCGCTCGCTGCGCTTCGCCGGCACGTTGCTGGTGTCCGCGAGTCGCAAGCTCCTCGACACCGCGCGCGATGCGGCGGCAACCCGGTTTGAGGTGGGCGCGGAGGACCTGGTCTACGAGCGTGGCACCTTCCGCGTCGCCGGTACTGATCGGGCGGTGGCGCTGCTCGATCTCGCGCCGCTGGCGGCCAGCGAGGACATCAACCGCCGCATTCCCGCCACGCCGGGCGGCTGCGCGGTGTGCGAGCTGGAAGTCGATCCCGATACCGGCGCGGTGGAGGTGCTGCGCTACATCACGGTCGACGATGTGGGCCGCGCAGTCAACCCGCTTATCGTGCACGGCCAGACCCACGGCGGCATCGCGCAGGGCATCGGCCAGGCGCTCATGGAAGGGGTCGCGCTCGATGCCGCCAACCAGGTGCTGACCGGCTCGTTCATGGACTATGGTCTCGCGCGCGCGGAAAATCTCCCGGCGTTCGAAACCGAGCTGGCGGAAGTGCCGACGCAGGGCAATCCCTTAGGCGTGAAGGGCGGCGGCGAGGGCGGCGTGGTGCCTGCCACGGCGGCGGTGATCAACGCGCTTTGCGACGCGCTCGGCGTGGATGACATTGCCATGCCGGCCACACCGCAGCGCGTCTGGAAGGTCTTGCAGACGAGCGCTCGATGAGCCGCATCGCATGGCTGCTGTTGGCCGTCGCGCTGGGCGCGCAGGCGCAGGAGTGGCCGACGAAGCCGATCCGCTGGCTGGTGCCCTTCGCGCCGGGCGGCCCGGCCGATGTGGTTGCCCGCATCGTCGCCGCCGGTCTCTCCGAGAGCACCGGACAGCCGAACGTCGTCGAGAACCAGCCCGGCGCCGGCGGCAACATCGCCCATGCGGCAGCGTCGAAATCGGCGCCCGATGGCCATACGCTGGTGTTCGTGGTGCCGAGCGTCATTACGAACCCGTCCTATATGAAGGCGGCGGTGGACCCCTTCCGCGAGCTGGCGCCGGTGATCCATCTCGACAACGCCTCGATGGTGCTGATCGCACATCCGGCCTTCCCGCCGGCCACGCTCGCCGAAGTGCTGAACGAGATCAAGGCGCATCCCGGGCGCGTGACCTGCGGTGCGTCGGGCGCGCTGCCCTCGGTGGGCTGCGAGCTGTTGCGCGCGCACGCCGGCGCCGACCTGCTGATGGTCATGTACAAGGGCAACGCGCCCGCGCTGAACGCGCTCATGGCGGGCGAGATCAATCTGCTCTTCGATGTGGTGAACATCGCCATTGGCCACATCAAGTCAGGGCGCGTGCGCGCCATCGCGTCCACGGCGCCAAAGCGCGGCGTTGGCGCGCTCGGCGACATCCCGGTGATGGGCGAAACCATTCCGGGCTTCGAGCTCGTCACCTGGCACGGCGTGATG
>DASQAW010000298.1:0-3431 GCA_035635495.1 Burkholderiales bacterium
GGCAACGGTGAGGACGACCTTGCGGCCGCCCATCGTGTAGTTCTTCTCCTTCAGGAAGAGGGTGAGCCCGCGCTCCATGTCGATACCGCCGGAGGCGAGCGCGCCGGTCTTGATGGTGAGCAGGCCGAGACGGATCGGCTCGGCCTGGGCGCGCAGGATCGACGGAAAACCGAGCGCCGATACGCCCGCGGCCGCGCCAGCCGCCTGGATGAACCTTCTGCGTTGCATCGCCATGGTGCCGTCCTCCTCCAAGTTAGGCCCGACAAACCTTATCACTTCTCTGCTTCGATCATCGAATAGCCGGCCTCGGCGGCGAGGCAGTGCGCCTCCGGCAATTTGAGTTCCCGCCGGACCAGGTTAGCGCCCAGAACGATCGAGACCATCTTGTAGAAGGCGTGGCGCCGGCTCATGCCCTCGCGTCCCATGCCGCAGTCGGACGCAAGCACCAGGCGCTCCGCGGGAACGTGCTCGAGCGCCTTGCGCACGAGCGCCGCCACTTGCTCGGGGGTCTCGACCTGCAGCGTGTGGTGATCGACCACGCCGATGCACACCTTCTTGTCGCGGATGCGCTTGCCGATCGCCTCGAGGTCCATGCCGCCCGAGCTGCAGGTCTCGAAGGTGATGACATCCGCATCGACTCGGTTGAGCGCCTCAAGCGCCGGGGCATAGCTCGGCTGCTGGGCGAAGAGCCGCTGCGCCGCCGGGTTGCCCCAGCAGGTGTGGCACCAGACTTCGGTCTTCCCGCGCAGCCCGCGCACCGTGGTGTTGAACACCTCGACCATGAAGTCGGCATTCAGCACGCCGTCGGACAGACCCTTGGCCGCCAGCAGATGGATCTGCGGCTCTTCCATCTGAATCACCTTGCAGCCCGCGTCGGCGAGCTCATGCAGCTCCTGGTTCAGTGCGTCGCTGATGGCGAGGATCGCCTTGCGCAGATCCTTGTAATGCAGATCCCGCACCGCCATTGCGATGAGCTCGGCTGTGATCGTGCCGAACTTGACCGGCTTCTTCGTCTGGCGCTGCGCCGCCTTCCAGATCGCGGCATAGCGCAGCTTGCCCGGCCCCACCGGACCGACGAGGTCCGGCATGACGCGCGTCTCGAGCACGTCGTGCAGGATATGCCCCGGCTTCGTCGGGATGCCGGCCAGCCCGCCCTTCGCCTGGTACGGACGCGCGCCGCCGAAGCCGGCCATGTGCAGCGGCGCGTAGGAAAACCAGTTGTGCCCTGCGACGTCGGCGTCGAAGCGGCAGTCGCCGTCGGTGACGATGTCCAGCCCCGCGACCTCCTGGTCGCGCATGTAGACGGAAACGGCGTCGAGATATTGCTCGCGATAGGCGCGGTCGACCATTGCCTCGCGGAAATCGCGGCTGCCGAGGTTCTGCGTGTACCAGCCGGGCCGCGGCAGCGAGCCGATGATCGTGGTCGGCAGCGCAATGCCAGCGGTGGCCGTATACATTAGCTGGACAACCCGTCGCTCACTTGCACGTTCTCGGGCTTGAGCTCGATGCCGGAGGCCTTGGCCTGCATGAGCAGCAGCGTGGAGAAATCCTGCTCCGTCATCCCCTGGCCAATCATCTGCTGCAAAAGGTCGCGTGTAAGCGAGGTGAGCGGCATCGGCACTTCGAACTCGCGGCCGGAGTCGAGCCCGAGATCCAGGTCCTTGCGCAGCAGCTTCGGCGTAAAGGTGACGTGGAAATCAAGATTCACCAGCGCCGGCGTCTTGTAGCGCGTGAACATCGAGCCCATCACGCTCTTGTTCAGGAAGTCGAGGAAGGCGTGGCGCGGCATGCCGGCCTTCTCCGCGAGAATGGTGATCTCGCATAGGTTCTGGATCACCACGCCGAGCATCACGTTGTGGCAGATCTTCGCGATGCGCGAAAGCTCCCCTTCGCCGACGTAGCTCGAGCCGGCGCCGAGCAGGTCGAGGAACAGCCGCGCCTGCTCATAGGCCTTTTTCGGCCCCGAGGCGACGATCGTCAGCTTGCCGGCCTTGATCACCTTGGCGTTGCCGCTCACCGGCGCCGCCAGGTAGTCGATGCCCTTGGCTGAAAGCAGCTTGCGCAGCTCGGCCGAGCCTTCGAGCGAGATCGACGAGGACTCGACCACCATCTTCGGCTTCTGGCTGCCGGCGAGCAGCTGCTGCATCACCGACTTCACGTCGTCCCAGGTCGACACCATGCAGAAAACGATGTCGCGGCCGGCGAGCTCCTGCAGCTTGTCGACCACTCTCGCGCCGTACTTGGCGAGCGGCTGCGCCTTCTCCTTGGTGCGGTTCCAGACAGCGAGGTCGCAGCCGGCCTTCGCCAGGCGCTCGGCCATGGCGTAGCCCATGCGGCCGGTGCCGATCCAGCCGAGCTTGCTAGTAGGGGTTGGCAATGGGAAGTTCCTCTGCGGGATAGAGCGAGATGATCCTGGCGCCGCTCGGCGTGAGGATGACTTCCTCCTCGATGCGCGCGGCCGAGATGCCGTCGGTCGCCGGGCAATAGGTCTCCACGGCGAACACCATGCCGGCCTTCAGCTCGATCGGCTCGCGCAGCGAGTTGACGCGCGAAATCAGCGGCCGCTCGTGCAGGCCGAGGCCGAGGCCGTGGCAGAAATTGAGGCCGAAGGCGTCCATTTCGCTGGCGAAGCCGATGTCCTTCGCCTCGGGCAGGGCGCGCGCGATCTTGTCGGTCGACATGCCGGGTTTCAGCAATTCAATCGCCTTGTCCATCCATTCCCGGGCTTTCTTGTAAGCCGTGCGCTGCGCCGGCGTTGCCCGCCCGACGTTGAACGTGCGGTAGTAGCACGTGCGGTACCCCATGAAGGACTGGATGACGTCGAAGAACGCCTGGTCGCCCGGGCGGATCAGCCGGTCGGTGAAGTTGTGCGGATGCGGATTGCAGCGCTCGCCGGAGATCGAGTTGATGGCCTCGACACAGTCGGAGCCCATCTCGTAGAGCCGCTTGGTGGCGAGCGCCACGATCTGCGACTCCTGCACGCCGGGCTTCAGCGCTTCGCCGATGTCCTGATAGACGCCGTCCACCATCGCGGAGGCCATGTTGAGCAACGTCAGCTCGTCGATGTTCTTCACTTCGCGCGCTTCGAGCATCACCTGCTGGCCGTCGCGCACCTCGATGCCTGCTTTCTGCAATTCGAAAAGCATCGGGGGTTCGACCACGTCGACGCCGAGCGGCATGTCGGCGACGCCCTCCTCCTGCAGGATGGCGCGGATCTCCTTCGCCGCATTCCGAAAGAGCGTGATGTCGCCGCCGGTGGCGCCGCGCAGCCCGAGCAGTCCTGCTCGGCAATGATCGACATGCAGCCAAGGCGCATAGAGCTTGTGGTGGCGCGCCGCGCTGCCAAAGTCCCAGATGTACGGATCACCCGTGCCGCTGAGGAGCGAATAGCGCGTGAGCTTGTCACGTGCCCACTCGCCGATCACGGTGCT
>DASQAW010000299.1:0-3706 GCA_035635495.1 Burkholderiales bacterium
CCATCTCGCTCATGTTCTTTACCTACGCCTTCGTCAACATGGGCATGGTGTCGGGCATCCTTCCGGTCGTAGGCGTGCCGCTGCCCTTCCTTTCCTACGGCGGCACGGCGCTCCTCACGCTCTTCATTGGCGCGGGTATCCTGATGAGCGTGCACCGCTACCGTAAACTGGTGCAGACATGAGACCAATCTTGGCAACCGTATGCCTGGCCCTCTTCTGCTCGGCTGCATGGGCGCAGCCTTCCGACGGGCAGCCTTCGCCGGCCGTGCGCGAGCAGCAGCGCCAGGCCGACCATGCCCGCAAACAGCATCCAAAGTCCGCTCCCGCGCCGCGGTCCAAGGCGGCGGTGAGGACGCCGGGAGACAAGAACACCAAGCCTCCGCGCTCCAAGCCCGGCGAAGCCGCCATTCGCACGCCCTGACCCGCCAAACGGCGGCGTTTTCCGCAAAGCAGCAAATTCTGAAACTTGCTCCCGCATCATGAAACGGGGGTACGGTAAGCCTATGTAAAGCCTTGTTTTTGTAACGGACAAATAGCCCACATGGCGTGTTGCTGCGCGCCATGGGCGCCGCGCACACTCTCGCTACCGACAACTTCTGGAGGGAACGTGAATCAGCGAGATACGCAAGTCCACGCGCTCGAAAAAGAATGGCAGGAAAACTCGCGCTGGAAAGGCGTGAAGCGCGGCTACGGCGCCGAAGACGTCGTCCGCCTGCGCGGCAGCGTGCAGGTCGAGCACACGCTGGCGAAGCGCGGCGCGGAGAAGCTCTGGCAGCAGATGCACGAGCGCCCCTACGTGAATTCCCTCGGCGCGCTTACTGGCAATCAAGCCGTGCAGCAGGTGAAAGCCGGCGTGCCGGCGATTTATCTCTCCGGCTGGCAGGTCGCCGCGGACGCGAACGATTCGCTGCAGATGTATCCCGACCAGTCGCTGTACGCCGTGTCCTCGGTTCCCACGGTGGTGAAGCGCATCAACAACGCGCTCGCTCGGGCCGATCAGATCCAGTGGATGGAAGGCACGGGAGACGTCGACTATTTCGCGCCCATCGTCGCCGATGCCGAAGCCGGCTTCGGCGGCGTGCTCAACGCCTACGAGCTGATGCGGTCAATGATCGACGCCGGCGCAGCCGGCGTGCACTTCGAGGACCAGCTGGCCTCCGTCAAGAAATGCGGCCACATGGGCGGCAAGGTGCTCGTGCCCACCCAGGAAGCCGTGCAGAAGCTCGTCGCGGCGCGCCTGGCGGCCGACGTCGCCGGCGTGCCGACGGTGCTGCTTGCACGCACCGATGCCGAAGCGGCGAACCTCATCACCTCCGACGTCGACGAGAACGACAAGCCGTTCGTCACCGGCGAGCGCACCGCCGAAGGTTTCTACCGCGTGAAGAACGGCCTCGAGCAGGCGATCGCGCGCGGCGTGGCGTACGCCGCGTACGCCGACATGGTGTGGTGCGAGACCGGCAAGCCCGACCTCGACTTCGCGCGCAAGTTCGCCGAAGCGGTGCAGAAGGCGCACCCCGGCAAGATGCTCGCCTACAACTGCTCGCCGTCGTTCAACTGGAAGCGGAACCTCGACGACGCGACCATCGCCAAGTTCCAGCGCGAGCTCGGCGCCATGGGCTACAAGTTCCAGTTCATCACGCTCGCCGGCTTCCACGCGCTCAACTACTCGATGTTCGAGCTCGCGCACGGCTACGCGCGCGGCGGCATGACCGCCTTCGTCGAGCTGCAGCAGAAGGAGTTCGCTGCGGCCGAGAAGGGCTTCACCGCCGTCAAGCACCAGCGCGAGGTCGGCACCAGCTACTTCGACGAGATCACGCAAGTGGTCACCGGCGGCACCGCCTCGACGACGGCGCTGCACGGCTCGACCGAAGACGAGCAGTTCTTCGACGACAAGAAGAAGGCCAAGCTCGCCGCGGTGTGAGCGCCGTCCCTCAGGTTGTTCCGGTAGAGCAGAGGTCCAGCCTGCCGCAGGACATCGCGCGCTGCATCCTCGCCGGTTTCGACAGGCACTATCACCTGTTCCGCGAGGCTGCGGTGCAGGCGAAGGGGCTCTTCGAGCACGCGGCGTGGGCCGAGATGCGCGAGCTCGCGCGCCGGCGCATCCAGATGTACGACCTGCGCGTGGAGGAAGGGGTGCGCGCCCTGCTCGACCGTTTCCCGGAAGCCGAGGTCGACGAGTCGCTGTGGCCGTCAATCAAGCTCGCCTACATCGGCCTGCTGCACGAGCACCGACAGCCGGAATGCGCGGAGACCTTCTACAACTCGGTCGCCTGCGCGGTGCTGCATCGCCGCTACTATCACAACGAGTTCATTTTCTGGCGGCCGGCGGTCGCCACCGAGCATCTCGAAGGCGAATCACCCACCTACGCCTGCTACTACCCGCTGGTCGACGGCCTGCGGCAGACGCTGCGCAACATCGCCACCAGCTTCGCCCTCAAGAACCCCTGGGAGAACCCGCGGCGCGACCTGCGCAACATCGTGCACGCGCTGCGCCCGCATTTCCCGCGGCCCGCGCGCGCGCATCCCGACCTGCAGGTGCAGGTGCTGCGCTCGCTCTTCTTCCGCAACAAGGGCGCCTACGTCGTCGGCCGCTTCATCAACGGCCACCACGAGGTGCCTTTCGCCGTGCCGCTCCTGCAGAACGAGCGCGGCGAGCTCTACGCCGATACGCTGCTCATGGGCGAGGATCAGCTGCTCGTCCTTTTCTCCTTCGCGCGCGCCTATTTCTTCGTCGAAATGGAGGCGCCCGCGGCGTTCGTCTCGTTCCTGCGCTGGCTGATGCCGAGGAAGCCGCGCGCCGAGCTCTACATGGCGATAGGGCTGGCCAAGCAGGGCAAGACGCTTTTCTACCGCGACCTGCACTACCACCTGAAGCATTCCACCGACCGCTTCGTCGTCGCCCCCGGCATCAAGGGCATGGTGATGCTCGTCTTCACCATGCCGTCCTTCCCGTATGTCTTCAAGGTGATCCGCGACCGCTTCGCGCCGCCGAAGGAGATCGACCGCGAGACGGTGATGCAGAAGTACCTGATGGTGAAGCTGCACGACCGCGTCGGCCGCATGGCCGACACGCTCGAGTACTCGCGCGTCGCGCTGCCGCTCGCGCGCTTCGATCCCGCGCTGGTCGAAGAACTCAAGAGCGAATGCGCGTCGCTGATCGAATCCGACGGCGAGGAGATCGTCATCGGCCATGTCTACATCGAGCGGCGCATGGAACCGTTGAACCTCCACGTCGAGGCCTGCCGCCGCAATGGCGACGAGGACGCGCTGCGGGGCGCGCTGCGCGAATACGGCCAGGCGATCAAGGAGCTCGCCGGCGCCGGCATCTTCCCGGGCGACATGCTGCTCAAGAACTTCGGCGTCACGCGCCACGACCGCGTCGTGTTCTACGACTACGACGAGATCCAGCCGATGGAAGAGATGAGCTTCCGCCGCATTCCGCCGGCCAAAAGCTATGAGGAGGAAATGGCGGCCGAGCCCTACTGGCGGATCGGCGAGGCCGACGTCTTCCCCGAGCAGTTCGACTCCTTCCTGGTGTCGGAGCCTCGCGCCCGCGAGATCTTCTACGAGTACCACCGCGATCTGCTGAAGCCGGAGTTCTGGCAGGCGAAGCAGGAGCTCGTCCGCTCGGGCGAGCAGGAGGACGTCTTCCCCTACCCGCAAGAGTGCCGCTTCAAACGCCGCGGTTCAGCGGCTTAGTTACGAC
>DASQAW010000300.1:0-9805 GCA_035635495.1 Burkholderiales bacterium
GTTCAGAGCATTCGCGAATTGATCGCGTGGCGCGAAGCGCCCTCGCGCGAATGGGCAGCTGGCTTCCTCGCTGGCATCTACGACGCCGAGGGGAGCTACAGCGAGGGCGTACTCAGGATCAGCAACACCGAACCAGCCATCATCGAGCAGTTGCGCCGATGCCTGCGCACGTTCGACTTTGGTTTCGTTGTCGAGCATGTGCACCGCGAGTCGCGCAAGCCGATCGACATCGTCCGCGTAACCGGCGGTCTGCGCGAGTGCTTGCGCTTCTTCCATACCGTAGATCCGGCGATCGTCCGAAAGCGCGACATTACCGGCCAGGCGGTCAAGAGCGCGGCGCGGCTCGGCGTCGTCGCCGTCGAGCCTCTCGGCAAGGCCATGCGCCTGTACGACATCACGACCGAGACGGAAGACTTCATCGCCAACGGCGTGGTGAGCCACAACTGCTATGCCCGCCCTAGCCATGCGTACCTCGAGCTGTCGCCTGGGCTCGACTTCGAGACCAAGCTCTTCGCCAAGACCAACGCCGCCGAGCTGCTGGGCGAGGAGCTCGCCAAGCCCGGCTACAAGCCGAGTCCGATCGCGCTCGGCGCCAATACCGACTGCTACCAGCCGATCGAGCGCAAGTACCGCATCACGCGACAGATCCTCGAGCTGCTGGCCGAGTGCAATCACCCGGTGACCATGGTGACGAAGTCGGCGCTGGTCGAGCGCGACCTCGACCTCCTCGGGCCGATGGCGGCGAAGAACCTCGTGCGCGTATTCGTCTCCATCGGCACGCTCGATCGCGAGCTCGCGCGGAAACTGGAGCCGCGCGCGGCGAGCCCGCAGCGCCGCCTTGATGTTCTAAGAAATTTAGCCAATGCCAAAGTGCCGTGCGGGGTCATGGTGGCCGCGCTGATTCCCGCGCTGAACGACAAGACGATGGAGCACGTGCTCGAGGCGGCCGCCGCGGCGGGCGCGGAGGAAGCCGCGTACGTGATCATGCGGCTGCCGAACGAGCTCAAGGACCTCTTCAAGGAGTGGCTCGCGGCGCATTACCCCGAGCGCGCCGAGCACGTGATCAGCATCATCCACCAGATGCGCGGCGGGCGCGACAACGACCCGCGCTTCGGCACGCGCATGACCGGCACCGGCAACTACGCCGAGCTCATCGCCAAGCGCTTCGCGATCGCCTGCCGCAAGTACCGCCTGAACGGGCACGGCGCGGGCCGGCGCCGTGCCGAGCTCGATTGCAGCCTGTTCCAGCCGCCGCCAAAGAATCCCGGACAGCTCGCGCTCTTCTAGAATGCGCGCCATGCGCGCATTCCTCGCCGCGGCCGACTGAACAAGCGCAACCTCTTCGTCGCCATCGGCTGGGGGATGGTGGGCGCGATCTTCTGGCTGTCGCTCACGCCGCAGCCGCCGCACGTCGATTTCGGGCAAAGCGACAAGCTGGGCCATTTCATCGCGTACGGCGGCCTGATGTTCTGGTTCTGCCAGCTCTACCGCACGCGCCGCACGCGCCTCGCGTACGCCGCGGGCTTCATTGCCATGGGGGTAGCCATCGAGTTCCTGCAGCGCGCCACTGGCTACCGCAGCTTCGAGGTCTACGACATGGTCGCCGACGCGCTCGGCGTGCTGCTCGGCTGGGCGGCGGCGCTTGCAGCGCCGAGGCTCCTGAAATGACGCAGCGGTTCCTCGAGGCGCCGGCCCTGCCCACGTTGCTGCGCCTGTCCGCGCCAGGACTGCTGCTCGTCGCCTTCCAGTCGATGGTCTCGGTCGGCGACACCTACTTCGTCGGCCGCCTCGGCACGGCGCCGCTCGCGGGCCTCGCGCTGGTCTTTCCGCTGCTCATGCTCCTGCAGATGACCTCGGCCGGCGCGATGGGCGGCGGCGTGTCGTCGGCCATCGCGCGCGCGCTCGGCGCGGGCGATGCCGCGCGGGCGCGGCGCCTGGTGGTCCACGCGCTCATCATCGCGCTCGGCATGGCGGCGGCGTTTACCGTGCTGGTGCTGGCACTGGCGCGTCCGCTCTACCGGCTGCTGGGCGGCGAAGGCGAGACGCTCGCGCACGCGCTCGCCTACTCCAACATCATCTTCGCCGGCGCGATCACCGTGTGGCTCGCCAACACGCTCTCGAGCGTGCTGCGCGGCAGCGGCAACATGCTCGTGCCGGCGCTCGGCCTGATCGCCGCGGCGCTGGTCCACGTCCCGCTCTCCGGCTCGCTCGTCCTCGGCCTCGGGCCGATGCCGCGCCTGGGCATCGCCGGCGCCGGCATCGCCTATGTCACCACGTTCGGGCTGGCCGCGATCGCCATGGCGGTAGTCGTCTTCCGCCGCTCGAGCTCGCTGCGGCCCGGCCGCGCCGACCTCGTGCTGGAGAAGCGGCTGTTCGCCGACATCCTGCGCGTCGGCGGACTTTCGGTGCTGAATGCGTTCCAGACGGTGCTCACCGCCGTCGTCCTCACAGGCTACGTCGGCCGCCATGGGCCCGCGGCGCTGGCGGGCTACGGCGTGGGCGTGCGCCTCGAGCTGCTGCAGATCCCGCTCGTCTTCGCGGTCGGCCAGGCGCTCGTCGTCCTCGTCGGCACGAGCCTCGGCGCCGGCCACGTCGCGCGCGCGAAGCAGGTCGCCTGGCTGGGCGCAGCGCTCGCCGCCGCGATCTGCCTGGTGATCGGCGGCACGGTCGCCGTCTTCCCGCTGGCCTGGGTCGGACTCTTCAGCACCGATTCTGCCGTGCTCGACGCCGGCACGCGCTATCTGCGCATCGTCGGGCCCTTCTATCCGCTGCTCGGCGTCAGCATCGCGCTCTATTTCGCCTCGCAGGGTGCGGGGCGGATGCTGATGCCGGTGCTCGCCGGCACCACGCGCCTCGTCATCGTGCTCGCCGGCGGCGCCGCGGCGGCGACGCTTTCCGGCATCTTCGCGGTGGTCGCGTTCGGCATGACGGTCGGCGGCATCCTCATGATGTGGTTCGTCGCGCGCACGGCGTGGCGCTAGCATTGCGGCTCTGACCGCTTCCTCCATTTCCGAACAGCTCGCCGGCGCCCTGTCGCGCGCCCGTGCGGCGTCGCGCGCGATGCGCGAGACTGCCGAGAAGCTGCTCGTCGACATCGCCGGGCTTTGCGTGGCCGCGCGCCGCAGCGACTATGTCCAAGCAGCCGTAAAGAGCTGGGAGGCATCGGGCGCGTGCACGGCCATCGGCCACGCGCGCGCGCTCGACGCCGGCGGCGCCGCGCTCGTCAACGGCACCGCAGCGCACGGCGAGGACTTCGACGACACGTTCGAGGGCGGGCCGGTGCACGCCGGCGCAGTGATCGTGCCCGCGGTGCTCGCCGTCGGCGAGCGGGAAAGGCTCCAGGGCGCGGACGCGCTCGCCGGCATCGCGGTCGGCGTCGAGCTCATGTGCCGCGCGAGCCTTGTCGCGCCCAAGCGCATCCACAAGGCGGGCTTCCACCCGACGGCGGTGCTCGGCACGCTGGGCGCCGCGGCCGGCATCGCCGCCGCGCGGCGCTTCTCGGAGCGCGAGTTCGTGAACGCCCTCGGCATCGTCGGCTCGATGGCGGGCGGGATCATCGAGTACCTCGCCGACGGCTCGTGGACCAAGCGCCTCCACCCGGGCTGGGCCGCGCAATCGGCGATCCGCGCCGCCGACCTCGCGCGCGCCGGCTTCATCGGCCCGCGCACCGTGCTCGAGGGCACGCACGGGTTCTATCGGGCATTCGCCCACACCACGGACGGCGACTGGGCGAAGTTGCTCGACGGCTTCGGCGAGCGCTGGGTCGCCGCCGGCATCGCGTTCAAGCCTTACGCCTGCGGCACGATGACGCAGCCCTACGTGGATTGCGCCCGGCGCCTCGCCCAGCGCATCAACGTGGACGGGATCGCGACCGTCATCTGCGAAGTCGCCGAGGGCACGGTGCATCGGCTGTGGGAGCCCCTGGCCGCCAAGCAGCAGCCGCCGAACGCCTACGCCGGAAAGTTCAGCACACCGTACTGCATCGCCGCCGGCTTCATCCTCGGCCACGCCGGGCTGGACGCGTTCACCGAGGAGCGCGTGCGGGATCCGCGGCTGCGCTCGCTGGCTGCCAAGGTGCGCTACGAGATCGATCCCGGCAATCCCTATCCCGACGAATTCACCGGCCACGTGCGCGTGCGGCTGAAGGACGGGCGCGAGCTGGAGGAGCGGCAGGCGCACATGCGCGGCGGGGCGCGTGAGCCGCTGTCGCGGGGAGATATCGAGGACAAATTCCGCCTGAACTGCGCCTACGGCGGCTGGAGCGCGGCGCAGGCCGATGCTTTCCTCCGCTACGCCGGTGGGGCGTTCGACGCGCCGGTGGATCTCGCCGCGTTCCGCTAGTCGTCCAGCCGGATGCCGCGCTCGCGGGCGAGCTCGCTCCAGCGCGCGATGTCCGCCTGGATGAACTGGCCGAATTGCGCCGGCGTCATCGGCATCACCGTGATCGCCTCGCCGGCGAGGCGCTGCTGCAGCGCCGGCGCTTCGATCGCCTTGTTGATCTCGCCGTTCAGCCGCTTGGTGATGTCGGCAGGCAGCCGGGCCGGGCCGACGATGCCGTACCACTGCACGCCGTCGAAGCCCTTGAAGCCGGACTCCTCGAACGTGGGCAGGTCGGGTTGCAGCGGATGGCGCTGCAGCCCGGTGATCGCCAGGGGCTTGAGCTTGCCGGCGCGGATGTGCGGCAGCGCGGCGGCGAGCCCCGGCATCAGCACCTGGATCTGGCCGCCCAGCATGTCGGCGATCGCCGGGCCGATGCCGCGGTAGTGCGCGTACACCGCTTCCTCAAGTCCCGCCGCGGCCCTGAACTGCTCGAGCGCGAGGTGATTCAGGAGCCCGATGCCGCCGGTGCCGTAGTTCAGCTTCTTCGGATTCTTCTTCGCGTAGTCGATGAAGCTGTTGAGGTCGCTTGCCGGCACGGCGGGCGCGATCACCAGCAGGTTCGGCGTCCCGCCGACCATCGCGATCGGCGTGAAGTCCTTGATCGCGTCGTACGGCAGCTTGCGCACCGCCGGGTTCGTGCCGTGCGTGCCGACATAGCCGACCATCAGCGTGTAGCCGTCGGGCGCGGCGCGCGCCGTCGTCTGCGCGGCGATCGAGCCGCCTCCGCCGCCGGAGTTCTCGACGATGAACGACTGCTCGAACGCGCGCGAGAGCTGGTCGGCGACCGTGCGGCCGATGAGGTCGAGGCCGCCGCCCGGCTGCGCCGGCACGATGATCTTCACCGGCTTGGCGGGATAGGTCTGGGCTTGTGCCAGCACCGCAAACAGTGCCAGGCCGAATGAGATCAGGAAGCGCAGCATGGCGCGATTTTTACCTCAGGAATTCGATCAGCGCATCGAGCGTGGCGTCGGGCGCCTCGGCCATCAGCGAGTGGCCGGAAAAGTCGATCACCACCGTCTTCGCGCCCGGGATCTGCTCCTGCAAGGTCTTCGCGGCACGCGGCGGCGTCATGACGTCACGCTTGCCGAGGATGAAGAGCACCGGGCATTTCACGCCGCCCGGGAATGAGTAGTCGTTCGAAGCCTTGAGATCGGCGTAGAGCACACCGGGCGCCAGGCGCTCGAGCCGCGCCTGCGTGTCGCCGTACATCCACATGCCGGGATTCGGATTGCCGCCGAGCGGCACCTGCGGCGCGTGGCCCCAGATCGTGTGCATGTCGAAGGCCTCGTAGGCGTTGCGTTTCGCCGCATCGAGGAACGCTTCGCCCACCTTCATCGGCTGCGCCGTGGCGATCAGCGCGATCCGCTCGACGCGCTGCGGCTGGCGCGCCGCGCAGTCGAGCGCCACGAGCGTGCCCATCGAGTGGCCGACGAGGCTCGCGCGCTGCACCTTCGCCGCATCCAGCGCACCCGCCAGCCAGTCGGCCATCGCCGCGATGGTGGTAAGTGCCGGACCGGCGGAACGGCCGTGCCCCGGCAGGTCGAGCGCGAGCACGTTCCATCCGTGATAGCCGAAGTAGCGGCTCTGCAGCCCGAACCAGGAATGGTCGAGCCCCGCGCCGTGGAGGAAGACGACGGTGGGCTTCGCGGAGTCGGGCTCATGGTTGGCGGTATAGGCGAAGACCTCCTTGCCGCCGACGTGGAGCCTCATTTCTGGGAGATCTTGAGCGACCGGTCCAGATCGTCGATCAGGTCTTGCGGATCCTCGAGGCCGATCGAGAGGCGCACGGTGCCGGCGGTGATGCCGGCTTTCTTCAGGTCCTCGTCGCTCATGCGGTAGTGCGTGGTCGTCGCCGGATGGATGACCAGCGACTTCGCGTCGCCGACGTTGGCGAGATGCGAGAAGACGCGCAGCGACTCGATGAACGCCTTTCCGGCTGGGCGGCCGCCCTTGATCTCGAAGGAGAACACCGCGCCGGCGCCCCTGGGCAGGAGCTTCTTGCACAGCTCGTAGTCCGGATGCTCGGGCAGCTCGGGATAGATCACCCTGGCGACCGCGGCATGGCCCGACAGGAACTGCACCACCTTGCGGGTCGATTCGACGTGCCGCGGCATGCGCAGGTGCAGCGTCTCGATGCCCTGCAGGATCTGGAACGCGGTCATCGGCGCCATGCAGGCGCCGAAGTCGCGCAGGCCCTCGCGGCGCGCGCGAAGGAGGAAGGCGCGCGTCGCCGACTCCTCGGCGAAATCCATGCTGTGGAAGCCGGCGTAGGCTTCCGTGAGCGTCGCGAATTTGCCCGAGGCGTCCCAGTCGAAGCGCCCCGAGTCTACGAGCACGCCGCCGATCGCGACGCCGTGGCCGCCGAGGAACTTGGTCGCCGAGTGGTAAAGCAGGTCCGCGCCGAGCGTGAACGGCTTCATCAGGTAAGGCGTGGTGAACGTCGCATCGACGAGCAGCGGCACCTTCACCGCATGGGCGATCGCCGCGACCGCGGGGATGTCCAGCACGTCGAGCCCCGGATTGCCGAGCGTCTCGCCGAAGAGCAGCCGGGTGTTGGGCTTCAGCGCGCGACGGAAATTCTCCGCATCGCGCGGCGAGACGAAGGTGGTCTCGATGCCGAAGCGCTTGAGCGTGTAGGCGAGCAGGTTGTGCGAGCCGCCGTACAGCGAGCCCGAGGCGACGATGTGGCTGCCGGCATCCATCAGCGTGGCGATCGCGAGGTGCAGCGCCGCCTGGCCCGAGGCGGTGGCGATCGCGCCGACACCGCCCTCGAGCGCCGCCATGCGCTCCTCGAGCACCGCTACGGTCGGATTGGAGATGCGCGAGTACACATGCCCCGCGCGCTCCATGTTGAAGAGCGAGGCCGCGTGCTCGGTGTCGCGGAAGACGTACGAGGTGGTCTGGTAGATCGGCACCGCGCGGCTGCCGGTCGCCGGATCGGGCGACTGGCCGGCGTGCAGCGCCAGCGTGTCAAAGCCGGGGTACTTGGGGCCAGCCATGCATCAAGAAAAAGGGGTCAGAGCAATTTTCTTGTAACTACTAACGCACGTAGGTGTTACGGGAAAATTGCTCTGACCCCTTTTTTCGGTTAGTGCAGGTTCTTGCGCGAGGGGCGCGTGTAGCTCTCGAACGCGCGCTCGGCTTTCTTCGGCTGCGAGGCTTTGTCTTTCCAGTCGCGGTCGAAGAGGTCGTTCACCAGCGCGGTGACTTCGGCGACCTTTTCCTTGTCGAACTGGCGTGCGAGGATCGCGGCGACGTCCTCGACCGTGCAGCGGCGCTGCGCCTCGTGGATCGCCTGCGGCGTCGGCCCGACGAAGAGCAGCTTCGATTCCTGCTCGCCGTTCTCGTGATAGACCGTGACATCCACCTCGACCGCTTCGTAGCAATACGGTCCGAGCGCTTCCAGCGCGGCCTCGACCGCGCCGTGGAAGCTGCGGCCGACCTCGCCCGTCCAGCAGACGTAGAGGATCAGCTCCTTCTCGTCGTACTTGAAGCCCGGCTCGTCCTGCTCGAGGCTCTTCACGTCGCCGAGCCCGTCGGCGTCGAGATACTCGAGCAGCGGCGCGAAGGCCTGCTCGATCTGGCGCCGCGAGACGCCTTCGAGAATCGGGATATCGGCGTGGAGATGCACTTCGTGCCGCATGGCGAAAGCCTCGGATGGGGATGCTTGATTCTACCCCTAAAATCAAGGCATGCGACCTGACTATGCGGGCGGCAGCCTCGTCAATCTGGTCGCTTCGGTGGTCGCCGCGCGCGGCGGAAAACCGCTGCATGAACCGCTGCGGAATTTCGAGTTCCCGGTGTCGGCGAAAAATCTTGTTCTGCTGATCATCGACGGGCTCGGCGACAACTATCTTGCGCGCCACGGCAAGGGCAGCGAACTTGAGCGCCGCCGCCGTGCGGCGCTCACGTCGGTGTTTCCCTCGACCACCGCGTCGGCGATCACCACTTCGTACACCGGCCGCACGCCGCTCGAGCACGGGCTCACCGGCTGGTTCAGTTACTTCGGCGAAGCGGGCTGCGTTTCGGCGACGCTGCCCTTTCGGAGCCGCGGCGACATGGCGCCGCTCGCCACGCGCGGCGTCAGCCCGGACCAGATATTTACGGTGCCCTCCCTGTTCGGTGCACTGCAGGTGAAAAGCATCGTGGTGACGTATCGCGACATCATCGACTCTCAATACAACAGCGTGCATTGCCGCGGCGCCGAGCGCGTCGCGTACGCGAACGCCGATGAGCTGGTCGCGCAGGTCGAGCGCGTGGTGAAAGCGGGCGACGAGCGTAAGTTCATCTACGCCTACTGGCCGCACTACGACGCCGTCTCCCACCGCTTCGGCTGCGAGAGCGCGCAGGCCGCGCGCGAGTTCGAGACCGTCGATGCGGCATTCGGCGCGCTGCTGCGCCGCCTGGCAGGTACCGACACCGTGGTCGTGGCGACCTCGGACCATGGCTTCATCGATGTCGCGCCCGAGGAGTCGCTGGAGCTGCCCGCATCGCTGGCATCGCTCCTGCGGTTTCCGCTGTGCGGCGAAAGGCGCGTGGTCTATTGCCACGTGCACGCAGCGAGCGATTTTCTGCAGAGGGCGAAAGACTGGCTGGGCGACAAGGCGGATGTGATGCCCAGCCGGCGCCTGGTGGATGAAGGCTGGTTCGGGCCCGGCGCAGCGCACCCGCGCTTCGACGAGCGCATCGGCGACGTCGCGATGGTGATGCGCAACCGCTACACCGTGAAGGACTGGCTACCCGGCGAGCCGCGCTGGCTGCATATCGGCAACCACGGCGGCACGCACGAGGACGAGATGACGATTCCCCTTATCGTGGAGAGCGTATGAAGACGGCCAAAGTGAACGGCACCGAGATCCATTACGAAATGCACGGCAGGCAGGGCAGCTCCTGGCTGATCCTCAGCCACTCGCTCGCCTGCAGCACGCGCATGTGGGACCCGCAGGTGGCAGCGCTCAAGGACCGCTACTGCATCCTCAACTACGACATGCGCGGCCACGGCAGGAGCGCCGCGCCGGCCGGGCCTTACACGCTCGACATGCTGGCGGACGACGTCCTCGGCCTGATGCAGGAGCTCGGCATCGAGCGCGCGAGCTACATGGGCCTGTCGATTGGCGGCATGATCGGCCAGACGCTGGCGCTCAAGCGGCCGGCAATGTTCGAGCGGATGGTGCTGGCCGACACGAGCCACGCGCAGCCGCCGGAAGCGATCAAGCAGTGGGAGGAGCGCATCCGCATCGCGCAGACGCAGGGGATGAAGGCGCTCGTGCCCTCGACCATGGAGCGCTGGTTCACGCCGTCCTTCCGCGAGTCGCCGGCGGCGGCGAAGATCGCCCAGCTGATCGAGAGCACGCCGGTCGCGGGCTATGTCGGCTGCGGCCAGGCGATCATGAAGCTCAACACCACCGCGCGGCTGAAGGAGATC